>CAZIOA010000013.1:0-13695 GCA_964540835.1 uncultured Candidatus Saccharibacteria bacterium
CTTCGCCCTTCCAGTGACATGTGGTGTGATGATCGCTGTCCGTGAAGTACTCGCGTTTGAGCGCGTCAGGAGGAAAATACCAGTTTCCTTCTATGCGGATCAGGCATTCTTTGGGTGCTTCGGCTATCACCGTATCGTTCCAGAGTGCTTTCATATAGTCAGCGTAATACAAAACGAATATTTTATCCATATGGATGAGCTAGTCAGGATCTATTTTGGATGAGGAGATGTAGAAAGCTCTACATTGACGAGTTCAGAATAGATCCTGGCTGATAAGGCGCTGGATAAAGTGTTTGGCTTTGTGTTTCGTTGGCTATCTGTATAGCACACCTACTTACTGCATGAGCTTATTGATATCCTCGTCCCATTCAGTTTGGTACGGATGGAGCTGGCGAACCTCGGAGGGTAGCGTCGTTCTTCTTGCTTGAACACCCTGTGACGGGTTCTGTATCAAAGTCGTTTCTTTTATCTCGACTCTCTCCCATTTAACGTCGAGAGGCCGTTCACGGGATAGTTCTCGCATAAATTCGCTTCTAAGCTTTGCGCGCGTCGTCTCCGGAGGATATTCGATGGCGTTTTCTATCTCTTTTTCGGGTGGCATCCATTGTTTCAGTACGCCTCTTTCGCGCATTTTGATTCCTAAGCTGCGTTCGGGATCGAGCAGATCGTAATACCATAGGGCACGAACGATCGAATCATGAGTTACGGCGAGCTTGTGTCCATCCGCCTCCCGTTTTGCTTTTATCCGTTCGATGATACGTTTTTTTATGACCCAGTCTGCTCGATCGTCAAGTCGCATCGGGTCCTCCTCTAGGTCGTCCAAAGCTCGTTTCCATTCGGGCATGATGGCAGCTTCCTGCGGCGGGAGGTTGAGTAGCTCGGCGCGTTCGTATAGTTTGCGCTGGATGTCGAGCGCACGTAGGCTGTATTCGCCCGTATAATGAGGAACGGCATACTTTAGCGTCGGGTCGTCCGCGACATTTTTCGCAAATTCATACATGGGGGTGCCGTAGTCTATCGCTATATCCGACGCCTTGCTATTGACGTAACCATTCTCCATGAGCCGCAGTACGATTGAGGTCGTCCCAAGCTTCATCCATGTTGCCCATGGCGATATGTTCGGGTCCATGGCTGTCACGTGAATACGAGAGATATTCCACGCGACATTTGAGAGGGCCTCATCGCGTATGTTTAATAAGGGCTCGCTGCCATTGTGGGATGACTTGTCGACTTCCCGGTTCAGCTTGTACTGCTTTTGCGACAATGCAAACCGTGTACCGCCGTCGTATTCAGATTTGTGCCAAATCGCACCGGCTCCAGCATAAATATTCATAGATGCCAGATGTAGTCCGAGAACGCCTAGCCCCTGTTCGGTAAGCGATATTTTCCGGCGGTCAGCAGCAAAACTTGCATGATAGCCCCATGTTTCGCCATTGTCACTGAGTACACGCTTGTTTATGCAAAAATCAGATAAATAACCATCCGCCTTGGCATTTGCGTAGGCTCTTTGGACGATCCGCTCGCCCGCGATCTCGTTGACGACCGTCCCTATGATACTGTCATCTTCCGGCGTTGCGTACTCAAAAAACGCTAGCATGTCGGGGTAGATTCTAGAGCCGTTTGTTGTGAACCCCCCCACTTTTTCGATGCCTTGCGGCAAGTAATGGTTAATGATGTGCTTGACTTGGTCGTATTCCAGTTTTTCCCATCGTCCATTGCTATTCGAGCTAAGGCCGGAGTATTCCATCTCCGTCCCCGTGATCCTCCGCTCAAGACATTTCATGCGTCCATACTAACTATTTATATACATATGCGCAATCATTGTGAGATATTTCATACTCGATATCAGCTACCTGACAATATAATGAGTTTAGCCGCTTTGAGCGCGTGAACTTTTGCATAAGTAGAGAGGAAAATCTCATGGTTCGCCAGCGAAGAATGACGAAGCAGCAGTTGCAGCGAGAGCTTCGAGAGTATATAGAGACATATCGTCGTCTGCCGGACAGGCAGGAGTTCGGAGCTGACTCCTTTGGGCTGTCAGACTTTACGGTCTACACGAAGTTGACCGGTACGAAACGTCTCAGGACGATTTACTCGAGGCTCGGCTTTGACCAGCTGGAGTACGTGACGCCGTATGTTGCGCGTTGCGAATTGACGGCGTTTCTGCGCGCGCATGGACGACCGCCAAAGTCGAGTGAGTTTGACAAAGCATATGGATTGCGGTCGCCGTCGTTCTACGCGTCCATGCTTGGACTCGAGTCGAGTCGCCTATCGCACATTTTTGCCAGACTTGGATTTACTGAGTCAGGGTGGAGACTTGAAGATTTGGCACGAATGGAGGATGAAAGCACATGAGTCGTATTGATTTTCCGACGAAGCATCTGGTGTTGTTTGGTATGCGCGATGGCGACGTTCACGTCAATATCCCCTCGGGGCTGGTCGCGTACGCGTTTGAAGACATGAAGGGTTTCGAGGAAATCCGCGATGCTATCCAGGCGAATATCCTTCGTCAAGTTAACGCCAAACGACCACCGCGCAAAAAGATTACATGGGAGCATGTGAGCGCGGTCGTGCCTGTTGATGATGCTCCAGCCAGCTAATCAATAGAGGCGGCTGCCCCCGCAGAAACGGCATAGGAAATGCCCGGGCGGGGGCATTTCATGTAGGCAAGCTGGTCATGAGCGGATCCTTGAGCATCACGTCCTTGACTTCTCTGCTCCCCAGTCGATAAGATCCCCAGTCGACGTGCCATTCCTTCAACTCTCCGCTTTCGCGTCGTTGCTTGAGTTCGGTAAGCGCCTCTGCGCGGAGGACTGCTCGACATACTTCGCGGTGGCTTCCGTGACTAGTTGCTCGCCTGCGATTTCGTTTGCCACGGTACCCCAAAAGGAATCATCTTCGCCGGTGGCGTACTCCAGGCAATACCCATCCCGATAGCAGCGCGCTCCGTTGCGCATATATGACAATGACGAGTTGTATTCTCCGGTGACGTGATTGGCTATATGATCGATGTCGTTCTGACTGGCGGGCGTGAAATATTTTCTGCCATACCGCCGCAAGCCCACGGCGTATTCTACCTCTGTACCTGTAACCCTCGGTCGCAGCTCACTCATTGGTCGGTATTATAGTACACTCCTCTCCGTTTAGAAACGGATTATGAACAGAATTTTAGTGGCGGGTACTTGAATGTGAAAGTTATGGTATAGTACAGGCAGACTAAACACCCAGAGAGCCGAGGAGGTGATGCGGATGTTACCGCCGGGACTTAGTCAGCTATGGGCACTGGTGGATGGACTACCGTACCCTTTTAACAGGATTCTCGAGGGACTCATCATCCTGGCTGTTGTCGGATGGATCGCTTTCAAAACTTTCAAGACCGTTCCACAGGGAGAAGAAGCCCTGAAGTTGCGTCTTGGAAAGGTTGTTCGGCACAAAAAGGGAGAGCTCGCAGGAACGCCTAAGTTATACGCTCCGGGGCGAATCCACATCCTGGTTCCGTGGGTCGATAATCTCGAGAAGGTCAATAACCTCCGGCGTCAGATCGAGGTAAGAGAGAGCATCAAAGTTGCTCCTTACTATCAGTTCGTCGTGGTAGTCGTAGCAAACTTTCTCGCAATCAATATCGAGGGAATCCGCTACGTGGTACAAGACCTCGAGCCCTATTTGCGCGGTCGTATCATGAGGGCTATCAAGAGCTGTATGCGCTCCGAATGGCAAGGTGATGGCGATATCGACGCGTACGAATATCGTGTCGAGATAGCCTTCAGGAAAGCCGTTGATCGGATTGTATCGACTGTTGGCGTAGAGCTGGAATCACTTGACTTTATAGCAGCAGAAGACTCTGGAATGGCGTTTGCACGTGCACATATCATAGCATCGGGCAATGAAGTTCCAAGGCCGACGATAGAAATGCGTCCGGATGAGGATGCAGATCAGTATTCGTTCGAGCCTTCTGTGTCGACAGAGCTGTCGCCGATTTGGCAGCATGTCGATTCGACTGCTATAGAATTCGGTGAGGAGCAAGCGGTCTATAGTCAACCGCATAAACAACCCTTGTGGCGCCGTCTTCTGGGTATTCGTACTGTCGAAAGACGTTGATACCAGAGGCATGATCGACCATACCCATCCATCATGACCAATGACCCGCGTCCAGCATAGGACGCGGGTCGTTACACTTTTTAGAGCGTAGCTTATAATAATTTTGTATGACCGTTTCTTTATGACATGATAGAGGCATAATCACACATGTGATTCGTGGAGCCTATCACAAAACTCCATTTTGTTCCAAACCACCCCTCATCGGCTGCAAATCGCATCAGTCGTCCTCGCCGTACCAATGTGTACGTTTGTGGCGACTGATACAATTTTTGCTCGCTGAGGAGAGTTCTGGCATCAAAAGCGAGTTCTGAGACAGTCTCCAGCTCCGACAATTCGGGAGGTAGTATGAAAATCAACGCAAAAGTGGCAAAAGGCAGCGGAGTGTTTGCGTATAGAGCCGCTCGATGGTTCGTACTGAAGTTTCCGGCTCTGATCGCGGAGATTCGGAGAAATAGCCGCGATCTAGGGATATATGCCGTGACTATCGGCAAGCACGAAGTCCGCGTGATTTTGTCCAACCCGATGGCTCAAGAGGCGATCGCGAATCGCCAGGATCATCAGCCGTCGGTGCAGTATATATGGAAGCAGGCTCAACACGAGGTAGCGATTACCCCGGAGTATCAGGGAATCAAGGTGCCGCAACTCCATGCGTGGAGAAACGTCGATCGCGACGGCAACCCGATAGTGCCTATCAGGAAACTGCGAGATGCATCAGCCGCAGAGCGAAAATGCGCTGAGTTCAGCTTTTTGCGCGATGCATTAGCTGGCATTTATGTCGATCTGACTGCGACGGCGTGACCACCCCTGCCCCATGACGGAGTAACGCCCGCGTCTGAAGACATTATGTGGTCTTCGACGCGGGCGCTTTCTGTTCTCCGGACGTCCTATTTCTTGTCGTCAGCAATTCTTGTCATCAGTTTGAGATTCAGGATGTACTGATGATGATCCATCTTTGGGAAGTGGCTCATGTAGTTCATGTATTTCTCGATGAACTGAGTACCATCGGGGTCATCGGATAGACCGACTAGCCTGGTATTGTAAGCGGGGCTTTTGACCATTTTTTTCAATTCCTCGCGCAGCTGTTTTGCTTTTTCCGACTTTAAAAAAGCTTGCCTTGGTTGGGTATGTATCATTTCACGCCTCCTCTTGTGTGATTCGCTGCTCCTATCTTAACAGATTTGGGCGTTTTTGCCTAATCACCCCTGGAGATGCTCTTGCAATACTCGCGCGTGATTGATTTCGGGGTCTTTGGCCGCATAGACAAGTGTCAGCGTATCGTGCGAGCCCGCTCGTTTACGGAGATTCTCCGGCTCTTCCGACTCATCGAGTTCTGCCGTGTAGAGCGCGCTGAACTCCTGGAACTTGTCGGGGTCATGATCAAACCATTCGCGCAAATCCGTGCTGGGTGCGATATCTTTGCACCACTCGTCTATTTGTAGGTCTTCCTTTTTCACTCCGCGCGGCCATAGTCGATCGACGAGCACGCGATATCCATCGCTCTTTGCTGGTTTGTCATATGCGCGTTTGATAGTTACTTTCATGTGTCTACCTCTATGACTATTATATCAAGATTAGCGAGGCGTATCAGGGACGTTCGTTGGAGGATTTTCGTTTTCGGAAATCTTCGTGAGGTTGCATGGCTTTGTTGGTAAATATTTTTTTGAAATCCATGGATTCGAGCGCGTCTACCGTGCACTCTTTCATACCATTAAAATCATGAACTGCCAGCATGTTTATCAAGCAGCTGGCAGATGATAGCAGGTATGGGAGCGCCATCCCCGCTCGGAAGTATTCTTCGTTTATCTCGGGCGCAAGATCAAACCATGGTCGTGAAGCTTGGTAGAGTCTTTCATGCTGCCGAGCGATATTTCTATGAGAAGCCCACATGCCAGCCCACGCAGTGCGACCAAATTCGCGCGGTTCGACGTGATGTTCGTTCATTTGTTTGATCTCTCCGGAGAGAACGGCATTGTACGGCGGCAAGATACGCGTAGCGTTCATGCATGCTCGTACGATCGTGAACCCGTCTCTTGCAAACCTTTCTTTGTCTCCTCGTCTCTCATCCCAGGCAGCGCATAGGTGGTAGGCAGCCCAGTGATTGCGATTCTCTGGTCGTGTATCTTCGGGAAGCGAACGAAGTGCACGCCCCAGCATGCCGCTGACTTGAAGTTTATTATACCCACTCACCTCTCTGAGCCATGAGTCCATCTTGCTCAGCATGAACTCATCGAGCGGGTCGCCGACAGGAAACGGCTCTGTCGGACGCGTATCTGGTAGCTTCTCCGGATAGCTCATTGCCCTCATTATATCCAATATCCAAAAAACAAAAAAAGCCCGTTTTGGGGCAGGTGTTCATGAGAGTGTCGCAGCAGGCAGACAGTGGATTGTCAGAAATCCCTATTTGCCTGCTGCGGTAGCTGTGCTAGCTGCAGGACGGCGCCGAGTGGCGAATGGTTCGCTGTCCTTCGTAGGTGTGCACCACGATTTGTTGTCGTGGGGTTTTCTCACCAAAGTCCTGTACTAGCACTTCTCCTTCGTCACCGACCAAGTAGGTCACGATGGCGTCGATGATCCGGTGCTCTAGCGTGTCCTCGGCTTGGGACGTACCCCTGGTGATGTCGAGGCTTCTCAGCGTGGAGTCGGCCAGGATTCGATCGAAGTCTCTTGCTTCTACTGGTTCGCTGCTGATAGCGAGCGAGATGTCGCCCTTCTGCTGCATCGTGAACAGCTGCTCCATCGCTGACCTGAATCGACTGCGGTGTCTGTCGAAGGGTTCGTTTGATAGAAGCAGCCATGAGTCTTCGTCCCACGCAATCAAGGTGATCGTTTGATTTTTGGACACGGTTTCATTCCTAACTGTCGTATCTGCCTGCTAAGGATCTTCTTTCGGACGGGTTTCCAAAAGCTATGTATACTATATAAAAAAGTTTACAAAGGGTCAACATACTTATAAAAAATGAACATGATTCGACGAATTTACTGTATATTCTCGCGCTCGTATTTGCTATGCTTATAGGAAGTATTGAGTGGAGGAAACTATGGGGCTGTGGGCATGGCTACGTCGTAAAAAACCGGAGGAAGACGAAGCGATTCGTCCGACGTTCGGTATCATCGAAAAGTTCGGCGAAAATCTCACGCCAAATATGCGCGCTTTGCGCCTGACCATGACAGTCAGCGACATCATGTTATCCATGGGCGTGTCTGCCAACAGCGTCGTGTCTCGCGCGCTTGACGTGACAGAGACGTACTGCACGCGTCCCGTGCACGTGGACATCGTATCAAACGTGATCATGTTGTCTCAGCTGCGTGGCGTCAACAAAGAGCCACTGACGCTTATGCGTCCCGTGACAGTGCGCGAGGTGAACTATATGACACTGAGAGACGTGCAAAATCTCGTGCATGAAATCCACAAAGGCAACGTGGCGCTTGACGAGGCCGAGGAGCAGCTTGACAAGATCATGCGTCAACCAGCCACGTACCCATGGTGGCTAATCATGATTGGCAACGGTGTCCTGGTTGCGGGCGTTTCCATGATGTTTACGTCGTCATGGCAAGCGATTTTGACGACGTTCGTGATCGGTATCCTGGTTGATCGTATCTTGTACTATTTGGGTCTGCAGGCGTTTCCGCCCTTTTTCCGGCAGATCGCTGCCGCGGCATTTGTCACGATCGCGGCTGCCGTGCTCCATATGCTTGGCCAGCACGGCGTCGAGTTTTTCGCTGGTATGAACCCGACGCTCATCGTCGTGTGCGGTATCGTCATGCTTGTCGCTGGTCTGGTGATCGTAGGTGCTATACAGGATGCGATCGAGGAATACTACGTGACGGCAAACGCGCGCCTCATGAAAGTGATTTTGCAGACGATTGGTATCGTGATAGGTATCTTGGTGGGTCTGTACGTGGCGCGCAAAATTGGTATAGGCATAGCAGTTTCTCCTGATCCGCTGACACTCAACGTTATACCCGTGCAAGTTGTCGGCGCAGCGCTTGCCGCGATAGGCTACGCGATCGCGACGCAGACGTATGTCAAAGCTATTTTGGGGATCGGCGTGATCGGCGGGATCAGTCTGACGATCCTCTATGGTCTCGGGCATTGGTATGGCGTTTCCGTCGTGCCTGCCAGCGGCATCGCTGCGTTCGTCGTCGGTATCACTGGCGCGCTGATGTCGCGCTTCTGGCGGACGCCATCGGTTGGTATTATCGCTGCGGGTATCATCCCGCTTGTCCCGGGACTCATGCTGTATACCGGTCTGATGCAACTGATCAACTATCCACCCGGTGACCCGCTCTTTTTCAAGTCGCTCGGTACTCTTTTCACTGTCGGTACCACGGGGCTTGCTATCGCCGCGGGCGCGACACTAGGAAGCATGATCGGTCGACCGGTTCGCCAGCAGTTGGCTCATAATCGCAACCTGGTGCCGTTTGCCAATTTCATGCGTCGGCAAATCAAGCCGCACAGCAAGCATGGTCTCGCGGGGCTTGCCCTTTATGCGAACAATTTCTTTTCGCAGCACAAAGCTCGTCCATCCGAGGCAAGCGATAGCCGCTTGGATAAAGATGACGACTCGCCAGTGCTGTAATAGGCGCTGTTACATGGTTTGTTCGGTATAGCCCGGAAACCAATCTTGCTTGAGCTGTATGTCGCGTTTTTGCAGCTCGTCGCCCACCGCGTCGACCATAGGCTCGGGACCAGAAAGATAGACCGTCTGATTACCTGCTTCTGGAGCGTGCTCCAGTATGGTATCTGCGGTGATAGGTTGCCCGATGACGTATCGCAGTTGCAGCTCAGGATGTGACTGTCGTAACGTCTCAAACTCTGCCTTGAATGGTATATGTTCGTCGCGATTATAGTGAACCAATACGGCGTTTAGCGGCTTGCCCTGCGCATGGCGCTCCAGCAACATGCTACGATACGGCGTCACGCCTATGCCGCCCGCGACCAGCACGACCGGCTGATCGTTATCCCAGGTAAAGTCTCCCTCTATGCCGGTTGCTTCTATGGTGTCGCCTGGCTTTAGGCTGTCCAGCGTTTGCTTGAAACTGCTTTCGCCCACGCGAGTTGATATATGTATCACCCCCTCGCTTGGCGCGCTCGCTATCGTGAAAAATCGCCGGTTTTCTTCCTTGGTGTCACCAGCCGCGGCAAGCACGTATGTTTGGTATTGGCCTGCCTGCCAGGTCGCTCCTCCTGTTTCGAACACGTATGTTTTTATGTTGCCCGTTTCCTCGTGCTTTGACAGCAATTTTAGCTCAGCCATAATACCTCCGGTTTTAATTTACTATTAATAGTATAGCATTTATGATTTGTTGTCAGTATCCCGTATACTGGAAGTATGAATGATTCTCAAAAACTCGAAGGAACAACATTAGCGGATTTCACTCCTCAAAGCGCCGTTTCAGAGCTGCAAATCACCGACATCACCGTCGGTACCGGGGATGAGGTGCAGCAGGGCGCGACTATCACCGCTCACTATACGGGAGCGCTTGTCGCGGACGGAACTATTTTTCAGAGCAGTCATGATTTCGGGCGTCCGGTGACATTTCCACTGAGCGGAGTGATACAGGGATGGACACAAGGAGTGCCCGGTATGAAAGTCGGTGGAGTTCGACGGTTGGTCATACCGGCGGAGCAGGCGTATGGGGCATCGAGCCCGTCACCAAACATTCCGCCCGATAGCGACCTGGTATTTGATATCGAACTCGTCTCCATAGAAGCATAGGGCTACAGGCTGGCGCTGCTACTCGTAGAGCGCGGGCGGACAAAGTTCGAGCAGGGTATCGATGTGGTTTTCGAGCTTTTCTATGTAGTCATCAAGCACCCACTCCGCGTATTCATCGCCTTCGGAAACTTCCGTGAGGTCATCCCAGTCCATGTCTTCCATGAGAACTTCCTGGAGCTTTTCGACGCTGATTCGCTCTCGTTTCTCCGGTTCGACATATGTTTGCTCTGACGCGATCGCTTCGTCATCGAGCATGCCGTCGCGACGCGCTCTTGCGCGACCCTCTTGGTATTCATGAGCGTTCTCTCTTAGTTCGAACAGGTCCGTGTCTTCAAGCTTGAACGCCGCTCGCGGGTCGAGAGACGCCATGAGCGTATGCCGTCGTTTCAGATCGTCGATAGTGATCGATGCCCATGTTTCGATAGCATCGGTGTATGTTGTCGTGTCAAAGATAGTCTCGGTGAGGTTTACCAGCGCATTGGCATATGCTTCTTTTTGCTCGTAGATGGCACCTACTGTTTCAGCGAGTGTCTGACCAGCAGTGCCCGCCACAGCTTCTCGCAGCATCTCATAGAGCAGCTTTTGGTGCGCGTCGAACTGATTGAGTGCTTCCATGAAGGCAGTGTGCGCGTCATCCTCGATGTCGGGCAGTGTGTCATGAGAAATATCGGCGGCTTGCGATTGAAGCGCATCATCAAAGCCCTGAGTTATCTGGTGTCGATACGAATTGTAGGCGTATCGTGCTATTCCGAAACCTCGCTCGAAATTCTGCGTGTCTTCGTCCCGACGCTTGATTGACTCTGGATGGTCGGGGTCGCGCATGTCTGTATATAGAACGTCGCACAGCATGTATATGGTATCTTCCAGTGGGTTGTCAGCGCTGTTGGCTATAAATGCATCCGGCTCTTCTGGGTGAGCTTGACTGTCACGATAGAACACGCTCGCGGTATCAGCGAGCCTCGCTATCTTGTCTGTGGCGGATGGGAGTGACTCGACCGTGGAGGTGATCAACTGCACGACATGATCTTCGATAAGATCCACTGAGGGGCGTGCCGGATCGTCATATTTCGACGCAAGCAGCTGGTCGTTGATCGACATCCCAAGCAGGAAGCCTTCTCGGATGGGTGTTCCGACCATGGGATTTGCCACGAGATATCCCTCGGTTAAGTCTCGTGAATCGTGAGCGTGCTCAGAAACCGCTTCTCCGCCGAGCTTTAGCAGTAGCGTGTCGAAACTCGTGTAGGCGCTTGAGCCCTCGTACTTTTTGAGCAGAGTGTTCATGTACATGCGCGCGGTGTCATACGAAAGAGCGGTCTCGTGCGTTGCGTGAGCGATCCGGTGGAGATCGATTTCATAGGCCGATGTACGGTCGGTAAATTTCTCCATGACGATAGTCTAAAGGCGATCCATCACGTGGTTGATGGTGTTTCTGAGCGATATCCTGTACGCGCTCAAAACAGTTGCTATGGTAAGCGAGCGCGAGTCACCAGGTTGTTCTCCATCGTGACTTTTGGCGTATATTTCCGCGTGCTCTTTCAGAGATTCGGGTGCTATTTTGGGGAAGTTGTCTTTGCCGCTGAGGTTTTGGCTGTAGCTGGCTCGATCCGCCTCGTCTGCCGTATAAAAGTCTTGCCAGAACTGTTTGCCTGACGTGCGTCCGTAGTAGTCAAAGATCGCGCGCGAAACAAATGCGAAGTGATCACTAAGTACGTCTGCCGCCTGATTGATCTCCTGTGTCAGTTCAGGACGCGCCATCTCATCGGCGGATCTCCACTCGGTGAGCTTGTCGAGCATCGTACGTCGAGCATTATCAAAGTTGCGAACATGCTTTTCGAGGCGGACAAGGTCTTCGTTTTCAAAATCATCGAGCGCTGCGTCTACTTCTCTGAAAAGCTTCATTTGATCCTCGCCGTAGAACGTCTCGGCTGGATACGGTTCATCGTCGCCGTACCTAGCGGTCTCAAACGCAGAGAGAACCTCCTCGGATTCGTCTTCCATGAACAGAGTGATAGCGTTGTATATTTTGTCGCGGTATTCGTCGGCAGGTATCTCGTGCCTGCTCTCTTCGTCGACGAAAAGATGAAGCTGAAGTACGTCGCTTGCTTCTAACTCATCATGACGACCGGTATACGCCAGTGCTTGCTGACGGAGACTGTCGTCGTCCGATATCTTCATCAGACCAAACAGCCTTATGGTGTTCACAGCATCGTCGACGCCATCCATTAGCTCTGAAAATTTCATCATGTGCGCATCTTCGTCTGCCTGGACGAAATCGATCCAGCGATTGATCGCATCGTCGGATTTGTCGCTGAGCATGCTTCGGGTCACCGTGTCGAACCGTTGCACGAGCGCATGTATGGACCTGCGTAGTATAGTCGCGTCTTCGGCGAGCATCTGCTTGTCGGAGGTGTTTTTCATCGCCCAGATGGCACTATATATATTGTCACGCATCACTTCGAGGAGTACATCCTTCTCGACCGACGGCGCTCCGTCGTGGTACTGGTTTGTTTCCGAACTCCGGTCGTATGAAGGCATTTCATTCATGTGCAGATCATACCATAATTGATGAAAATTTCAAACTTTGTGTCGAGGTTCAGCGCTGCCTGTATCGCAGAAGGGATGGGTTGCCGCGAGACGATTGCAAACGTCAAGGTTTCGTGCTAAAACTCATACATCATATGTGTGGTTAACAGTGGCTGCATATTTGACGCATCTGTCTACAGCAAGGAGAGCAATGATGGAGCAAATTCAGACGGTCATGTCGATTGGCTGGGCATTTTTGGTCGTGCTTGCCATAGTTTCGGGAGTCATGCTGTTTGTCGTCGAGTCGTTTCATGATGAACGAAACCAGGTGGAGTCGAAGGGCGTGTACGACCTTCCCATTGTACTCGGTGTCGCTTGGCTGCTTGCCGCAGCCTTTATAGTGCCCGACAACGGTAGTCTCTCGGCTGTCGTGGTAGGCGTGGTCGTTTGGGCGATAGCAATCCTGGCAGGACTCAGCGTGCTAAGTGTCCTTGACGCCATGCGAAAGCCTTCGCGCGCTCATACGACGCGACGACGATAAATCCGTCCGTACCTTTCAAGAGGCCGAGCTGTGACAATCATGTCGCAGCCTCGGCCTTTTTCAATGCCGCAAAATGCAAAGACCCCCTGCCGAAACAAGGGGCCGAGAACCAACCAGACGTCTATCTGCTAGAAATTCGTTTTCAGCAGACAGACGCTGGTTAGCTCTTGCGATAGTCGGTCTAGTGCCTGATGTCGATTACGACGCGCTGGAAAACTGCCTTGCCGTTTTCGACCACCGGTAGATAGTAGATCTCGAATGGTGTCTTGCGATCTACGCCGATGGCGAGAACGGTGTGGCCTTCGTGCGACTCGACGAACTTAACTTCTTGAAGAGCGCCCCATTCGCCGCGGAACAGTGTTCGTTCCTGCGCTGTGAAGTCCTCGACAGGCGCTTTGTTGAGTCCAGTCGCGAACTCTTTTGCCCAAGCGTCGACGACAACCTGCAAGTCAGCCCCACCCTTCACCGGCACGTTTTGTGACGCAGTATTTATCACGGCGTCAACGTACTCAGCACGGAAGCCGACCAGCTGGTCGGTGTTGACATCGATGACGACGCGATCGTAGCACTTGTCGTCATGACGTCCGAATCGGACGCCTGCAACCTCGCCGGATACATGGTTAATACCAGTGTCCTTGCGTTCCGTCGTCCAGCCTGCGAAGTTGTGGTCGACACAGGGGTCGACTTTCGGCTTGGCCGTGACGGTCACGGGCGGTGGTGCTGGAACCGTCTCCGTGACGGTCACGGGCGGCGCAGGTGTTGTCACCGTCACTGCGGGTGGCTCGACTGTCACTGTCGGCGCAGGCGGCGGAT
>CAZIOA010000013.1:13795-16745 GCA_964540835.1 uncultured Candidatus Saccharibacteria bacterium
GTTGTCACCGTCACTGCGGGTGGCTCGACTGTCACTGTCGGCGCAGGCGGCGGATCGGCGCTACACCCCACGGTCATCACGAGCGCGGCAGATGCCATAACTATCGCTGGAAGGTACTTCCTGTTCATACTCACCTCTCAGAGAGTCGGATGGATGGTGTAGTTAATTGTACATGTAATTGCTCATTAAGCGAAATGACAGCTTCGCAAGAAGAGCAGCATCTAACGACGTTTTTTACTAATTGGCAGTAGTTAGCGGCTATTTTTGGCCTGTTTTTTGTCAATATACGTCACCAAAAGATTCTTCGCAAGCGTCGCTAGTGCGATCTGCGCGTCATTCAATAGTTCGCTCCATGCGTTTTGTGTCATGACATTTTCTGATGCTGCTTGTTGGTCCGCGACCGTTTTGATGCGATGGATATCATGCGTCAATGATTCGCGATAGCGATATATGACATCTTCGCGCGTCATGCCCTGAAAGCTTGCTTGGCGGTCATCATCCGTATCCGCGAAGGTTTCCGCATATATGTGAGCGACGGATTTCAGTGTGCTCGCATCTTTCGATACGCCAGGATACTCGGCGCGGAGACGCTCGTCATCTGCGTAGAGATCTCTCCAGAACTTCACTGCCTCTTCTCGCGAAAAGTACTCAAACACGAATCGGGAAAGCTCATCAAATTTCTCCACGACGTCGTCGATATACGAGGCGATGTCTTTCTCTGAGAAATATTTATGTTGCTCACCGATAGGCAGATGAAATACTCCCAGTAGCGCGTCGCGCGCTTGGTCAAAACCACTGACATGCATGAGCAGCGGACTCATTTCCGCATCGTCGGCTCGAGCCTCTGCTGCTTTTTCTTCGGGGTCATACTCTGGATCGTGGTGAGTGGCTATATCGTCGGCAAGCACATCATCGTTGACAGCCGCCATGTACGCCTCTCTGATCTCCTCTGACGCATAGTGTACGATGCTGGACAAAATGCCATCGACTTTTGCCGCATGCCTTTCAAGCACCCACTCGCCGTACTCGTCTTCTGTCGCTATGCCACTGTCTATGCCCCGACGAGTATTTTTGTGTGTGTCAGGGTTCATGAACTCTTGTTCTTTTTTGAGGATACCGTTTAGGTATGCTCGTGCCTGACGGCGTAGCTCAGATTCCTCCGTCGGTACGAATGCTTCGGCCGGACAAATATAATTCACCTGTGCTAGCAGTTCTCGTTCATCGTCCTGAACGAACTGCACCCATGTGTCTACGGCCTCTTCGTGATCAGACTGGCTCAATACCCAGTCGGTCACTTCCTGAAACTGGTCAACGAAAAGGTTTCTTTGGGTGTCGAGATCCTTGGCGGCGAGATGTAAGTGCTCTTGGGTTTCGCTTGGCTGCAAAAGCTGAGTTAGCGCCAGAAACATACCACTGCGAATATTATTGTAGTAGTTGCAGTAGTTTACGAGCCTCGCCTCTTTGTCATCAGCATGACAACTTTGGACAAGTTCATCCCATATCTTTTGCTCGGCAGGCGATAACTCACTCATGGCGATATTTTACCACAAACAAGCTAAAAACACAAGCATAATGTACCCCTAAGCTATCTGTAGGGCGTATGCTACGCGAGCACCTATGATACGCGCGTAAAGTTCATTTAGCTCCGCGTCATCGGGAGCTGTATCCAGTATGACATCGTGGGTATTCGGACGTTGTCGCTGCCAGCTACTATACATCACGCCGAGCTCTTCGACGACATCTGGATTGCCTGCCTGTATCTTCGTATCCATTTGCTTCTGGAGGACTTTTGCGGTCGTACCGGCATCAGGTATGAACAGATCCGGATCCATTTTGTCGTAGGGATTTGATCCATAGTATCCGAGGAAGAGACTACGAACACGTCGGCGTGCCCACAGGTTATCGTATGTCGTACCGATAATGAAGCGCGATGTACGTTCATGCTTCGACTTGACGATAGAAGCGATGGCTTCGAACGCGGCGAAGCCTTCCGCGAAGGAGCGATATTCGTCCTTTGTGCGGTCCATGCGGATACCTATTTCGTCCATCGCCCATGTGGAGACTTCGTAAATCTTGTGTTGATACTCTTGAAGAGTCACGCCGTGGCCGCTGACTCCTGCATCTGATCCAAGTGTAAGCTTGAGCGCTTCGGCATTGCTATCGAGCAAGTCGACCTCAGGAAAATTAGGCTGCGGTATAAGCTCAGGTAAGGTCAATTTAACTCGATGTTTGTTGCTGTCAGGCGTCTCGATCATGTCTGCACGTTGCTCCTCGCTATTTAAATGTATTATGCCACTCAGCCAAATAAAAGTAAATTGCTTGCCCATAGCAAAGCCCCGCCTGCTTGGGCGGGGCTCCTGTATGGATGAAGCATAGTCGTGGTCTATGAGATACGGACGAGCTGCAGCTGGTTTTTGCCGATGCCTGCTCCCCAACTGATAGTGTCAGAGATAGTCTTGCCGAGTAGACTTTGACCAAGCGGACTTTTGACGCTTATACGACCATCGCTTGGATTTGCTTCGATACTGTCGACAATCGTATAGACGAATTTACGTCCTTTTTTGTCGACGAGCTCGACCACTGATCCGATAGCGACGTGGAGAGCATCACGTCTGCCTGGAAGGAGCTTGGCATTCGCGAGCAGTGCTTGCTTGTCGGCCAGCTCCGCTTCGATTGCGTCTAGTTGCGCGAGTTTTTCGATCCTCGCCAGTCTGTCATCATGGTTGTCTGTCTTGTCTTGCTCGTGTAGCTCAAAGATCGTCTGGCGACGGTCGCGCTCAAGCTGGCTGACGGATTTCTTGAGCTCCTTCATGCCTTTTTTGCTGAGATAGGTCGTTTCTGTTGTGTGCATTGTGCCCTCCTTTTGCCTCCTCTTTCTTCTTGCTTTTGCTTACCAGCGGGTGCTGGTTATGGACTTAGTATGCCAGTCCTACCTGAAAAAACAGTGAAA
>CAZIOA010000014.1:0-16364 GCA_964540835.1 uncultured Candidatus Saccharibacteria bacterium
CTTTACCCTTGACTAAAGTATAAGCGTTTTGACCTGCAAGAGGCAAGTCTTTGTACCCTAAATCTTGTGAAACCTGAGCAACCTCAGCAGGCGTTTTGGGTAACAAATGTCCTACTGTCGCCAAAATATTTTGTGTTTCTATGGGATTTGACTGGTAAACATCTCGTTTCGGCGATACCCGACGGACAAGCCGCTGACCGATAATTGTATTGACTGTGCTGGCTATCAAAAACGGCTCGATCTTCATATCAAGAAGACGAGGCAGCACGCCTGCCGCGCTATTTGTGTGGAGCGTGCTAAAGACAAGGTGCCCCGTCAAAGCTGCCTGCACCGCCAGATTCGCCGTCTCTTCGTCACGAATTTCGCCCACCATGATGACATTGGGATCCTGACGTAAGATAGAGCGAAGTCCCGTCGCGAATGTCAGTCCAACCTCCGTATTGACTTGAATCTGATTAACGCCGTTGATTTTATACTCAACCGGGTCTTCAAGCGTGACGATATTGACGGTATCGTCCTTGATTTCCTGGAGAAGCGCGTATAGGCTTGTCGACTTACCGCTACCCGTAGGGCCAGACGTGAGCACCATGCCATTCGGACGATGGATACCCTTTCGTATGGCACGGAGCGCCCGACCTGCGTATCCCATTTCTTCGATACTAAATGTATTGCCTGATTTATCGAGCAAGCGAATCACGACCTGCTCTCCCCAAACCACCGGGCTGATGGCGATACGCAGATCAACTTCTTTGTTCGCTACCTTTACGGCAAACTGACCATCTTGAGGTACGCGATGTTCGTCTATTTTTAGGTTGGATAAAATTTTTATACGGCTGACGAGCGCGGGCTCTATGGCTTTTGGAAGCTGCATGATTTCACGGAGCACCCCGTCTACTCGACAACGTATCTTCAGCGCCGACTCCAACGGTTCGATATGGATATCGCTCGCCCTGCTCTTGACGGCATACTCCAGGATCGTCGACAATGCACGACTAATCGGCGAATCCTGAACAATAGTCTTTATGCTGCTTTCTTCTTCCCTTTCTGCTTCTTGCTGTGAAGCCTCGGCAGCAGCGTCAACAGTAGAAAGGTCAGTCTTGTACTGGTCGAGGACATGGCGCACTCCTGCTTCGGATGCCATGAAAACTTTGAGTGGTCGTCCGATGCGATTTGAAAGATAGTCAACGGCCTGCACGTTGGTGGCATCGACCATGGCGACAGCCAGGCGATTCTGCACTTCGGCGAGCGGCACGGCCATGAACCGTTCAGCGACATTTTCCGGAAGCAGATCGAGGACTTGCTGACTGATAAGGCTATTCGTCAAATTAACATATGGCACTCCGGAAATCTGCGCGATAGCATGCGTGAGCATTTCGTCATCGATAATATGCTTGTCCGACAGAAGCGCAAAAAGAGGTATTTTTGAGCTGTTTGATTCGGCGAGCGCAGCACTGAGCGTACCTTTCGAAACAAGCCCCTCTTCGGAGAGGAGCGCAATCAGCTTGTCTTGCATGTCTGTCGTCAGAAGTGCCATTTCCCTCCTTTCTAAGACGCTTTCGTCTCGCCTATAACGACCTCTACGGTCGGATTAATCGCATCTTCGTTAAATATGGAGCTGTCAGGTTCGACGACATCCGCGGTAATTGGCGTAATGGTTTTGACCTTCACGCTCTCGCTGTCAGAACCTCCGATAACCGCGTCTGCCACGAAATACGCGACAAGCATGCTAAGCGACGCGATGATAATCAATGCTGCCACGTCGCTTTGTTTCATGGTTGCACCACCTTATCTGTTAGTTCAACTTGTCGCGCCAGCTCATAATACCCCAAACCGGTTGCTGACATCGTAATCCTGCTTCCCTGGCTCTCGACGGAGAGATTTGTAATCGTGAAGGGTCTGATCGAGCTTTCGATACGTTGCAAAACTTTGCGCAAACCATCCTGTTGACCGGCTGACGCGCTCACCACGAATGAAAAACCTATCGCTCCTTCCGATGGGTCGCTGCTTCCCGAAGAGCTATCGTCGCTATCTACTTCTAGTCCGCTGACTGGATCTACTTTGAGCGACTCGACAATCACGCCTGGCACGCCGGTTAAGAGCTTCATTTGTAGCGACGATGCCATCGCGGTTGAATTGGCATCTGCCGGAAGAGCATCCAGAACCACTTGTAGCGCAGAATCTGAGTCATTCAATCTCACCTTACGCAGGTCTTCGTTTGTATTCAAAAGGCGCACATTGTCCTTTAGGTCTGAAACAACTTTCAGATTTTTCTCAAGCACGGATATCGTGTGTTGTTTTTCGGCGATGACCTTCTCTCCAAACCATATGCGCTGAGCAAGAAAAACCATGAGGACTATCGAAAAACCAACGACAGCTGAAACAACCGCGATCCACAGAAACATTATCTGATTCGCGCGAGTGATTTGCTGTCTTTTGCGTAGGCCGCCCGGTTTTTCCATCAGTTTCCTCCCTCATCGGCTGCTCGATCGCTAAACAAACTATCCGGTAGCCGCAGATACGAATCGGTTACATTTTGTCGATCCGGCCTGATGATGATCGCATTTTGCGAACTTCTCGCAAGGAACGCGCTGTCGTACACAAAGGTCATCGTGAACCGCAAGACTTTTTTGCCGGTTGAGTCCTCTCCGTAGCTCAACTCGGAAGTAGAAACATTGTCGGTCAATTTCGCGGTTCTCGTCTGTCCATCAGTATCTCTGTAACTAATACTTGTCTCAAGTATGGTCTTCTTCAGCACGTCCGCCGCAGCGTAGCCGTTGGCAGCTTGTCCTTCAAGTCGAATCGTTTGCGTTTCAGAGTCGATACGAGCGAGCGAAAAACTAACGTTGTTTGGCGGTACGGGGTTTATAGCTGCAAGAAGATCAAAAAAACGCGAACTGATGTTTTTTTGATCATGAAGTTCGCCGAGGCGCGTCAATTGGTGCTGAATCGTCAGCGTGTTGCCAAGATCATCTACTGCAGCTAGCTCCTTGCCTTTTTTGTCTATCGCGCCGTCGGCTATGCTTTCGCGTACAGCTTGCACGCCAAAGAGATACACAGCCATGAGCACGACGATACCAACAGCCACTAGACCCACGAGAATCGCGCTGCTGACAACGATGGTTCGTACTCGCTTGGCACGAATCAATTCTTGCTTGACATCAGGTACCAGATTGATTTCAATCATACCCCGTTCTCCCTCTGTGCCAGCCCGACTGCAACGGCAAACTCAGCACCAACGGAAGCCAACTGCTGATCACGCGCAGGCGTCGCGACTTTTTGCCACGGGTTTGCCGCGAACGTCTGTATACCGACTTTGTTGGCTATATATTGATCAAGTTGCGGTATGGTGCTCGCATAACCCACAAGGAGTACATTGCCAATCGTTAACGACGTGTATCTGGTTTGGAAAAACTTGATTGATTTCGAAAGCTCGGATACAAACCCCTCCAGCGTACCTTCAAGCGCGCGCACGACCTGGCCCTCCAACTTGTCCGGCGCCAAACCGAACTTGAGGATAAACTGTCGAGCTTGATCTTCCTGGATATTCAAATTTTGAACGGCAGCACTCACGAGAGTCGTCAAGCCATTCGGGATAGTGCGAACCAGTCTGGGCACGTCGCCATAAGTGATTGCAACGTTGATTGACTGCTCACCAATGTCCACGATAACCTGCGCGTCTTTGGCGCCCGAAACCAAAACCGACCTGATCATAGCGAGTGGATCTGGCTCAGCCGCGATGACTTCAAATCCCAAACCCTCCACCAACTCCAATCGCTCTTCCGCGTACGCGGTGGCAGTGCTCGCGAGGAGCACCTCCTGCTGAGATGGATCATGAAGTGACTGTCCCAAAACCGACCAGTCAACCTTTGCCTCGTCAAGCGGCATAGGGATAAACTGATCAAGCTGATACTTAACCGTATCTCTATGGTCGGTCTCGCTGATGTTTGGCATGTCGACAACAGTGATAAACGTCTTGCTGGCCGGTAGCCCTATGGCAACGTTTTTCGTCTTGATGCCGCTCTGACCGACCACCGTCATGATAACCTCGCCAAGTCGCCTGCGCGCCTCCACGGAGTCCGCGGTCGCAGTCTTGATGTCTATGGGCGCGTAACCGTAATGACGTAGCGACCACTTACCCTGTCCGGAAGGGGCAAGTTGTACGACGCGTACTGCCGATGTGCCAATATCGAGACCAAAGAAATCGCCCACGCCTTTTAATATTGCCATGATATCCCTCATTATACACAAGCGGTATCAGATAAGGAAGTTTTTTGTACCACCTCTAGAAATACGGTGGTAGCTCCGTGGCGAAGGTGGTTTGGATGCGTTGCGCGTTTCGGCTCTCGCTCTGCGCCCACAAAAATGCATCGGCTCGCATGTTGATAATTTCAGCTGGATCACCCGATGCGCCGCCGCGACCGGCGCCACCTGTTCGCCGAAGTTCCAAGTTGCGTGCCATGACAGGACCATTTATAGTGAGTTGCTTGTTGCATATCTCGCTTGTGAGCGTATCGGCCTCTTCATAACTCACACGATTCCCGTCCGCGTCGACAGATATATCACAGGTGACGATACTGCCGTCTTCGTCGTCATCGGCAATCAACCATGCGTCCACTTGAGTCACAGCCTCTTTGATAACGATTCTTTTCGCTATGATCACCATCTGCGGAATTTCATCTATCGATGTGTACGGACCATCCATGTACTTTAAATCATCTGTGATCGTCACGGTTCCGTCCGGAACATAGATGATTATACTCTGACCTTTTCCTAATTCGCTGGAGCCTACTTTCAAATCACCGCTCTCTTGCTCGTATAACCCCGACTTGCTGTTCGTATCAAATTCAATATCATCCGTATTGCCAAGGTGATCATCCTCAGTGTCATGGAGAGCAAGTAAGGTCCCGACCGTGTCTGGCATCGTACCTAAACTGCCCTTCGCTTTTGTTTCCGCGTCGCACTGCGACTCGTCTTCCTCGCTACAGATTGTCTTTGTGAATCTGCCGAACTCTCCATCAGTGTTCGCGAACGTCAGCTCACTCCACGTGGCCTGCGCTTCTGACAAGGATCCTCCCGCCAAACCTGACATGGAGGCAAACCCGCTCACGTCGCCAGCGGCGAAAACGCCATACTCGGCCCAGCTACCATACGTCTTGCCGTCTCCTTTTAGCGTTTTGCTCGTCATGATCCGCGATGGCTGGGTGGTATCTTCGGGATTCGAAACATGACTGGCAAGCTTTCGTCCTGACCATATATCACCGCCATGTACCTGTACCATGGGGTATTTTCCTACGGTGATGCACGCTGCCTCGCTAAATCTGTCGACGGGGGTTGATTTATGCGTTGGTTTGGCAATCGTCAAAAAATAGCAAACCTTCGTTCCCACTCCCCACTCTTCTTTCATCTTGACAGTACTGACGCTCATCGTGTCGACTTCCATCGAATTATGACCCGGGACGAACACGCGTTTGCCGCTCAAAACATCCTCTTCGCAAGTACCTGGATTGTTGACCAGGTTTTCTAGTTGCTCACAACTATACCCGTCACGATACGTGTCCTTTCCAAAATGCAATGGACCATCCGACTGACCACGAGGAACGATGATACGCTTGATTGTCCAGTCCGTCGGGTCGCTACTGTCCGTAGTTGACGAGTTGTTGACACTAAATGTCAATGTCGCGCTGCCGGTACTTGATACTGCCTCTCCGCCACCAATCACGGTTGGTCGAAGCGAGTATTCACGATCTGGTTCCGGCGGAAAGAGCTCATCGCACTTTGTGCCGATCACTTCTCTGAGTTTCCTGGAGAGATCGCTGTAGTCGGAGCTAATCCGAAACGTATTCGTCGAATTGGAGTCACTGCCGTTCAAAACATAGTTCAAGCTTCGGCCACTTAAGCTACCGGAATTACCGACCAGACCACCGATGATAAATCGTCCCGCTTGCTTGTGTTTCAATACTGCGTTGCGTCCAGCTTCTCTCGCCCGCTGGTTGTTTTGACCGGAGCCAGGTACGTTTGGCAAACCGTCTGTCATAAACACGATGATATTCGTCTGATTGATTATCTCTGTCATGTCGTCAAAAGAATTTAGAACGCCCCTATGATATCCGAAGCCCTGCTCATAGTTCGTCGCGCCACTAGACACCATACGATTCAGATTTGTCCAAAAACCGTTGTTGATACCTCTCGAACTGACATATCCATTAAACGGAGCATTGTAATTTGTCGATCCATTACCTGCCGAGAACGACCAGAATGCCAGTCGTATGTTGTCGTTATACAGACCCGTCGGCTGAAAAAGTCGAAGCACCTGCTGTCGCATCGTCTCGAGATTCCGCTCGCCTACGGAAGCTGATCTGTCGAACACCATTGCGGCATGACATACGTCACCCGTCTGTGCATGTACTCGCGGAGCATGAGCAGCCATCACGAACGTAAAAACACACCCTGCGAGCACGAGGATAGATATCGCTCCACGCATCACGATCTCGCGCGACATTACTTCTTCCTCAAAGCCGTCACTCGCGCGGCCTGCGAATCATAGTATTCTTTGTCCAGACTCGTCCTGTTTGTCTCGCTTGTCGCCCACTCACCAGCCAGCGCGTAGTATTCAGCTGCGAGCTTGTACTTCTTCTGATCCTCATACAACCTTGAGAGCCAGTCCGCGATCAGATACTTATCATTGGTCAGCGCTTCAGCGCGCTTTGCTACTGCTATCGCTTCCTTTACATTGCCCGCGTCATACAAAACACCCGATTGGTCGATATAGAGCTGAACTTTGCGCGCCGTATCTTCCTCTGATGCTATAGCTTTGGCATATACCTCCTCCGCTTCGGCAGCATCGCCTTCTTTTATGGCGGCTAGAGCATCCGCGCGTATCGCGCCATCACGCTTCGCTTGCTGGACGTTTTTGTCCCGCGTGGCTATCTGATCCGCCGTCAAGCCGACATCTTCACTACTTCGCGGTTGGTTAAGCAACGCAACGACCGTCACAAACACGATCACGACCAACGCGACCCCCGCGCTCGCAGCAATGACCAGCTTTGCTCTCTCTGGTAAGTTGATATTTAACAATCGTTTTTTGCGCTTTTTGCTCATCCCTAAACTGCTTCTGCTTGTATATTTGCCAGTATACCTGCCTGCCATAGGTTGAACAAGCTGAACGCCTGATGTATATGCAAACGATGGTATCATGTAAACAATGTTGACGTTGATTTTGGGACCGATGAAAAGCGGCAAGTCACTTGAGCTGATAGCCCAGTCTGCTCCATATGAACATACCAACGACAAAATCCTCTATGTGCAGCCAGCAGCGAATATACGCGACAAAGGTATCCAATCACGCATGGGACTCAATACGACTGCGGTCACGGTAGGGTCGCTCCGTGATATAAAACAGCCTTTTGATGTCATCAGCATTGACGAGATACATATGTTCAGCAGAAATGACCAAGCTGCCATCGAGGCGTGGCTGCGCGCTGGAAAAAAGATTATCGCGAGCGGTCTCGACCTTGATTACCGCGGTAGGCAGCTACCGATTATCGCGCGTCTGCTCGAGCTGAAGCCAGAGCAGATTATTTTCAAAATCGCCGTATGTGATGCATGCAAGGAATACCGAGCATCGTTCACACAGATACTCAGTAATGGCAAACCTGTGCTATCAGGACTGCCGTCAGTCATACCCGAAGACGGCACATACGAATATCAAGCTCGTTGCCGCAATTGTTTCGTAAAATAACCCTACTCTATGCTCTCTTCGTCACCTCTGTTATAATGATTGAGATATGAGTTCACTCCAAATCGGCATTGTCGGCCTTCCGAACGTCGGCAAATCAACACTGTTTAACGCCCTGACCAGGGCGGATATTTTGGCTGCCAACTACCCGTTCGCGACGATCGAGCCGAACACAGGAATTGTTCCCGTGCCGGATGAGCGACTGGATGTACTACAAAAAATGTATTCAGCGGAAAAAATCATCCCAGCCACGGTAACATTCGTCGATATCGCCGGTCTCGTCGCAGGTGCAAGTAAAGGTGAAGGTCTGGGCAATAAATTCCTCGACAATATCCGCAAGACCGACGCGATCGTGCATGTGGTGCGCGCGTTTGAAAACGACGATATCCTACGGCACGATGAAGCACCGGTCGATCCAAAAGCCGATATCGACATCATCAACACGGAACTAATCCTCGCCGACCTCCAGACAATTGAGAAACATCTGCCGAAACTGCAAAAAGAAGCAAAAGCCAAGCCCGCTGTGCGCGAAGCCGTCGGCTACTTGGAGAGTTTACAGCGCCACCTGCAGGAAGGTACCCCTCTGTCTGCTCTACCCTCACTCGACGAGGAAAAAATCGCGGAGCTGCACTTGCTCACGGCAAAACCCGTCATTTATGCGTTTAACGTCGATGAAAACACACTGACTGATGAAAGCAAAAAAAAGGAACTTGCCAATCTGGTCGCGCCAGCAAAGAGTCTGTTCGTCTGCGCGAAACTGGAGGAAGAGATAAAAGACCTGTCGGTCGTGGAAGCCACCGAGTTGCTGGAAAGTTACGGCGTGAGCGAAACAGGACTGCAACAGCTCATCCACAGTGCCTACGATACGCTCGGGCTGCAAAGCTACCTAACCGCTGGACCCAAAGAAGTTCGCGCGTGGACCGTCCGCAAAGGCTCGACCGCACCGCAAGCCGCAGGCGTGATACATACTGATTTTGAGCGCGGGTTCATCGCGGCGCAGATCGTCGATTATGATGACCTGATCGCAGCAGGTAGTGAACAGGCTGCCAAAGCGGCGGGCAAAGTCCGCACCGAGGGCAAGACCTATGTCATGCAACCTGGTGATGTTGTCGAGTTCCGCTTTAATGTATGATCAGTTGCCACCCATGCAGCGTTGGTTATATGCACCGCTGGTATTTAACCAATCACGATCGGTGCCAGTGTATGTTGATGCACAGTAGCTGGGGTTTTGCCCAACTTCGTAGCCGTTCGAAAAATACCCGCCATCATCAGCACCGCCATCGCCTTCCAGATAGACCATGAGGCCATACGACTGATAGTTATCGTCGCTCTGGCTGTCGTATGTATAGTACTTATTGCCCTGAGTAGCGCTCGTGAGTTGCTCGGGATCAAACGTTGCATATGGCGCAAGCGCGTCTGTTAACGTTTTTGTACGGTCACAGTGTCCCCAGTTTTCGGTCTGGGAACCGCATGTCGATTCGTTGCCAAGGCCATGCGCGATCGGAGGATAGCGGCCTTCGTTCGCATAATACAGTTCGATGGCCTTTTGCAATTGGTTCAATGTCTGTATACGTCCCGCGTCGCGCGCTCCGACTGTGATGCCGTTGTACGCTACGATCACGATGGCGGCCAGCACGCCGATAACGACAATCACGATGAGCAGTTCAACGATGGTGAAACCCGAATTTCGCTTGCTACCCATGGAGCATTTTAGCACAAGCAGTATGTGGCAAGGTTATGCCCCGGGCGGTTACCCGGGGCTTCCTATTCACTGTTAGCCTGCTGAATAGGTTGGCAGGAGCTGGCTAGACGCCAGCCTTCGATGAGACGAGCATTGCGACAACCACGCGATCATCGACAATGGGTTGATCGTCGTAAACCTGACAAGTGTAGATGAGCAAACGATCCTTGATGTTGTCGTTGAGCTCGGGGCGCGAAACGATATCGCCCTTTGCTAGATCGATGACTTCTTGGACCACGTATACCAACACTTGACCGTCAGGGCCAGTCAGCTCAACTCTGTGGCTTTTGTCGCTATAGGGATCTGCGCCAACCGCCATGTCCATCAGTGGCGTACACACCATCGGCGGGTACGCTCTCGCATGACAGTTAATCTCCGTCGTGCCCGTGTCCGTCCCTGGCCATGCTCGACTCCAGTGCACTACGACTCCCGGAGCTTCACGTGGACCGAGAACTGCACCGGATGCACCGTAGTGAACCACGTTTCCCTCGCTATCAACATCCAGTTGACCTTTGTCCATATCGGTGACAGGCACGAGATCATGTCTGTCGCCATCCGACCCTACCTGGTAGATCCTCATGGTTCGAGGATGAAACGCAGATACAGGCTGAATCCGATCGACCGGTTTGGGCGACGAGGTTCCTCTCTCAGACTCCGGCACCTCCTGTGGCATAGCCGCCACAGGAGGCACCCTCATCTGATCGTACGGCGTGCCGGAGCCATAGGTGACGATAACGATCGCCGCCGCCAGGCTAAGTCCCAGGACAAGCACGATACCTGCGAGGAGTTTTCTCATCGCTACGGACTGCTCCGCTTGCGATTTCGCGCGAGCGAAGTCGCTCCCCACACAGCTGCGGCACCGATCAGTACCGCGACTGCGATGCTAATCGGTTTATGGTCGCGCGCGTACTGCGCGGCAGCCATGATGCCAGACGGTTCCGAAGACTCATACCCACCCCACCGATTCTTGATGGGGGGCGGCGGTCCCGGAATCGGCTCTTGCTGAAACACCGTATCAGGCGACCACCCAGTCGGTACAAACACCTTCTGCGGTTTTTGATTGACGTTTCGCGTCTCCCAGCTACCGTAGTAGTAGGTGTTGAACTCAGGTGCATACACAGTGGTGCGACTGATAAACCGATAGTTGCCCTGGTACACGGGCGGTCCATGGTATCCACGCGGTGGGCAAATATACAGATGCTTCGGATACCGTGGCGGAAGTGGTGGTGGCGGCGCATAGCCACATCCACTGTTCGCATAGAACACTCCACTCCCCGCAAAGGAAGCAGCTAAATTGCTCCCAGTGACTGCCGCCGAGAAGCTCCATGCTCCTCCGACACCACCACACCAACCCGGATTGAGACGCACGGGATGACCATACCGTACAGGGACTCTCAGCACCTTATGCGGGTACTCAAAATTCCGTAGATACAGCCAATCTTGCCGATTCTCAATCTTGGTCACATCGACGTTCACGATATTGATGTTGTTCGTGACGCTGTTGTCGATTTGTGTGATGTTGGTGATATGGTTGATCACCGTTACCGAGTTGTCCTCATCACCCTTGATGTCGATGTCGGCGCTGTCCGGAAACCTGTCTACCCTGTCATGTTTCCAGGGGTTTTTAGGATGGTCCTTTCCTGGTTTGGGTGGTCGTGGACGATCCTTGTCCCCGTGATGATCACCCTTATCAGATGGACCCCGACGCCAGTCTTTACCGGCATCTTCAGCAGCGACAGTCACTGGCTCTTGCTCGAGAAACTCTTCGGGAACCGGCCTCGGCCCTTCATCGGGCTTCGGTACTTCTATCGGTTCAGTCGCGAATATATCTCGACTGTCAGGTTGACTACCGCCTGGCAAAGACGGATCCACAGTCGCCTCAATACTGTCCGTTGGAGTGGTCTGCGATTCTGGCATATCATCCTGCGAACCAGATAAAGGCGGAGGTGGTTCCGACTCCGCGGGAGATTCATCTCCCCGTGGCAAGACCTCCGGTGGCTGAGGAAGTTGTACCTCACCTGTTGTCGGCAAATCCGACTCTTGCGGATCGGGCTGTTCAACCGACGATGGGGTACTTGGTGGTGCTTCTTCTGTCGGCAAAGGAGGTGCATCCGGCTCGCTCTGTCCGATGTCAGGCACACTCTCCCTTATTGGTGGCGGTGGTGGTTCCATCGTCTGCCCTTGATCCGGCAAAACCCGTGGTACTTCCTGCGTAGGAGGTGTCACTATGCTTGGCCCAGGCACCGGAACGCTTGGGGCTTCCACCGACGGTGGCTTCGGCACCTGAATTTCTGGTGCTGGAGGTAGCTCCTGAACCGGAATCGGTGCAGGAGGTTGCTCCATCGGCGGTGCCAAGTTTGGGATAGGAGACACCGGCAGGGCTGGTTGCTCTGCTGGTATTTCCAGAATTGGGGGCGCTGGAGCTTCTCCTTGAGCCGGACTTGATTCGGCTGGCGGAGGCTCAGGCATAGGAATAACCGGGATGGTCGGCTCAATCGGGTCGGCTATCGCCAACCCCGCTGACGGTGACAATGCCACGCCGACAGCAACCGCCATCGCTGCATACGTGCAGCTATACGATTTCCTCACGCTAATTCACCTCGATCCTCTCTCATCGTGATAAAGAGCGCCTCCACCTTGGAGGTACTTTGATTATATGTATTTGCTTACAGACGCATTATGAGATTTTTCACATACAACTTACGCATCACACTGCCTGCCAACGAACATAGTACGTTGCGCCGCGGTGCTCTTGGCGTATCGCTGCGTTGCTTGACTCCAGTACTCACTCGCCGCACTTCTTGTACGGCTCGTTCCGTGCTTCGCCAGCGCCTTGCGCTACATCCAAGTGCGTGAAGTTATCTCGCTCTGGTTGCGCAATATATTGCTTTAGAGAATCTTACTTAATAAATAGAAGCGTTCGCGGTTGCCTTTGCTGCCTGCTACTTCGCTGTCTCGCTTCCCGGCGACAACGAAATATCGCCTCACCCATGCCTCAAAGTCCTTGAGTATCTGTCGACGAACGGCGTCGTTTTTGATAATTCCTTTGCTCACTTGCTCTCTACCTGCTTCGAACTGAGGTTTAACCATGGCGAGGACAAGCGTGCCAGGCGCGCATAATTTATGAATGTATGGCAATATATCCCGGAGCGAAATAAATGATACATCTATCAGTATGATATCTGGCACGGAACGGAGAACGACGAACGGGGAATAGAGTTCAGCTTCTTCTTTCTGCGTTCTACGTTCTTTATTCTGAAGCCGAAGGCTTCTTATGTCAGTTTTCTCATGAAGATCGATCCTCTCGTCACTGCGAAGATCTGGGTGCATCTGATCGGTACCGACGTCGACGGCGATTACTTTGCGCGCACCGTGCTGCAGAGCATAGTCCGTAAACCCACCCGTACTACTGCCGACATCGAGCACGGTTTTATTCTTGAAATCGACGCCAAGCATCTTGGCAACGCTTGCAAGTTTCAAACCAGCCCGGCTCACATACCGCTCTTTTGCTGTTAGTTTTATGTCGGCGTCTTCGGCGACGAATTCGCCTGGCTTAGTAACTGTACGCCCATCAACCGTCACCTTGCCGAGCCGTATCCAGCTTTCGGCCTGAGACCTGCTACTCACAAACCCGCGTGCCGTAAGCAGCACATCAAGACGCTGTTTCATTTCGAATCTCGATTTTCGAATTTAGAATTTCGAATATTTCTGTGAGTGTTTAACATGGCGTTTAGTTGCGCATGGCACTTGTTGGTTAATTCGGCTAGTTCTTCAAAATGTTCTTTATCAATATAGCCCACGTCTTTCGCTATAAGCAATTGGTCTTTTAGCTCAAATAAAGATCCTGCTGATATTAAATAAAATTGCTCTTTCTCTTTTGAATTTTTGCGTCCGAATCCCTCTGCGATATTTGCAGTAATCGATGCCGATGATCGCTTCATCTGGCTCGTGAGCCCGAAAAGTTCCTCTTTCGGAAATCCTCGAGTGATTCTATAAATTGCAACCACCAAAAGATGTCCTGTCTGCCAAACCTTCAAGTCAGTGAAGCTTTTTATCATACTTACCTTCGAAATTCCAAATTCTAAATTCTAAATTCGCTCCTACTTTTTCCGTTCGCGGTATTCGCCTGTCGATGTGTCGACAGATACAATGTCACCGACCTTTATGAACGCAGGAACCTTGATGACCAGACCGGTTTCAAGCGTCGCGTCTTTGAGCACGCTACTCGTGGTATCACCCTTTACGACGTCTTCTGTGTACGTCACTTCCAGATACAGGTTTTTGGGCAGCTCCACATTGATGACGCGATCGCCGAAAAACTGTAGATTCAATTCGTCGCCTTCCTTGAGAAACTGCGCTGCGGCATCCACGAGCTCCGCGCTCAGCTGAAACTGCTCGAAACTCTGCGGATCCATGAAATGAAAATCCGAGCCATCAGAGTATAAATACTGTACAGGCTTATTGACAACCTCGGCTCGCTCGATTTTTTCCTGTCCTTTGAATGTCTTTGGGATGACGCTGCCGTCGATCAGGTTTTTCAACTTGACGTTCACGATACTACCGCCGCGACCCATGACTTTTTGCGCGTATTCCACGACGCGATATGGCTTGCCGTCGATTTGGCAGACTGTGCCTTTTTTTAAATCTGTAGGACTATACATTACAAACTCCTTTTAATATTTATCAGGTCACAGGTTGCATTTTGCAGAAATTTAGCAGGTGTCATTTATCAGACTTCGCTCTTAAGCTATTCGTTATGGACTGCAAGATAAGTGTTAGCTCTCGAGACTCTTGTAGTAGATCCGACCATGAATCCCTGCCAGACAACTCAATGCATAGCTTTATCCAATACCGAGTTTCAGCTGCTTCTTTTTTTGCTATAAAAATCTTGTTTCGAAAATCAAGTTTTGAAGCAGCATTGCAGGCTTCAGCATAATTTGCTCCAATACTTGCCGAAGAACGAGTTAACTGGTCAACCACGGAAAATGGTAGCTCTTTCTGTCGTGTTTTTAGCGTTTTAATGACATTTGCAGCAAAAATAAGCATTCGGTGTTCAAGGAGCTCGCTTTTTGTCTGCCCCCTGCTATCTGATAAATTTTTGCTACCTGTCACCTGTAACCTACTAAATTACTAGTTATTTGCCACAAACGGCAGCAAAGCTAGATGCCGTGCGCGCTTGATAGCGACAGCCAGTTGACGTTGCTGCTTAGCGCTCAAGCCAGTCTTGCTGATAGGCTCGATCTGGCCGTATGCGTTGATATAGCGCTGCAACGTTTTAACATCTTTGTAGTCAAAATATGCTGGCGCGTCTTTTTTGAATCGTTTCACGTTCATTTCTCCTTAGATGAATTATTGATCAGGTTGCAGGTAGCATTTGACAGAAATTTATCATTTTTCAGGTTTCAGGGTTTCGTCTGCTTCCTGATACCTGTTAAATTTCTGCTACCTGTTATCTGCTTTCTGATAAATTACTAGAATGGAATTTCAGACAAATCGATGGGTTTGTCATCAATATCTTCGATGACAACGTCATCGGACTTTTTCTTGCTGCTTGTCGATGCCGACGAGTCAGATCCAGATGCGCCGTCACCGCGACCGCCACCGATGAAATTGAAATCCTCGACATTGACTTCGACCGCTTGGCGTTTGTTGCCGTCTTTGTCCTCATAGCTTCGCTGGTCCAAGCGCCCACTCACCAGCAATGGCGAACCCTTTGATGTGTATTGCGCGATGATCTCGCCCGCTTTGCCCCATGCTACACAATTGATGAAGCTGGTTTGCTCCTGGGTCTGACCTGATTGGTCTTTCCAGCTGCGGCTTACCGCAAGACTAAAGTTAGCGACAGTCTGACCGCTTGGCGTGGTGCGCATTTCAACGTCACGTGTCAGATTGCCCATCAGGATTACTTTGTTAAAACCTTTTGCCATCCCTATTCTCCCTTTTCTTCGTTAGCGTCACCTTCTTCGCTTCGTTCACCTTGGCGCTTCTTGTCTTCGGCGAGCAGAGCCCGGCCCTTTTCGTCCACTTTTACGAGCAGGTAGCGTAGTACCTCGTCGGTGATATTCAGCGTATTGCTGATTTTGAGCGGTGCATCCGCCGGTAGCTTCACGTCCATGTATACGTAGACGGCAAAGTCCTCTTTGTCGATCTTGTAGGCAAGTTTTTTCTTGCCCCAGTTGTCCTCGCTGACAATTTCGCCGCCAGCGTCGGCAATGATACCTTTGACCTTTGCCAAAGGCTTGTCCAGATCTACTTCCAGATCAGGATGAATCAGAACGGTTAGTTCGTATTCTTTCACTAGTTTCCTCCCTTGGAATCCTTATGGATGTCCCGACTGTATCGGGACTGAGTTAATAACCTATTCATTATACTCAATACCTCTGTAAAATACTAGTCTTAAGTTGTCAAATCTCAGACTCCTGAGTCTCAAAACTCAGCGATACGAAGCATAAGCGACTGCAGCCCTAGAAATTACGTCGCTGATTCGTGAATTTCCAGGCGCGGAAGGGCTTCGTGAGTGAGGTTTTGAGACTCAGGTTCAGACTTCTTCGTCTTCGCCACCACCGAGTTGGTCAAGGCTGGTTACGAGTACATCACGTGGTTTGGAGCTGCCACTCGCCTGGCCGACGATACCCTGCTCTTCCATGGTGTCAATATAACGTGCAGCTTTGGCATAGCCGATACCGAGTCGCCGCTGCAGCAAGCTGGCGCTTGCTTTGCCGCTTTCTACGACGATACGGAGTGCTTCCTGATATGTCGGGTCGCCGCTCGTGTCCGTGGAGAAGTCCATCACCACGCCGCCACGACCATTTAGCTGTACCGGCTGGCTGATGATCTCGTCGTTGTACTGTGGTGCTGATTGCATGCGTAAATGATCGTTGATTTTGC
>CAZIOA010000015.1:0-16144 GCA_964540835.1 uncultured Candidatus Saccharibacteria bacterium
TAAACGAAAGAAACAACTTGCTCATAAGGCAGAGATTTATCGATGCCGCTGAAGGCAGGCTTGATGATGTCGTCGAAGAGTTTGAAAAAGCATTTGACATACTCGGCAAATACCCCAATACGGTTACGATTTTTGGTTCGGCAAGATTACCTCATAGCCACCCGACATGCAAACAGGCATTCGCAGCCGGATGGCTGCTTGCTAAGCACGGGTACGCTGTGGTTACGGGAGGTGGTAGTGGTGTCATGGAGGCGGCAAATCACGGAGCGTTCAAGGCTGGCGGCGTCTCCATAGGCTTCAATATTCGTCTACCTATGGAGCAGAAGCTCAATCAGTACACGACCGAAAATTTTCGTTTCGAGCACTTCTTCGGACGTAAGGTAGCTATGACACTGGATGCCAGTGGTTATGTTTTTTGTGCTGGTGGATTCGGTACATTTGATGAGCTTTTTGAAATCCTTACGTTGATGCAGACGGGCATCATACCAGAAGTACCTATTATATTGCTCGGCAAGAAATTCTGGGAACCGCTCGATGACTTTTTCAAAAATATTCTTGTGGATATGTATGAGACGGTTGATCCAGAGGATATAGATCTATACACAATAACGGATGATATTGGTATGATCGTGGACAAAATTGGACATCGCACGACGCAGGAGGCACGCGAAGAAATGTATAAGCGTGCCGAAAGACACAAAGAGCGCTGGCGGCAAAAGGAAACTCATTTCGAGAACACGAAAGTGGCGTAGTAACAGGATCATGGAATTTGCGTCTTTGTAGTACAAAAATGGGATAAAATTAAAAGATAAGTAATCATGTAGATAGGCAGGTATAGATATTATGAGTCTGAAAATCGAATCGACAACATCATCCGAGTCAGAGGAACTCGTAAAAAGCTTCCTTGACGCTAAATATAGCGGCGTTTTGGCCACGGCAGATGGAGTAGGAAATCCTCATGCTACGCCAGTTTACTACCTCGTAGAAAATGACTTTAGTTTGTTTTTTGCGACAAGTCGGGAGACGCAAAAGTACAAGAATATGGAGGAAAACAGGAGCGTTGCCTTTGTTGTTTACGATGAGAAAGAACAAACGACAGCTCAAGTCGAAGGTCTCATCGAAATCGTTGAAGACCCCGATGTGTATAGAAAGGTCGTAGACAATATGTTCACGTCATCTACTGAACGGAGCGAGACAGCAATGCCACCTGCCGCGAAGGTACTTGCTGGCGGTTATGTTGTCCTGAGGCTTGTGCCGAGGGTGATCAAGCTAGCTATCTATGCGCGTCCTCAATCGGAGAGCGAGGATATATTTGAGACAATCGCTTTTAGCGAATAACCCCAAATTCACAATAGACACTTGTCATGCAATATTTTCAATATATTGTATAATTGATAAGTTATGGCTAATAAGTTTCGCTTAGAGACGACTTTTGCACCGACAGGCGACCAGCCGACGGCAATTGCTCAATTGGTGAGGGGTTTGGAGTCAGGCAAGCGTGAGCAAACGTTGCTTGGAGTGACGGGCAGCGGCAAGACGTTCACGATGGCGAATATTATCCAGGATCGACAGGTGCCAACACTTGTCCTTGCGCACAACAAGACGCTCGCCGCACAGCTGTATAGCGAGTTCAAAGCGTTTTTTCCGGACAACGAGGTTCACTATTTCGTCAGTTACTTTGACTATTACCAGCCGGAAGCATATATATCGTCCAGCGACACGTACATCGAAAAAGACAGCAAGATCAATGATGAAATTGATCGCCTGCGGCATGCTGCTACCACGGCGCTTCTCACGCATCGCGATGTCATCATCGTCGCGAGCGTGAGTTGTATATATGGTATCGGTAGCCCTGATGATTATGCCGACATGTCGATTCATGTGATGGTAGGCGAGCGGCGCGTGCAGGATAAGTTCGTGCGTCTGCTCACGGATATCCAGTACCAACGCAATGACATCGATTTTCATCGCGGAACTTTTCGTGTCAAGGGCGACGTGGTGGATGTGTTTCCCGCTGGCAGCGACGTTGCGTATCGCATAGAATTTTTTGGTGATCAAGTAGATCGCATCACGCGCATCGACCCGTTGACCGGTGAAATCCTCGGCGAGCCGCACGAAGTAAAAATCTTCCCAAGCAGCCACTATGTGACACCTAAGCAAAAGCTGGCGCATGCCATAGAGGGTATCCAGAAAGAGTTCGACGAACGACTGAAGTATTTTGAAAAGCACGATAAACACCTGGAGGCGCAGCGTCTGGCGCAACGGACGAAGTATGATCTAGAGATGCTTGAGCAGACTGGGTTTGTAAAAGGAATCGAAAACTACAGCCGTTACCTCACTAATCGCGAGCCTGGCGAGCAACCAGCGACCTTGCTGGATTATTTCCCAGATGATTGGTTGCTTTTTGTCGATGAAAGCCACCAGACATTGCCGCAAGTACGCGGTATGTACAATGGCGATCGTGCTCGCAAGGAAGTGCTCGTGGAGCACGGATTTCGTCTCCCCTCCGCGCTCGACAACCGCCCGCTCAGGTTTGATGAGTTCGAACGCCATATAAACCAAACAATCTATGTGTCTGCTACGCCCGGTGATTATGAGCTATCACATAGTCCGGAGCCTGCTCAGCAAATCATCCGTCCGACGGGTCTACTCGATCCTCAGATTGTCATGAAACCGACCGAGGGACAGATTGACGATTTGATAGCCGAAATTCGCGACCGCACCGGCAAAAGCCAACGCGTGTTGGTGACGACGCTGACCAAACGCATGGCCGAGGATCTCAGTACCTACTTGCAAGATCTTGATATCAAAACCGCATATATCCATAGCGACATCGATACGCTGGAGCGCGGAGATATACTCCGGGATCTCCGGCTAGGAGTATATGACGTGCTCGTTGGCATCAACCTGCTGCGTGAGGGTCTGGACTTGCCGGAAGTCAGCATGGTCGCCATCATGGACGCTGACAAAGAAGGATTCCTGCGCTCCGAGAGCGCGCTTATCCAGACCATAGGCCGCGCTGCTCGTCATGTAGACGGCACGGTGCTGTTGTATGCGGACAATGTAACGAGATCCATGCAGGCGGCAATTGACGAAACGAACCGCCGCCGCGGTATACAGGAGACATTTAACAAAGAACACGGCATCATGCCGCAGAGTATTGACAAGGAAATCGGCGAAGGTCTACGCGCGATTATTCCGGACAAGGATAAGGGTAAAAAACCTCAGCTTGACCTCAAGAAAATTCCAAAGGATGAGTATGCCAGCCTGATCAAAGACTTGAGCGGCCAAATGGATCTTGCCAGTGCCAACCTGGAGTTTGAAAAGGCCGCCGAGCTTCGCGACCTTATCGCTGAAATCAAGTCAAAGCAGTAACTTTCTTGGTTATTACTCACCCTCTATTTCCCAATTTCCATCCCCGAACCCCTATGCTATACTAAGCATAAGCATGGAAGATTCACCGACGAACCCACGTATTCCACAGGAGTCCGAAGCTATCCGGGCCAAAGTCTATGAGCGCCAGTCGCCGCTAGGGCGGATAGTCAAGTGGTCGCTTATAGTCACGGCCGTCGTGGCCGTTCTCGTAGGGGGTGGGCTATTTTTTGTGTCTCCGCTTACCACGGCGGTTGACAAGGATGCGCGCATCCAGCTCGCAGATGTGCTACAGCCCCCTGAGATGACGCTCAAACGAGTGAGCGTGCAGTCCGAACTCGGATTTCGTCTGAGTTATGACAACCGTATATTTAGCAGTTACGCGGAGGTAGGAGACAAAAGTGCCGGAAGCGATGAAAGCTCAGCCATCTTGTCTGGGGAAACGTATGAAAATAATGATTTGCGCGTCCTGCGTGCTTATAACTATGTCAGGATCCGTCCGATCGAGAGTGTCGAGTCATCACGCGCGCTGACAACGTTGCCGCCAGAGCTACAGGTATTCGCGACCGTCACGAACGGGGATCTTGAAGCGGCTCAGAAGATACCGGAAAACAAAGATATGTCCGAACTAGGGCTTTTCGTTAAAATTGACGGAGATAAGCGCGCGGCGGAGAAAATCACTGATGACAACACAGTCGTGACGATAGAAGCGACCAAACCCTCAACAACCACTGTCGGCGGCGTCGAGTACCAAAAAGTTCGCTACACCACAACGAATGATAATCACCGTATATCTAATGTCAAATACGATGACTGCTACTACACTATCCAGTACGATCAGCCGTATTCGATCTGTATCAGCAATGTACGCCCGACTAATGTCAGCGCAGCAGCTCTGGTGGAGGATGTATTTGACTCGGTGACGTTTGAGCAGCCGTTAAACAGCGGCACGACCTCGTCAAGTACTGAGGACGTAAGCGACAACAAGACGTCATATGCCTATCCGCTTGCTCGTTTGGCGCAGGCTACGGTGACCCAGGATGACCCAGATAGTCCAGTATCAAACACGTCCAACACCACAAGCAGTACCGATGATGACGGCGATACGGCAGGAGCGGGGAGTTCTGCGAGCAATTCTTCCAACAGTTCTGCAGCGGAAGACGCCGACGATACCGGAGGGGGCGAGTCTGCCTTGATCACCGTGACGCCGCAATACTATTCGGATCCCGATACGCTCGCAACGGTCGCGAAGTCAATGCCGAGTGTCGTGCGCATCGGTACGCTCTATTGTGCTGATTTAGCGCTCAAGTTTGAAAGCGGCGAAACAGCAACGACGTTGTCGGATGCTTGCGTCGGCAATGTTGCGAGCGGTGTCTTCATCTCTAGAGATGGATATATAGCAACGACTGGTCATGCGATTCGCACGCAGAAAAAAGCGGCGATTAGCGGGTATATAAACTTCGCGACCAACAGGGAGCAGATGCTTGATCGGTTACAGCGAGTTCTTGACTACTTGCTCAAAGCAAAAATCATCCTCGACACAGACGCGGAATACCTCAAGACTGGCGCGCAGATTGGCAACCAAGAGGCACTCGCCAAAGTTCAAAATATAGGCTCCATCATCCCGGACGATTTCATAACGCCGGTAAAGGAGGAGTATACATATGCTGTACAGCCGACCGACAGGCCGATCGTCGTCAACAGGAGCGATGTAACCAAGCCGTCATTTGCCTACTCCGATAGCGTACTGAGCGCCAAATACATTGCCTCTGACTATGATGTAGCCAAGTCGATACAGTACGTCTTTGGTAGCGAGACGCCAGCAAATGATGTCGGCCTGCTGAAAGTCGAGGGTAGCTTCCCTGATGTCTCGATAGCCACGGATGAAAAGGCCCAGGGGAACGATGTACTGAGCACGATCGGATATGCCGCCTATACTGATAGTAATCTTTCTATCGATAGGATTCGCAACATCCCTATCGTGACAGTAAGCAGGATTGACCAGGCGTATGACAAAGATGGTCGTCGATTGATCCAGACTGACACGCCGGTTTTGCCTGGCAACGACGGCGCGCCGGTGTTTAATACCAACGGACAGCTGATGGGCTTTGCTGTTTACGGGTTGTCGTACTGTCCTGATCAGTCTTGTTTTGCCAATGGCACCATCAGATCATCTGGTGAACTTTTGCAGCTGCTCGATAAGAACAACATACGTCTACAAAAAGGCGACAAAACTGCTGCTGAGTGGAGCGAAGGCATTGACCAGTTTTTCAGGGCAAATTATACGACGAGTACAAGCAAATTCGCGGTAGCTGGCGCAGAGTATCGATTTAACCGTTGGGCAGAACCACTGAGAACCCTATCCTCTAGTCTGCAGGGCTCATCAAAAGACACATCCTTCATGAACCAGCTTCAGTCGGTGATGATCGTTGTCCTCGCTATCTTGGTCATCATGACAGCTCTGCTAGGTGTTGCGTTCGTCTTGCATCGGCGACGAATCAGTATGCTGCAGGTTGGTCACTATGGCGCTACGGCAGCGCAACCAGCACAACCAGTGCAGTCTACTGGTGTGCAACAACCGCCGCAAACGGCTCCACTGCAGCAGCAAGTACCGCCATCTCAGCCGGTTCAACCGCAGCAGCCAGTGAGCGGTTCCGGGCAACCAACCGTGACGCCGCCCGCCCAGCCGCATCCGTCTGCTGGCGAAGCACCACAGACTGGCGAGTCGTTGTCTGGCCCTGTGCCGCCATCCGAAGATCCGTTCTATAAGTAAAGAATAAAGCTGATTCTAATATTTGCATAGAAATGTCAAACACGCTATAATACATCCATTGCATTCGATCGAATGTCACAACTCTCTTATTTAGCAAATAAAGATTGATAGCAGACACATACTTTTGACTGCAAACTAAGTAATTTATATAGGAAAGGCACTTCATGCCCCAGACTTTTCATGGCGACAGGCGTTCATATCACGCGTCTGGTCGCAACCGCCGCTACGGCGGCAACGGTGGTCAGCGTCGTAACATCGGCAAACAGACCATTCACCCATCAAAATTCATCAACAAAGCGACTGCGTACGAGGAGACTCCGTATGAACCGACACATAGGTTCGTCGATTTTCCATTTGGCGCGGAGATTCAGCACAATATCGCCGAAAAAGGCTATAAGGTACCCAGCGCGATACAGGACCAAGCGATACCCCACATCGTAAACGGACGCGACGTCATCGGACTCGCGAATACTGGTACGGGCAAAACGGCAGCTTTTCTGCTTCCGATTATCGAAAGGCAGCGGGGTATCATGCTGCGTCCGAGCGTCCTGGTCGTCACGCCCACGCGCGAGCTGGCGCAGCAAATCGTCGAAGAGTTCGAGGGTTTTGCCCGAGGACTTGATATGCAAGCTGCGCTCATCGTTGGCGGCGTCAACATGGATCGGCAGATACGCGCGCTTCGCAAACGCCCGCATTTCATTATTGGTACGCCCGGCAGACTCAAGGATTTGATCGATCGGCGCGAGATACAGCTCAAAAACATGTCCACGCTCGTGCTGGACGAAGCGGATCGCATGCTTGACATGGGGTTTTTGCCAGACATAAAGCGCATCGTTCAGGCGATGCCGCGTGAACGACAAACACTCTTCTTTAGCGCGACCATGACGCCCGATATCAAGGCATTGACGGCGCAGTTTCTGAAAGACCCCGTGACCATACAGGTGAAAACAGGCGAAACAAGCAACCACGTTGAGCAGGATGTCGTAGAGACCAGAGACAAAGCTCACAAGATCGAGTTGCTCAGAGAAATGTTACAGGGTGAGGGCTACGAAAAGGTGCTTGTATTTGGCGACACGAAGTACGGAGTGCAGCGACTCAGTGATTTTCTGGGCAAAAACGGCATTCCGTCGGTAGCTATCCATGGTAACAAGAACCAGTCCCAGCGACAGCGCGCGTTGCAACAGTTCAAGGATGAAAAGGTTAAAGTACTCGTAGCGACAGACGTGGCTGCTCGCGGACTTGATATTCCGAATGTCACGCACGTGATCAATTTCGACACGCCCAAGACGTATGAAGATTACGTGCATCGTATCGGTCGCACCGGCCGAGGTGGGGCAAGCGGTCGCGCACACACCTTTATTGACACCCGATAGACATATTATTTGATGGTTGCATAAACTGTGATACCATAGGCGTATCTTAAGTATTTTGAGGGTATCATGGGAGAGTATCTGAAGTTAAACAGACAGCAGGCGCAAGAAAAATTCCAACCCGGAGCTCCTGGTATAGATGCGCAGCCGAAGAATGAACTGGAAGGGCAGTTATTCAAAGACGGCATCGCACGAGTAGAGTTATCGATAGACAAAGCGGCGTTCCAGCAATTAAGCGATCAGTATGACGTGTGCCATGAAGAGCATAGGCGGTGGCTGGATTGGACTTCTGGAAGTTTTGATGCACACGGTATTCCGGAGGACGGACATGTGCGAAAAGAACTGAAATTCAACAGCGCGGGTATGCAGATTGCCGATCCAAAAATGCTCTTTCATTTCAACGACACGCTGGAATCACGTTGGGTCGAGGAGAAAAGACGAGGCAAGATAATCCCCGCTGAATTCATGGATTTCATGGAGCATGGCAGGGAGCTGCGTTACAAAACGACGCAGGCAGCAATTGATATTGCGCTACGCATAGAATCATACGATGGGCTGGATGAACTATTATTTCCTAAGGTTTCGTCTAGGCAGCGATTGAGCTCCACCACGCTGCGTCTCCTGCGCTATGACTCATATCGAACCCGTGATGACGATGGAAATTTGATAGTCGAGCAGGATGCCCAGGTGGCTAAGGCTCATTATGACCGTGGAGGCATGACGATACAGGCGTATGCTAGTGCGCCTGGCTTTTGGATGCAGCCAGAGGGGGCACGCGGCGCAAAATATCAAAAATACTATCCTCCGCACGGCGAAGGACAGTCACAAGTATTTTTCGGAGCAGGATATCGTGCTGTCTACGGTACGAAAACACCGATATCTCCGCTTTATCACGGTGTTGATAGGATATTCGATGAAAGTCAAGATCATGTCCCGGTACGCACTGCCGCGATTCTTTTCGTTGATCCGCCGCTTGTGGATCTCAAGATGAAGAGTCATGAAACACAGCCCGAGCGTATCGACAAGCATAATTTAAATGTTTAATTACTAAGATGGCTATTATTACTAAAAAGTCTAGAAATTTTATCTAAACGTACGGTACAATAGCTAAATGAGTTCAATGATTGAGGTGCGCGATTTGAAAAAGCGCTACGGTGACAGGCAGGCCGTTGATGGTATCAGCTTTTCTGTGAAAAAAGGCGAGATATTCGGTATCCTCGGCCCGAACGGTGCCGGCAAAACGACAACGCTGGAAATGATGGAAACGCTCCGACCTATCGATAGCGGGACCGTCGAAATAAACGGTATTGACGTGTCGAAGGAGCCGCAAAAGATAAAGTACTTGATCGGTGTGCAGCCGCAAAGTCCTGCGTTTCAAGACAAGACTCGTCTGACCGAAGTTATCGAAATGTTCGCAGCCGCCTATGGCGAAAAAGTCGACCCTATGGAGTTTTTGCGCGATGTCGACCTGGAGGAAAAAGCAAAAAGTTACGTCGAAGATCTCTCGGGCGGACAAAAGCAACGCCTGAGCATCACGACGGCGCTCGTACATGGACCGAAAGTATTTTTCCTCGACGAGCCGACGACAGGGCTTGATCCGCAGGCGCGTCGCCACTTGTGGGAGCTGATCGAAAAGGTACGAAGCAAGGGTATCAGTGTCGTCATGACGACGCACTACATGGATGAGGCGGAGATACTGTGCGATCGTATCGCCGTCATGGACAATGGCAAGATCGTCGCGATAGACACGCCGAAAAACTTGATCAAGGATCTGCTGGCACGTGGATTCAAGAAGAAGCAGCACGTGGAGCAGGCGAACCTGGAGGACGTGTTTATCGACTTGACCGGGAAGGGGCTGCGTGATGAATAGTGACGAGCTGAAAAAGTCCATGTTCACAGTGATGACGTTCGTGCGTATCAATACGCGACGGTTTTTCCGTGATCGTTTGGCGTTGTTTTTCACTATCGTTTTTCCAGTTATATTTCTATTTGTGTTCGGTGGACTTAACTCTGGCGACGGCAACATTTCTTTTCGCGTCGCATTACTCAACCATAGTCAGAGCGGTTTCGCCAAGGACTTTGTCGAACAGACGAAATCGAGCGAAGTATTCAACATCGAGGACAGCGCGACCAATTTGGAACAGGCAAGGGATCTGATGATCAAGTCACAGCTCGATGCGGCAATCGTACTGCCGAAAGATTTTGGTACGGTGAAGTCGGGTCAGCAATACCCCAGTGGTCAGATAGAAGTGATCTACACGCAAAACAATGCACAGTCAGGAGCTGCGCTAGTATCTGTGCTCGAAAACCAATTCAAAGGAGTAAATGCAAAGATTGTCGAGCAAGTGACGCCGTTTACAGTAAAGGGTGAACAGCTGAGCGAAAAAAGTCTCTCGGCGTTTGACTACACGTTCGCGGGGCTGTTGGGATTCGCCATCATCGGTATGGGTATCTTTGGTCCGGTCAATGTCTTTCCTGAGCTGAAAAAGATGGGTATCCTGCGCCGTCTCAGCACGACACCGTTGAAGGTCTGGCAGTATTTCCTGTCCACGATGATAGGACAGGCCATCATCGGTCTTTTGTCGCTCGCTATCATGTTTGCTATCGCCATGATAGTGTTTAACCTCAAGATCATCGGAAATCCGATAGAACTCGCGTTGTTCCTCGTGCTCGGTATCGTCACGATTCTCGGTATAGGTCTCGCGCTCGGTGGCTGGGCGAAAAATGAACGGCAGGCAGCACCGCTCAGCAATATTATCGTGTTTCCGATGATGTTTCTTTCGGGCACGTTTTTCCCGCGCTTTCTTATGCCGGAGTGGCTACAAAATATTTCGGCATTTCTCCCGCTTACGCCAATCATCGACGGCATTCGTTTGATCGCGACCGAGGGCAAGCACCTGTGGGAAATCGGTCCGCAGCTCGGTTTGACAGCACTTTGGCTTATCGTCATATACATCATTGCCTTCCGTGTATTTCGCTGGGAATAGCATGTGCACATCGCCGTCGTCATGCCGCGTCGAGTCATGAGGTTCGGTTGGGTGCACGTTATACCTGGCGGTGTCTTCCGCCGAAATTCCATATGCTATAATGAGCGGTATGACCACCACGATCTCTCGAGATGACGTACTTCGCCTTGCCCAGTTATCTCACTTACAGTTAGCTGATGAAGAAATTGCTACTTTGCAGGCGGATTTGGCTGAAATTCTTGAGTATATCACTCAGCTCAGCGAGCTGGACACAAGCGGAGTCGAGCCGACATACCAGGTTACAGACGTAGAGAACGTCACCAGAGATGATGTCGTCGAGCATCATCGGGCTGATCGTGAGACGTTGCTCGGACTGGCACCCGATCATATAGACAATCAAATCAAGGTTCCCAAGGTACTGTGATGCTGGCAATTTCAGATTTTTTGGGCAAGTCTGCTACAGATAACGTTCGCGCCGCTATCGAGACCGCAAAAAAGAACGATACATTTCATGCACTTTTATCGCTCACGGAGGAGCGAGCACTTGATCGCGCCGCCAAAGTAGATGGAGGTGAGATTACTGGACGACTGGCGGGCGTACCGTTCGTGGCGAAAGACAACTTCCTGACATTTGGCGGCATGACCACGGCTGCGAGCCATTTTTTGGAGAATTTCCAGGCACCTCTACAGGCAACCGCTATCGAGAGACTCGAAGCAGAGGGAGCTATATGCATCGGCAAGGCAAATCTCGATGCATTTGCTCACGGTGGCAGTACGGAAAATTCCGCCTTCGGCCCGACACTAAACTCTGTTGACGAGACTCGTGTAGCGGGCGGTTCGTCCGGCGGCTCTGCCGTGGCGACGGCGCTAGGCGTCGTACCGTTTGCGCTCGGTACGGACACAGGTGGTTCGATTCGCCAACCAGCCAGCTTCAATGGTGTTTATGGCGTCAAGCCGACGTATGGCACGGTGAGTCGCTATGGAGTGGTAGCGATGGCGAGCAGTACCGACACGATTGGTTGCTTTACGACGAATGCTGCCGATGCCGAGTTGGTGATGGATATTTTGAGCGGACGTGATACGCAAGACATGACGACGTTGCCTGATTTTTTCGCTCCGACGGCAGTAAAACCAGGCCAAAGAATCGGCGTTATCAAAGAGTTTATGACCGATGACGTGAACCCCGAAGTGAAGTCGAGGGTACTGGAGTTTATCGACAAGATGAAAGATGCCGGGCACACTGTCGAAGAAGTCAGTGTACCGATGGTTCGCTACGCACTTGCGATATACTACATCATCGTTCCGGCAGAGATTAGTAGTAACCTGGCTCGATATGACGGGGTACGCTACGGTAAGCGTGCTCAAGTATCGACGCTTTCTGAGCTTTTTGGACGCTCGCGTGACGAAGGCTTCGTGACTGAAAACAAACGCCGTATCATGATAGGTAGCTACGTATTGTCGAGCGGCTACTTTGATGCCTACTATCTACAAGCGCAAAAAGCACGAACGCTGCTTATAAATGAGTTCAACAAGTTGTTTGAGTCTTATGACGTGCTGGTCGGACCCGTCAGCCCGACTCCAGCGTTTAAGTTGGGAGAAAATATCGACGATCCAGTCAAAATGTACCTTGCAGATATCATGACCGTGCCCGCAAGTTTAGCTGGTCTGCCCGCGCTTAGCGTTCCCGCAGGAGCGACGGATGAAAAATTACCGGTTGGCATGCAGCTGATAGGTCAACGTCGAAGCGACGCCAGCCTGCTTGCTCTCGCAAAAAGCCTCGAAGGAGTCAAAAATGACTAGTACTATCCACAATCTACTCACTACTATCTACCAGCTACTATCTACCACCTACCAAAGCTCCGGAGGAGCCTTCTGATGGACAGCGTTATTTTCCTACTCGCGGCTATCATTTTGATCGGAGCTTTGCTATTCGCGTTGATGACTATTGGTAAACGAGGGAGCCGTCTCGACGTCGAAAAGTATCGTTCGAGGTGGCTTGCGGTCGAGCAGACACTCGTTCGCGAAAACGAAGCAAGCTTTCATCTCGCTATACTCAATGCCGACAAGCTGGTTGATCAGGCGCTCAAGGATCACGGACTGCCTGGTAAAACCATGGGCGACCGCATGAAGGTGGCCAACAAGCGGTTCACGCACCGCAATGCCGTATGGGATGCGCACAAACTTCGCAACAAAATCGCACATGAGCCGGACGTACGTGTCAGTTATGATCAAGCGCGTCGTGCATTGGCTGGGTTCAAGCGAGCGTTGAAGGATTTGGGAGCAATATAGTCATGAGAACGCAGAATGAAGAACGTCGAACGCAGAAGTCGAAATTAATATTTTCGAATTATGTCAATCTTCGTTCGTCGTTCTTCGTTCATCGTTCTTGTAGTGATAAGCAAAGAGAAGTAGAAGGGTATCTAAATGTCTAATAACGACAGCAATTATCGCATGACAATTGGTATCGAGTGCCACGTACAGCTGGCGACGAAGACCAAACTATTCAGTCCTGCGGACAATGACGCGCGAGGCAAAGAGCCAAACAGTGTTGTACACCCGATCGATTATGGTTTGCCTGGTATGCTACCGGTTCTCAATAAACAGGCGGTAACTCTCGCTGTTCGTGCGGGTAAAGCGCTTAATGCGAAGATTGCCAACGTCAGTCGGTTTGATCGTAAGCACTACTTCTATCCAGATCTACCAAACGGTTATCAAATCACGCAGATGTATCAGCCCACGATTCTCGCTGGTGTTGTCGAAGCACCCATGGAGGACGGTGGTACAGTCAAAGTTCGCATACATCATGCGCACATCGAGTCAGATGCTGGCAAGCTGAGCCACTACGGTGAGTATAGCCTGGTTGACTTGAATCGAGCAGGGACACCGCTCATCGAAATCGTATCGGAGCCTGACATGCACTCGCCCCAGGAAGCAAAAGCATATGCTGCCGAGCTCCACAAATTGATGACATATGCAGGCGTGACACATGGTGACCTATACCATGGCAATATGCGGTTTGACGTCAATATATCTGTCGCGCAGCAAGGCTCGACAGAGCTAGGCACGCGTGCCGAGATCAAAAACCTCAATTCGTTTCGTAGCGTCGAGCGCGCGGCCGAGTATGAGTTCAAACGCCAGGTTGAGTTACTTGAGCGGGGTGAGCGCGTGGTGCAGGAGACACGCGGTTTTGATGATGCTACCGGCAAGACGATTGCTCAACGCAGCAAAGAGGAGGCACAGGATTACCGCTATATGCCAGATCCGGATATTCCGCCGATTATCCTCACGGACGAGGAAATCGAGAAGATCCAAGCTGAAGTACCTCAATTACCACCGTACTATCGTGAAAAATGGCAGAGTTTGGATCTTGATCGGTCTGTCGTGGACTCGCTGCTAGCACGCCAAAGCTACGCGGTGCTTATCAGCGACATCCAAGACAAGGCAGGTGATAGCAAAGCGAAACGAGTAGCGCACTGGTTTGCCAGTGCCGTTGCTGCCACGGACGAAGAGGCGGCGTATGTGGCGAGCACCTTCCTGCCGGAAGGCTTCATTGAGTTGGCTGAAATGGTCGAGAAGAATGAACTGTCCTCTACAGCAGCCAAAGAAGTGTTCAATGAACTCTTGACAAGCGATAAGACTCCTCGCGAGATAGCCGAAGCGAAGAATCTGCTCCAGGTTAGCGACGAGGGCGCAATCGCCGCGATCGTCGATGAAGTTCTGGCTGATCCGGCAAGCCAAAAAGCTGTCGCGGATATCAAGGCAGGAAATGACAAAGCAATCGGCTTCCTGGTCGGTCAAATCATGAAGAAGTCTCAGGGCAAAGCAAACCCTGCGTTGGCACAAAAGCTAATTCGTGAGAAACTATAAGCATGAGCTCTAAAGCGCCAACCAAAGCTATTATCGCAGCGGCAGGGTTCGGAACGCGGTTTTTGCCGCAGACCAAGGCTATGCCCAAAGAAATGTTGCCGCTTATCGACAAGCCAATCATCCAGTACGTCGTTGAAGAGCTTGTCGACGCAGGCATCAAAGATATCATCATCGTCGGAAGTTCCAACAAACGGTCTATCGAGGATCATTTCGACGAACCAAGCGAGGACTTGCTTGCGAACCTCCGTGCTGGCGGTCCGAAAAAACAGCCGTTTATCGATAGTTTGCATAGCGTCGCGAATCTCGCCAACTTCATCTATGTACGCCAGAAAGGCCCATATGGAAACGCCACGCCGCTCGCATGCGCGGCTCATTTGATTGCCGAGGACGAGCCGTTTATATATACGTTCGCGGATGACTTCTTCGTAGCGAAACCTACCCGTTTTCGCCAGATGGTAGATCTATATAAGCAGGAGCGTAGACCAGTGCTTACCTGTAAGCATGTCGTTGATGACGAAGAGTACGATCGCTATGGCATAGTAGCGGGTGAGAAGGTAGCTGATGGGCTGCTCAAGATGTCACATATCGTCGAAAAGCCAGGAAAGGCAAAAGCTCCGTCAAACCTGGCGTCCGTGAGCAGTTATTTGCTCGAAGGTTCGTTATTTTCGTACATCGACAAAGCAAAAGAGACCTACACCGGTGACGGCGAATTCAATATACAACCGATCATGCAGCAGATGATAGACGACGGTCATGAATATCTGGCAGCTGAAATTAAAAACGGTCGTTACTACGACACCGGCAACAAACTCGAGTATGTAAAGACCGTGATTGATTTCGGTCTTCGTAATGCCGACATGGGAGACGCGCTGCGAAACTATCTGAAAGAACGACTTAAAAAATAAGTAAGATATATTACAGCGAAACATCTCCCCTCAAGCCATACTGATTGTATAAATCACTTTATCGAAAAGGAGATGAGATGGGAATTATAGGTTGGATAATACTGGGTGGTCTCGCTGGCTGGCTAGCATCTGTGCTCATGGGTGAGTCGAGCGGCATACTGAAAAACGTTATCGTCGGCATCGTTGGCGCATTTATCGGCGGAGCGATTTTCTCGATGCTCGGCGGGTCCGATATCAACGGGTTCAATCTCTACAGCTTCCTGGTGGCACTCATCGGCGCGATTATCCTCATCCTTTTGATGCGACTTATTTCCGGCGGCACGCATCACCGAGCCTAGACCGTTATGTTATACTTGTCCATGAACTAGTAAATTAGCATAAGGAAAGTGTATTCATGGACTGGGCATACGTACTCGTCGTTATCTTGTCGATCTTTCTCGCCGTTTTTCTCCTGCTCGGCATCGTACTGCTTATTTTGCTCATACGGGTGTCATTGAGGATCAAGTCGGTAACTGAGTCAGCGCAACGAACTGCTGATAGCATCGAAGGGTTCGTCAAGGGTACTCGTCGCTTCGGTGGATCAGCCACCATAGCAAAGATGATATACAAGCAAGCAAAGAAGTTTGGAAAGCGAAAGGAGTAGAGACGATATGGGCAAAAAACTCATGATTGGAGCAGTTATCGGCGCGGTTGCTGGCGTCGTCGCGGGAGTACTCACGGCACCAAAGAGCGGCAAGGAGACGCGAAACGATATCAAGCGCAAGGCGGAGGAGTTGCGCGACAAAGCTACCGATGAAGTCAAGGCAGCAAAAACAAAGCTCAAAAGTAAAAAGTAGCATGACAAAAAAATCCCCCGCCGAACAGTTCACTCACGATCAACGTATGGGCGCG
>CAZIOA010000016.1:0-15693 GCA_964540835.1 uncultured Candidatus Saccharibacteria bacterium
TCGCGAGCACTGTCCTGGATGCCGTTGTACGCAACGATGACAATCGCCGCCAAAAGAACATACACAATTAGCGGTCAACATAGTGGTTAGCACTCTTGACATGAGACTGCTAATTTCATATAATAAAAGTAGCAGGTAATCTGCTTCGCCTATCAGTAAAACGAAAGGAGGAGACGATGACAAAACTTGTAAAATACGATCCATTCCAAGAGCTTAGTGCGTTGCAACGCCAGTTTTTTGGCGACGATTGGTTGACGCCATTTCGTGGAGTCAGCATGCCCACCACTGATGTGTTCACTAGTGGTGATACACTGACGGTAGAGGCACATCTGCCGAATTTCCACCAAGACGACGTTGATATCCAGATCGAAGACAGCGCGCTTGTGATTAGCGCTGAACGCCACGAAAAGGAGGAAGACAAAGACAAGAAATACGTTGTCCGCGAAAGTAGCAGTAGCTTCTACCGACGCATACAACTACCCGAGCGCGCAGACACGGATAAGATAGACGCACATCTGGACGACGGCGTACTGCGCGTCAACGTGCCGCTCGCGCCACTACAAGAGCCAAAGAAAATTGCAGTCAAAACAAAAGCAAAAGGGTAGCCTGTATGCTTGGCAACCTTTTGGTCTATGAACAATGATGAAAATAATCGTATGAGCTTTTCTCGAGTTAAAAGAGCTGATTAGTTTAGTAAATCGCGCTCTTTTTTGTCCAATATATCAAGCATTGTCGTAAGATCCTCTGTTCGCATGACAGGGCTTCCTTTAGCAAGCTCTGATAGGTAGGTATCCATTTGTGCATCCAGTATATCCTCTGCCTGTTTCATGACTTTTGCGAGCACTGCGGGGTCAACCGATTCACGGCACGCTTCTTCGATGCTCTCGAGCACCACATCGACATCCTCAAATGCCACGTTACCCGACAGTACATTATGCATGCGTAGTTTTTGTGGCAGGGGTAGGGGTTCTAGTATTTCTTGGACAATCTTCTGTACTTTTTCGTTGCTGTATCCCAGTAGTTCGTCGATGACGGCATAGCCATGTAATTCCCCGTCAGCGGTATCCGTGAGCATGTATGACTTTTGTTGCCCACCATCATGCACTCCGATACGCGCTCTTTTGGCTATGCCAATACCCTCGATATCCACCTCCGTGTAATTGAATTGTATGTGTTGCATCTTGTCGTCCAAGTATTCATAAACTGCGTGCACGCCTTTAATTATGCGATGCTTGTTTGGATCGTTCAGCAGCATTTTCAGCTCATCATCCTCGTCGCGAAAGGGATCCTCTGCATACAGTGCATGTGTATACAAGGCGTTGATTTCACTGTTGGCTTCGTCACGATTTGCCTGTTTGTACAGATCTTCCTCGCTAGCAATCTCGATATGCTGTTGTGACTCCAGCCAGTCTATAGTCACTGTATTTTCATCCGGATTGCTCGCGGCTGCGTTTACGAGATCGCGTGTACGATCCAGTGCTAGTTGAGCGAGCACTCGTTCTTGCTCATAGCCGTTCTCATAGTGATTACTCGGTATTTCTGACATTGGGACAGTTATATCACATATGCGTCAAATACACACTCAATTTCGCGCTCCGCCTGACTTAAAAAAGGGGGTGAGTCTGCTACCTCGCGATTTATAAGGTGGTGGAGTATTTTTGATCTGCGATAAACAAAAGTCTGGAAGGTTAGCGTAGGTCGTAAAGTCGGGCGACATCAACGCCTTTTCGTAAGATTTCCATGATAGCGCGCATGCGGTGTGCTGCTTCATCGAAACTGATGACGGCATTGTACTCTTCGTTGAATGGATCGACGAGAGCCCTGAAAGCAATTTCCGTGTGTATGCGATCGTACATATCTAATTGTTCGTGAGGGATACGCTCATCGATGAACATCTTATTTCGCCCCTCGACGGATTCTATTTTAGGGATGGGTACATATTCACCTGCGCTGGTGTAGAGTATGTCATCGTCATCTTGCTGGTATACTGATTGATCACAAACGGCTATTTCGTATGAATGCATAACTTGTATTTCGCTATCGTCTAAGTCGATATCTGAAGTTTCGAAGGTAATCAATGCCGACTCACTAATATCTTCTGGATTTGCCGTTTCGATAAGTTCGAGCGCATCATCATCGTCTTCCTTTCTGATTTCCTCCATGACATGATCGGGTATCGTGCTAAGTGAACGTTCAGCTACCGATGTGAGCGCATAAATATAAGAGGACCGATATGTAGCTTCAGCGTTTCCATCACGATCCGCGCGGAAGCTAACTGTCATTTTGCGATAGGGGAGTCGTATATCTCCCTCAGTAGTCTTGACTGGATCTGTCGGCAGCCAGAAAGTCTTCTGGGATTCGACGCTGGAAACCAGACCTTTTTTGAAATCGACACTACTATCAAACGCAAACTTTCTGAGTTCCTTTGAAAACTTCCTGGCGCTAGTAGATACTACCTCGTTCATAATGAAGGTAGTATAGCAGACTATTCTCAATAAGAGCGGCAACATGACAAGCTAACGATTCGTGAACACTTATTTTATGCAATAGGTGTGTGGTATTGTAGTAGCAAAGAGAAGAGGTTTGTAGATGAGGGCTGAGAGACATATCATCACGTATCCTGGATTTGCAGAGGGCGCCAGTGCCAAGGGGCTCTATAAAGACATAAGGGCCGTCGCGTCTCCAGAAACACGCGTGCACATACTTCCTTTTTATTACGAGGACGAGTCGACAGGTGAGCGGGAGGTGCGATCCATCGAAGAGCACAGGAATACACTACAAGGTTTCATGGATAGTTTGGACGGGGAAATAAACGTATTCGGTAAATGCGGCGGTACGCGCGTCGTGGTGTCTATGGATGATGAGCACATGTCCCGCGTCAACACGCTCACGTTATTTAATCCTCCATGGAAAAACAGTGACGAAATACTTATGCGTACGATTCGTGGCCCAGGGGGCTATAAAATATTTGATGGTTCTTGGGTGATACCACGAAATGACAACGGAGATGAACGATATATTGTCACGCCGGGCTATATAAATGACGTCAGTGGGACGAATCTCATTGAAAGATACAGAGAAATTGCACGAAATAAACCAACGAACTTCTTTGTCGTACGCGCGATGAAAGATGAAGTTTTCCCGCCGATAGATCTGGCGAAAATAGGTAATGGCGTACAAGGTATAGATATAGAAAACGGTGATCATCACTTCTTGAGGGGTGAGTCTCGTCAGCAAGTGCTCGGCGCGCTCGCTATACGCGGCCTATTGTAAATCTTGCATCTCAGTGCCGATGTCGATACTATTTGAGTATGAGCAAGCACGAGGTTGGACCAATGGAGTCATTTAAGTATGAGCAATTGATACAAGAAGGTGAGTACCCAACCATTCCACTGAGTGCTATCAATAAAAACGGTCCGGTATCAGGTATAGCGCCCGGACAGTTTAGATTCGTGAATTATTACTCCGCTGTTAGCGACAAAGTGACACGGCAAGTGATGGTGGATGTAGACGATTTGGTGCCCGACAACCAAGATCCAAAAAAGCACCCCATGGCAATCATGCGGGTTAGTCAGCAAATAGGCGACAGGGCAGTTGATGGATATATTGTCGACTGTCGTCGTGTACTACCATTTTCGATGGATAGATTGGATGCCGATGGAGAACTTCTTCAAATTGGCGAGATAAAGCGTCGATATAATCCTGTACCTGCGCTTGGCATCATCGTTATGAACAAGATCATGAAAGAACCTGAATACATAGGTCAGATTGAGGGTAGAGATGCCGCCTTGCAGCTTATCCATGATGTCGACAAAGCTCGTAAAAAAGCAAAGAAGAGAGCCAAGAAAAAGGCTGCCTTGCGAAAAGGCGAAACTACTCGTCCGGTATTACCAAATCAGAAAAGTATACAACCAAAAGTATCCGATGAACACGGTTCGTAAGATATATAGATGATACGATGAATGAAATGATTTGGATCCAGCTGATAGGTTTTGTCGGCGTCATCCTGCTGCTCGTGATGTTTCAGGTGAACGATCGACGCGCGATGCTTCGCATACAGATGGTATCGGCATTGACTATGGCGTTGCATTTCGCACTGCTGGGCGCGACGACTGGGGCGGCGATGAACGTTTTGCGGTCTGTCCGTAATTACTTTTTCATACGATATCGACACAAAAAGTGGCTGTTGCCTGTGGCGGTCGGAGTGTTCGTGACGGCAGGAGTGTTGACGTGGCACGGATGGATAAGCGTATTGCCGATAGCTGGCACGGCAATTGGCACGACAGCGTTATGGCAGAAAAACCCGCGAGTGATACGTTTCATGTCTATCATCGTGCCGCCGCTTTGGTTTGTCTATAACTATATCAACGGTTCATATGCTGGTATGGTAGGTGATTCAATCACGTTCAGTTCGATACTTATTGGTATTATACGGTTTGATATATTGCCAAAACTCAATCGAGAGTCGCTGCGTCCGCAGGAAGCGGAAATTCAGCTCGATAACAGGGAGAAATAACAGCAAAAATTACACTATCCAAAGTGCTAATCGCGGTGCTATGATGAGGTTGATCAACTAAAAAACAGAGAAACGTCTCAGGAGAAAAATACGTAGATGACCCTTGCGTTATTTATCGGGCTTATTGGAGTGGGCCTGACAATGCTAACATTTCAGGTAAATAACCGCAGCGTCATGCTGCGCATTTTGGCGGCATCGTGCCTGGTGTGGGTGCTGCACTACATGCTTATCGGCGCACTGACGGGAGCGGGCATGTTGCTGCTCGCTGCGGTTCGCAGCTATCTGTTCGAGAGGTACAGACACTTGGACAGGGTATTGTGGGTGATGTTTGTCGCGCTGATCATCGCGACGGTCGTGACATGGAAAAACTGGACGAGCATATTACCGCTGATCGGCATGGTGCTCGCGACGATCGCCGTATGGCAGAAGAATCCACGGCATATCCGGCTACTGTCGCTCACATACGCGCCGTTTTGGGTGACATATAACTTGATGAACGGATCATACCCGGGCATGGCTGCCGACATGATCGCGTTTACATCTGTCCTCATCGGCATTTACCGATTTGACGTGCTGCCAATGCTTCACGCCAAACAAGAGCGGACGGCGGAACTTGCCGAGGTATAACTTGGATACTGCGTATCCCATCCGGTATAACTCAAACAAGCGGTGACTAACTGCGAAAAGCTTTGTATTCTGATGAATTAGGAGTAAAATGTAGCCAATAGTTAACTGGAGGGAACTATGGAGCAAGGGCAAAAAAATTACTACGGCGGCAACAACGAAGATGAGCCGACGCCAGATGTAGATGCGGCTGGACAGGAGCGCCGCGAGAAACTAGCCGAGGAGACAGATGATCTGCTCGATGAAATCGACGACGTACTCGAAGAAAACGCAGAAGATTTCGTCAGAGCATACGTCCAAAAGGGCGGACAGTAAAAACTAAAAGTTAATCTCGTAGGCGTTCGTTCATGTCAGAGCAGCAGCCATATCGTCACATCATGGGAACGGAAATGGAATTCCCCGTGTGGGTTAAGTTAGAGGGCGAAGATCCTCGTCAAATGGATGGCGTTGGGAAAATGTCAAATGTCAGTGAGCTTATAACGAAATACCTGCAGCCTGACATTGCCCGATTTTGCACAACTAAAACCTCGTCTAATTATTGGCTTGGAAATGGCGCGCGGTTATATACGGAACAGTATAATCCCGAATACGCATCGGCGGAATGTGACGATCCCGCTGACGCGCTTTTATCGGAACTCGCCGGAGAGCGGATAGTCTCGGAAGCATTACGCAGGTTTGTAAAAAGAAATCAGCATGTGGAATGGGCTATGCTCTTAAAGCGCGTCATTGACGATAACCGCGATACTCGCGGATGGCACCTGAATCTTTCTGCCGTGCATTCTGTGTTTGTAAAAAAATCGACAACAACACATGGAGATTGGGTTATGAACCCAGAACCAATGAGGCCGCTGGCGATGCATTATGCCACGAGTCGCCATATGTTGGGGTCTGGTGTAGTGCTCGTCGATCAAGGCTCATCTGACGAATCACCAATATACCGCTACAGCCATAGCCAAAAAGTAGTCACTGTCAAAGAAGACTTCAACAGTTACACACTGAGCAACAAGCCAATTATTAATTTGCGCTATGAGCCATTAGCGGCGACACCTGATGAGCACGTTCGTATACATCATGTAAGCGAAGATCCTCATATGTCATACTGGGCGTATAAAATGGCACTTGGTTCGTATACGATGCTGCTCGCTGCAATCCAGCAGGGAAGAGCGACGCAAATCGAGCCTGCGGGCAAATGGGTCAGCGCTGCTTCCATCGCGCATGACGCGACATATGACCTCAAATCTCAAAACTTGTACGAAGTCCGTGTCAATGGCGATGAAGATACGAAAATGTACACGGTGCATGATATCCAAGACATATACATCAACAATGCCGATACGATCAGTGACAAAATGCCATGGATGGAGGAGACGATAGAGCAGTGGCAGCGGTTTGCCGGGGACTATAAAAAAGACCCTGCATTGCCATACGACCGGAGCGACAGCATAGCAAAATTACGACGGATACGCCAGCATGAATTGCAACATGAGAGGGGACTGTTGAAGGGCAAGGCTAATCCTGCCTTGGTGGATAAAAGGTTGTCCGTGGTAGCGAGGATCGATCAAAGCAACGCGCGCGATGATATTCGTGATATAATGGCGCGCATGCCTGCCGGAAAGTTACGGAGTACGTGGTTCGCAGGGAGTGCTCCAAAGTCGGACAGAATGGACGATGCGGTCAAAAACCCGTCTACGACAACGACCCGCGCCTACAAGAGAGGCAAGTTGATTCAAGAGCAAGAGGTCGGCAGGGTACTGAGTAGTGTTGATTGGAATCACGTGTCACTCGCTCCTGTAATCGGAAATACAATGAATAGGAGATTAAGCCTTGATCTCTACGACGCGGAGTATCCGATTGACGATGATGTTTGAAAGTGATGTCCGGCTAAGGTAATATCGTAGAGATGATAGTTTACTATACAGATGGCAGCGCAAGTCCAAACCCTGGTCCGGGTGGTTTCGCCGTGATCCGCGACAACAAGCCGTATATCATAGGCGGCGAACCGGGCACTGAAACGACGAACATCCGTATGGAGGGTTTGGCTATCAAAACTGCGCTGGAAGACGCGGCAGGTGAGGAGTGCGAAATATATACCGACAGCGAATTCTGGATAAATGTTATCACCAAGTGGGCTGCTGGCTGGCAGGCCAAAGGCTGGAAGAAAAAGGGCGGACCGATAAAGAACATTGATATAGTCCAGGAAGTCTACCCGCTTTACGTGAACTCACAAGCAGTCCTGACGTGGGTACGCGGACATGAGGGTGACGCCGGCAACGAAATGGCAGACGAATGGGCAAACAAAGCCCGTGAACTGCACCTCTCGGCACCGCAGAAGGTAGAGTAAGCTATGGATCTTCTCGAGGCTGCAAAGAAATGTTTCGATGAAGGACGAGTGATGCAGCTCGGCACTTCGCACAAGGGGCAGCCGCGCGTCAACAGCGTCTATTATGCTGCTTCAGATGATTACCGTAGCGTGTACTGGATGAGCGAACCAAGGCGGCGGCACAGCATAGATTTGGTAGATGAGCCGCGAACAGCAGGCGCGATCGCGGTAAAAGAAGACTGGCCAGTCATCGGACTGCAGTTTATAGGCATGGCTGACGAAGTTCATGATTTGGACGAGATCAGGATGGCGGCCGACAAGTATAACCGCAAGTACGATTACGTCGCGGAAGGGTTTGTTAAAAGGTATCAAGAAGGAAAAAACAAACATTTGTTTTATAAATTGACGATAACGGATCTCGAGCTTTTTGATCAAGTGAATTTTGCCGGTGATCCAATTGGTATACGGCTCGACTGAGCTTTCTTTTTTATCTCATCACGGTTATGCTAAGAATATGCGTTTGTTATTGCTATGTATCGCTGCGGCGCTCGCCTTCATCATAGGTGCGAACGTCCAGCAAGCCGACGCGCTGTCTTCTGATCCCAAACATTTCATCAGTGCGGACAATACGTTCTACGCGTACGTGAAAGCGGGTGAAAAGCTAGCCGCGAGTTTCACGAAGGCATCATACGAAGATACGCCGGGCATGAAACGGGTAGACGTGACAGTTACCGTGGACGGTCCGGATGTGAAGCAGCAGAAATGCGTGATCCCTGCAAACGCCTCCGTCGGCAAAAGCTGCCGGTTCTCACAAAAGGCAGCGACGAAATCCGGCATATGGCGGATAAACTTCTCGCTCCCTTCGACGGCGAGTTTGTTCAAAGATGCACCGCTGGATATTCGATGGGGGAGAAACTTTTTCACATGGGATATCGATATAACGGATAAGGGTGGCGAGCAAAAGGGGCGCATATGGACAGAACGATATGCATTTCGACAACCGGCGGGCACTGCGGACGAGGACTTTACCAGCACGTTTACGACATACTACGTCAGTGAAGACGGTTACATATACAAGGCGGTCAATCATGAGTACAACGGTCAGGTTTCCGTATTGTCGGCTGACTCTATCGGTATGCGCAAAGGTACGGAATGCGTGTCAGCATACCAGAGCGCGGAAGTAAACAACGAAGACCTCTCGCCGTCACATGGAACTTGCGGCAACAAGTACAAGCTCTTTTTTGAAGAGCCAGCGGGTAATTTGCCAGAGAAAGCCGATCGTTGGGATGGCGAGACAGACTGGGTGCGACCCGGTATCAAACGACCATCGATTAGTGAACTTCACTTTAATCCAGACGGATCAAACGACCAGCTGTCCGGCACAATTTCGTTTTTCCTTCGAAATTTTATAGGCCAGTATGAGATAAAGATCGATGTCGATAACGACGGTGGATTTGACGGACAAAATGACGTCGTACTTCGTCAGCAGATGAAAAACCTATCCAATAGTTTGCAGCGAGTTCACTTTCAGGGCGTAGACAAGACGGGACAGATCATATTTCCGTCTCAGACAATCGGAATACGAGTCGAGATCACCCGCGTTGCGGAAATTCATTTCGTTGCTGCTGACGTAGAGGGACGTGCAGGCATAGAGCTCATACGCTTGAATGGTGATAGCGCTCCAACGTCGGGCATATGCTGGAACGACACTGGGCTAGACCCCGTGGCCGACCCGTCGTTTATGACGCCGGTTGTTGATGGGCGGAACTGCCCAGATAGCACTGGCGGTGTACATGGGTGGAAATACGGCACTGGCACCGCACCGTGGGGCAATGCGCGCTACATAGATGATTGGGTATATGCGACGGCAAAACTGGATGGAAACAATCAAATCATTTATCCGGAAGAAGAGTCAACCGAAGCGACAGCGGTGCGGCAGAACTGGATTGTTCCAGCAATCATTGCGGGCGTGGTTGTCATCATTGGTCTGGGAACTGCAGTCATACTCATCGTGAGGCGCAGACGTCGTTTGCCACAGTTACCACCCACGCAGCAGCAGTCGTCCATAGACTCGACAGTCACGCCTCCGGAAGATCCCGTGGCATATGAGCGTCCGCCTGACGACAGATACTAGTCGGCGTGGGCAGGTATCTTGCTCAATATGTAATCTGGTTTGAGCTAATTTGGTCTGAAGCTGAAGGACGGAGCCGGGCTAAGCATACAAGGATTTGGGGCCGTGCCACGTGCAGGTAGTCCGGAAAACAATACGGTGAAATCAGAGTTATTTCGTACATTTGTGAATCCTTGTGGACAGTTACCCTCAAAAAACCCGACGAACTTTCCAGTTACAGTAGTTGTTCCGCCACTGGTGCTTTGCGTAAGGAGCACGAATGGACCCGCTGCAACCTCGTTTGTTGCAGGACCGCTATTGACAGGGTACTTTCCCACCTTTTCGATTTCCATTTTCATATCATTGCTACCGCTTACCAGTTTATAGCGAGAAGAATTGGAAGACTTGTACTGCACGCATTTGTTCAAAAACGTGTTGTTAGACTGGAGGGGTGAGTCCAGACACAGAGCCACGGCTCCTGAGGCTCCATTGCCAGTCGGCAAAGCAGGCCAAACGGCAAATCTGCTCTTGTACAATTCAAACGTTGATACCCACTGCTTGACGTCATCTTCGCGTGCCTGATCTCGCATGCCCGAGGTGACGGAGCTCCATCCTATCGCAATGATAGCAGCGAGAATAGCTAAAACCGCAACAATGATAATGATTTCGACGACAGAAAAACCCGATCGGTTAAATTTCATGTCATTAGCATAAGCAATATGGTCTACTTACGTAAGAGGGTAGCACGCAAACAGGCAACGATGACAATATGATGATAAGATAGTGACAATGAATCAAGCATTGGCACTCGAAATAATGCTGGCAGGGGAGAGCGTGCTTCTGACCGGTCCGGCCGGAGCGGGCAAGACGTTTGTTTTGAATCAATTTATCCGTTTGAGCAAAGCTTCCGGCAAACACGTGTCAGTCACTGCCACGACAGGACTGGCGGCAACACATCTTGGCGGCACGACCATACATGCTTGGGCGGGTATCGGCGTCTTGGACGAACTGCCGCATGGTTTTGCCGATCACGTCAGTAAAGGCCGCCGTGACATCATAGAAAAAACCGACATTTTGCTCATCGACGAAATCAGCATGCTGCATGACTATCGTCTGGACATGGTAGATATGGCATGTCGCCTCGTGCGCGAGCGACCGGATGAACCATTCGGTGGCATACAAGTCGTCATGTCGGGAGATTTTTTCCAGCTACCACCTATTAATCGTGATGGTAGCAAGGCGGGTCGATTCGTCGTGTATAGCAACGCATGGCGCGAGCTTGACCCGACGATTTGCTACCTGGATGAGCAGTATCGTCAGGATGATGATCAACTGCTTGGTATACTGGACGCGCTCCGGGCCGGTGACATCCGTCGACACCATGCCGAAACACTACTTGCTCAGTCAGAAAAGGAGCTGCCGGAGGGTGACATAACCGAACTCCATACGACGAATGTCGACGTCGACAAGATAAACGAAACAAGGCTGAACGCCCTGCCTGGTGATGAGTACACCTACACGCAATCGACGACAGGCGCGGCAAATTACGTCGAAAACTTGCAGCGGTCTGTTCTTGCGCCAGCCGAATTAAAGCTCAAAGAAGGGGCGTTGGTCATGGCGGTCAAAAACGCTGCCGACCGCAAGTATGCAAATGGTAGCTTGGGCGTCGTAGTGGATTTCGACGTGCTGACAAACTATCCAATCGTGAAGTTTCATAACGGCAAAGTCATCAACATGATTCCAGATAGTTGGGAGCTGCGCGACGGCGACAAGAAGCGCGCCAGCATCACGCAGATACCACTGCGGCTCGCATGGGCGATCACGGTCCATAAGTCACAGGGCATGACACTGGACGCGGCGCGTATCGACCTAAGCAGGGCGTTTGTAGAGGGGATGGGATATGTCGCGCTTAGCCGAGTCAAAAATTTGCGCAACCTATACCTCGCAGGAATCAATCGTATGGCACTCAGAGTCAGCGACGACGCGCGACAAATAAACGAACAGCTGCGAGACAGGGCTGCGACTGACGCCAAAAAATTCGCGCACTTGATAAAAAATGCCGAAAAGCGCGCGAAGGAACCAGAGCCAAAAAAGAAACCGGCGAGCAATTGGGCGGAAAAGATAGAGAAGATGCGCGAAACGTATCCAAATGCATACAGACCATGGCTGAAGGAGGATGACGAAGCGTTGAAGCTAGATTTCCAAAACGGCGTGAGCCTGCAAAAACTGAGTAAAAAATTTGGACGACATGAGAACAGCATCGTCATGCGTTTACAGAAGCATTTCGGCGAAGAAGTTGTTGTCAACTGACGCTACTTTAGCTGAACGATCTTGATGCTGCCGTCCGTGATGTAGAATGTACGGAATTGTTGTCCGCGAAATTTTATTTGTTCGCCTGGATCACTAGAACTTACACGCTTGACTGCTCCTATGTCTTTGAGCGACTTAATGATAAAGTCTCGCTCTTTTTCGGCTTCGTGGCTGCCGCCATGAGTGAGTCGCCCAGTACGCCACTGAATATCAATAGCGTGTGTTTCTTCGGTCGCAGCACCAATCCAAATTTCTTTTTCCAGATGAAGGATGTGGCGTAGCTTATCACGCCAAAATTCGTAGTGTGATGCATGTTTCGTTTCGGTATGCGGTTTCTGTAGACGCCAAAACCTCACGTGATGGCGCGTGCGCGCGCTGTTGTTTTTGTTGGTTGGTATAGCAAACGCTACGTCGTGCGGGCGATCAAATAGGTATAAGTTGCTTAAGGGAGCTTCTGGATAAGAGGTGTTGAATAAGATAGATATGACTTCGCGAAAACCATTTTTAAAAGTCAAAGGATCAGATTCATACCAGCCTGCTTGTTTCATCGCATCGACAAGCTGTCGTTGATTTTTGGCTATTATCGCCAAATTGACAGGATCGGACGGCCAGCCATCTCCTGTCGTAACATAGAGGGGGATGTGGTCCGGATGCATAAAGATATGAAATAAGCGCATCAGCGCTGGAATCACGACGTATGCCATCACGCAGTAGATGATCAGCAGCGCGGTAAAGGCGGCGATACGGCTGCCGTCCGCAGGCCAAAACGTAACAACGAGCAAGTAGAGCGCTGCGATACCAAGCAGCAAGATAAGAAATCGCCAGAGCGTGCGGAGTACGAATGGGATCATGACCGTCTATAGTATACCAGTACGTGAGACGTGAGAGGAATGATATACTGGAGATTATGCAAGAACGAGTACCTTCTGTCAGTTACAAAATAGTTGTTATTGGTGGAGGGACAGGCAGCTTTACTTTACTAAACGCACTTAAACACAAGACGGATCACCTCACTGCACTTGTCAATATGGTCGACGATGGCGGCAGTACCGGCGTCTTGCGAGACGAGCTTGGCGTACTTCCGCCTGGAGACGTCAGGCAGTGCCTCGTGGCTCTCAGTCGGTCGCCGAAATTGAGGGATCTATTTAATTATCGGTTTGAAGAGGGAACCTTTCAGGGTCATGCGTTTGGCAATGTATTTTTGAGTGCGCTCGAAAAGGTGACGGGTAACTTCGGCGAAGCGGTTGAGACGGCTTCAGAAATCTTGAACGTGCAAGGCAAGGTCTTGCCAGTCACGCTTGATGACGTACGCCTTAAGATGGAGTGGCAAGACGCCACGGTAACATTGCATGGCGAAAGAGTCATCGATGCACAGTATTTTCGGAACGATCCGCGCACCGCGACGCTGTCCCTTGTGCCAGAGGCCAGAGCAAATCCACTGGCGATCCAAGCGATCAAAGAAGCTGATTTGGTTGTTGTCGCTCCAGGCGACTTGTACACGTCACTTGGCCCGTTGCTTGTCATCGATGAGGTAGGTGAAGCACTTCGCTCCACTAGCGCCACGGTTGTATATGTCACGAATCTGGTGACAAAGCGCGGTCAGACCGACGGCTTCTCCGTCAGCGACCATGCCGCCGAAATCGAGCGGTTCGCCGGTGGCTCGGTGTTGGACTATGTCTTGTATAACCAGCAAGTGCCAAGCGATGAGTTGGCTGAAAAGTATCGTGAAACAGAGGGTGCTTTTGTCGTCGAAGTAGATGAGGACAAGATGAAAGTGATGCACTACCATGCAATAGGCGGGGATTTTTTGGCGGGAGTCGCGCGCTCGCACGAAAGCCACAAGCTGCCAGTGACTCGCTCGTTTATCCGTCACGACCCGCGAGCACTGGCGAATGCTATAATTGAGTTGTACGACAATGCCAGAAACAAAAATTGATGAATTTTACATCGTTGACTTCGACCGCACGCTTGTCGATTCAGACAAGCTACTCGAAGTGTTTATAGAAATCGCGGAGGACTATGTCAGTATCTCGAGCGAGCAAATTGCCAAGGTGCATGAGGATGTCAAGGCGCGCGGCGATTCGTTTGACACGGCAAGTTATGTACGTGATCATCTGGTCGAGGCAGAAGAAGGTGAAAAATGGTCAGAGCTGGAGAAACGCTACATACACGAGTCGCGAGCATTGAATTATCTATTGTCCGGCGCTACGGATTTGTTGGATTGGCTGTCGACGCATGACAAGCGGTATGGCATTTTGACATACGGTAACCCGCTATGGCAGCGACTGAAGTTGACGGCGGCTGGGTTCAATCATGTCCCTCGGATCGTCACGGAGCACAAGCACAAGGGCAGGTTAATACGTAGCTGGCGTCAGCCTGACGATACGTTCCGTATACCGCACGAACTCGGAGGGGGAGTGGCGGGTAGGGTTATACTTATCGATGACAAGGCCGTGAGTTTCGATGAATTTCCCGATGAGCCATCACGAGGACTTTGGGTATTGGACCCAGCACGTGAGCTTCCATCACAGCAGGGCGAAGTGCCTGGCAATGTGACGCGTTGCAACAACCTGCAGGTTGTCATCGAAAACCTTTAAGCGCTTGAGCTTGATATCTGTGGAGTACTATAGTTCAATTGTCCTCAAGTCTCTGTCACGCATAGGAAGGTGAGACATGCTCATTAACCAAAGTACCGAGTACGTTCTCGGTACGCCCACAAAGCGCGAATTGAGAAAACTAACCGGCCGACGGGAGGACTACCCCCTTTTTGGCGGTATTCTCCGCACGCTTACTGCAGCCATGCCAGGTTTTTTCATGACCGTACTTGGTGCAGCTCATGAAAACATCGTGTCGGTAATCGCAGGCATCGTAGTCACACTTTTCGCTGGGTTTTTGGCGGCTTTCGTGTGGGTAGAGGCACCATCAAACAGGCGTTTCTACGCTAGCAGGCTACGAGACCAGAACCGACTCGTCACGGATGATGACATTTTGTTTCAGCTCGTGCTGACGGATCCGGTGAAGGCAGCGTTGCGGAGACAGCAATATTGGGGCTGGAGTGACGGTGTCAAAGAGAGGATCGATAACTTCATCAAATTTCTTGCGCCATGTCGGAATCGACTCGATCCTGAGCAGAGTGATTTTCTGACTTCGGCATGGGAGCGCGAACACGGACGGCTATACTGCCACAAAGAGTTCGTCGCAGTTTGCGAAGAGGCAGGCGGCGCTCATGATTTGAAACGGCACGTTCGTGAGATCGTGCTCGAGCTGCGCTCCAGACGAGCTGCTCTGTTGCAGCAGAATTTGATCGATAATTCTCAGCAAAAAGAGCAGAATCTGCAGGAGCTTGCGTATCAACATGCCGCAATGCTTGTCAGACAATAGCGAGAGGGGCTGCGCCTCGTCCGACGGACAACGATGTCCGAGCGGACGAGGCGCGTTTCATTTATCACAATATTGACAAAGCATAAACACTATGTTATCATGCGTTTATGAAATCTAAAACAAAAAAAGTTGTAACGACCAAAACAGAAGCCACTACCGCCACGGTTGACTTCACGCAAACACAGCGTGACCTGATGACCGCTATATTTGTCGTCTCTTTGGCTATCAATCTGTTCGTATTGGTAGGCTGGGTGACGTTGCAGGTGACGAGCGCGTACGACGCGCAGGTCGTCTCCTTTCTCTTCGTTCGCTAGGGTGGTTGATTTGTAATTGTGTTCAACACAAGCAAATACCCCCATATGTACGGTAAAAAAGCAAGTTATCCACAGATTTGTGGATAAAACACGTTGTTTTCTAAGAAAAGTCAAAATT
>CAZIOA010000017.1:0-15257 GCA_964540835.1 uncultured Candidatus Saccharibacteria bacterium
TTGTCTTCCAATCTATAAGGGGACAGCTGCGTCTATAGTAGATATAAACGCTCCATGACGCAACATCGCAGAGCATTTTCATGGCGGAGAGAACAGGATATCGCTCCGTTCCACTCTGCTCCTCCGCTTGCTCATTGTCTTGAGAACAAGCTCTCAGACAAATTCACTACACTACGCCGAACCCACGGTCGCGCGAGTAAGCTGGCACCCGTGAGTTCGAATCTCATCCCAATAAAAAACGCGGCCGCGTGGCCGTATTTTTTATTGGCGGAGAGGATGAGATTCGAACTCACGGTACGATTGCTCGCACACACGCTTTCCAAGCGTGCTCCTTCAACCACTCGGACACCTCTCCTTGCAACTGTAACGCCAGTCTTTCCAGTATATCATCCCTATTCTCTGTAAAAACAAACTTGGGTATGGTATAGGTGAAGGAATTATGAGTAGTGAGACACCACAACGCCACTTAACTGCTCGTCAAGTGGCGCAGGACTTTGGTTATACATCTGTCGAAAGCATGGCTCAACCAGGTGTCATACCTCACCGAGGACAGGTTCTTGGTGTTGGTGCAACCGTAGCCGCCCTGGGTAAAGAAATAGCTTCTTATCGGTCAGAGATTCATTGGACGAATGTTGCTCCTGAGTACACTGACCCTGATATCGTAAACGGTTATGCGAATTCACGTTACAACACTGAGTTTGAAACGTGGGATTTTGAGTCAATAGACGACATACTTCCAGGAGAGACGTTTGACCGTATTTATTGCCATGGAAATGATATAAATGACATCAGTCCGGAATCGCAGCGAGCACTAGGTAAAGCGCTCGTCAACTTACTGGGCGATGGCGGTTTGATTCGCATAGTGCGATCAAATGAAAACTTCATCGAAAATGCAACTCATCAACGGACGACAGGAGAGCTGGTTTACGGCAAACCAAGCGTCGTTACTGATATCAACCCCCACCTAACACAAGTATCAGAAGAGTCACCGACGTCAACAGTCCAGCGTTTTCGCAGGTATGTCATACCAGTGCCCGATCGAGTTACCACGAGGCTTCTCGACAAAGTTTCAGAAGTTGCTGCCGGAGCAATCATAACTGGTCTCTACGCGGCAAGTGAACTGTACGAGTTCACACAACGTAAAAATAAACGAGTTGTATAAACCACATATCATATCGTCTCCTTCCGGTTGCTTCCCATACACCATCACTCCTATAATATAAGCAATGACTGTAGATACCACCACGCCAGTTATCGCGCTTGAAAATCTCACTAAGAGATATGGCATAGGTGAGGCTGAACATACCGTGCTCGATGGTATCGATCTCACCATCGAACGAGGCGAATTCATAGCCATCATGGGGCCAAGCGGATGCGGCAAAACGACGCTGCTCAATATCCTGGGGCTTCTCGATCGCGCCGACGATGGCGACTACTATCTGGATGGCAGATCGGTCGACATGCTCAGTAGTGGTCGTCGCGCACGTATCCGCAGTAAACAGATAGGTTTCGTGTTTCAGAGTTTCAACCTCATCCCCCGCATGACTGTCATCGACAACGTCGCGCTACCACTCACCTACAAAGGCATGGGGAGAACCAGGCGGCTACAAGCGGCGAGCAAGATGCTCAGCGCGTTTCACTTGTCTGAGCGCGAGTACTATATGCCCTGGCAGCTGTCTGGTGGTCAGACCCAGCGCGTCGCCATAGCTCGGGCGCTGGTCAACGACCCGTCTATCGTCCTTGCCGACGAGCCGACCGGCAATCTCGATAGCCGATCCTCGCACGTCATCATGGAGGAGCTCGCCGATATCCACGCTCGCGGCAACACGATCATCATGGTTACGCACAATCCCGATCTCACCAGCTACGCAAGTCGTGTCATCCACATGATCGATGGCAAGATCGCCAGCGATACCAAATCTCCTCGCCCACAAAAACCAAAGAGCGCTCCGAAGCAGCCGCTTAGTTCCAGGCGAAAAACCAAAACAAAACAGCCATCCGAAGCGAAAGGCGCTCGCTGATGCCCATGCTTCTTTTTCACCATATCGCCGGAGCGTACGAAGCTCTCCGCAGTAACCGCATGCGTACCGTGCTTACTGTGCTGGGGGTGATGATAGGCGTTGCCAGTATCGTCGTCATCCTGTCGCTCAGTGCTGGCGCGGCACGTATCATCAGCGAGCAGATCGATGACCACGGTGGCACCGTAGCGGTCGTCCGTCCCGGCTCAGCGGATCGCCAGCCAAAGCTCAACGATCTGACCGCGGCACTTGGTGGCAAACGTACCGCAAGCAATCTGACAGAGCAAGATCTCATAGATATCCAAACGATCCAAGGCGTCACTGCGGCAGCACCGCTCATGATGCTTGGCGGCGACGTGACCGCTGGTGACAAGACACCTCATGACGTAGCACTTCTCGCGACGACGCCAGCGCTACCAAAAGTCACGAACCTCGCCATGGACGAGGGACAGTTCATCGATACCGTCACCAATGCCGACACCGCCGTCATAGGCTCGCAGCTCTCCATCGATCTGTTCGGCACGGAGCAGTCCGTAGGACGTACCTTTCGCACTTACGGCAAGACATTTACCGTCATCGGTATCCTCAAGCGCACCAACAATCCGATCAACTATAGCAACGTCGATTTTGATCACGCCGCGATTATCAATCTAGAGAGCGGCAAGCTCCTCAACCAAAACGTCGCCGCCATCCAACAGATAACCATACAGGCAGAAAACGCCGCCATGCTTCCCGCCGTGATCGATGAAGTGACGCGACAGCTTACGAGCAACCACTTCGGCGAAAAAGACTTCGTCGTCCTCGCCGGTGATGATCTCTCGCGTCCTTCAAACGAATTGTTTTATGCCATTGGTGCGACGCTGACGACCGTGGCCGCCGTCTCGCTCGTCGTCGGAGGTATCGGCATCATGAACATCCTGCTGGTCAGCGTCACCGAACGCACGCGTGAAATCGGCATCCGCAAAGCCCTCGGCGCGTCCAACAGCCACATCACGTGGCAGTTTCTGATCGAATCGCTCGCCATGAGCATGGCAGGCGGAGTGTTTGGGTACATCGTCGGTTACGTGTTCGCTTTTACCCTCTCTCGTATGTTCCTGACATTTGACCCCGTGTTTAGCTGGCAGATTGCTGGCGCTGCCATCGCTATCTCGCTCGGCGTAGGACTGCTTTTTGGCCTCTACCCCGCTATCCGCGCCGCGCGCAAGAATCCGATCGAAGCGCTGCGCAATTATCATTAGCGCTTCGCTTTAAAGAAAGGAAACCCGGAATGAGACATTCCGCCTGGGGTTTCCTCTCTTTAGCTCGGGCTAAAGCCCTCGGATTCTCTCCTTCCAGTTGCCATTATTTTTGGTAAGTAAATGACCAAAAATAATGAATGATGAATATATTTTTATATTGTAATATAAACAACTAAATCCATTCCCGTTCAGATGGGAATTTTACAAGAATCCTCCCGTTTTCCGACAGCAACAAGACCACCCATGACACTATATATAGTGCTTATTGTTTTAATTATACACTATATGTATCATGGAGGTGTTACTAAAAGGGAGGGCAACCATGAGTAACACATTTATCAACAAAATTATTAATAAACGAAAAGGAGGGACAAAAAAGAAAACAGGAATTTTGCAAAGAGCATTTATCTTTGCAATGAGTATCGTGGGGGCGTTAGCGTATTCTCTGGCACCAGTAGTTGATGTGTTTGCAGCAAGTAATTGGGATAGCTTGATCAATACCACAAGCTCCTTATTGCTCCGCGATACAAATGGTGGACACACACAAGATGTAACAGGATCGTATTTATCCTTAATGTCACAATATTGTCCGACGCAGCATAGCGAACTTCTGTCTGCAGTGGGGGAGGAAGACGGACGACTGTCTATAACTCAAGTTCACGTATCGGGAGGGACGATGCGCACTATTGTTATCAACTGGTCGACAAATCCGGCTTCGGTAACTCAATTTAATGATCACGATGACATGTATGGTTATGACTACAGTATATCTGTCATGCCGGAAGACTCTGTTGCACTCACAGTGAATACCTCGGGGCAGATCCAGTGTCATCATCTAGGGGGAGATGAAGTATTTTTAGGTACACCTACCGGATATATCTATGTATTTATGTCTACATACCCTGTAACCTATCCAACTGGCTACGAGGGCGAATATATGCCAGCACCAGCGGGTAGTTCTGATTTTGACAGTGATGGGTTGGATAAGGATGAAGAAGATACGCTAGGTACTTCAGATTTTAAAATTGATACGGATATGGATGGATTAGCCGATCCTATTGAATCAATAACACACAATGCTTTTTATGAAGAAATGTTTTGCAAGCAGACCAGCCCATTCACTTGTGCCGATCCTGATCCAACTACAAAAGATTTGTATGTAGAAATAGACTGGATGGATGATGGAACAGAAGAGTATAAACCAACAACCACGCAACTGGGCTTAGTGGAGGATAAATTTGCCGCTCTAGACATTAACTTCCATGCCGATACTGGTCAATATGGAGGCGGCAATGTATTACAAAGCTATCAGGCACCGCTAGATATCTTTGAAGACTTTTATGGTTTCAAATGGGGTTTTCAAACTCTAGATCCTGCAAACTTTGATACAGATAGATATAAAATTTGGCACTATATGATTTCGGGTTACAACTTCGATGATGGGTCAATAGGTTCATCACGTTGCCCGGTATTAGGGGGATCACTCTGTATATCTGGCGGAGCTGAGCCCGGTGGAGACGATGTGTTTCTGTCCTATGGACTTCTTGCGAGCACCCGAAGCGGCAGCATATTAGACAACGCAATAGCAGGCACAATCATTCATGAGTTGGGTCATAATCTTTGTTTGTCAAACGATATATACACCGGGCAGGACGCAGCTTGTCTCTTTAGCGGAATCGATAACACTTCTGCCTCCTCAAACTACCATAGCGCAATGAATTACAACTATCAGTTTACAAACAACTATTCGTATTCTGATGGAACGAATGGTACGGGTGATCACGATGACATAAGCGCAATTATGGTAGGTATGGACGATTTTCTCAACGATGATGACTCTAGCGCAGGTGGACCGAGTGTCTAAACCAAAACTGTAACAAAAAGACCCTTGTCGACAAGGGTCTTTTTGTTATTATAAGCTTATGATTAAAAAGGTTACCCAACCTCAACAAAAAACATCCTTCACCACCACATCTTCTATTTTTGTTGTCGTGGGTTTAATTGCAATTCTTTGTTCGACCATTATAGTTTACCCAACGAGCGCCGTCTTTAAACCCGGAGACACGGATGATGAATTACCGGCGACGCCAGTGCAATCAGACAACAGTTCGTCCGAAAACACTACGCACACACCAGACAATAACAGCGTTAGTCCATCGCCAACCTCAACTCCAGCAATCACTACTCAATCAAATGACAAGAATGGCAGTACTAGCAACGGTGAAAAGTCTGGAGTATCAACATCCAAACCCGATGAAAAAGAATCATTCGACTGGACGCCGTGGCTAATAGGCGGTAGCAGTGCTTTGACACTCGCAGTAGTTGGCGCTTTAGTCTGGCGCAAATCAAGAAAGTAGTCTATCTAGTAGGTTTAGTTACCGACCGGCCTATTAAAAAAGGGTTAACGGGGTTAGGTATATAATGCCTCTACCCCGCTATCCGCGCCGCGCGCAAGAATCCGATCGAAGCGCTGCGCAATTATCATTAAACCTCGCTTTACCCGTGATAAAACATTCCATGTGAGGTTTCCTCTCTTTAGTTCGAGCAAAACACTCGGATTCTCTCCTTTCTGTTGCCATTATTTTGGTATGTTATATAATATACTCATGTTCTGGCGAGGCTGCTGGAACCCGGCCGAAAGGAAACATATGCAGGACGCCCTGCTCCGCAACTGTCTTGCGGTTATCGAAAACAATCCGACGCCCGATCTCATAGACCAAAAAATCGACGAGAAAACAGGCAAGGTGAAGTGGTGCCAGTTATTGTGGCTACCGGACGACGATACGATGTTGCGAGTCTATGTGTACGGTAACGAAAGACAGGCGGTCCTAGGTCACAAGCGAAGACTGTGGGTACCCCTCGAAAGCATTCGTATCTGGATAAATCTCCGCCGTGCTCCTTACTATGACTATGTGTCTATCGGCAATGGTGGAGATTACTGCATATCGTTCGACGACAGCAGTATCGATGGGCTGAAAGAAGCGTTCATTGCTGCGCTTGCCCAAGCCCGGTCTAGTGCCTAGCACCTTCAAACCGCCATGGAGTTCTGTCGCAAGTCAGGCTCCAGGCGGTTTTTAATTGTGAGGAGTTATATGAGTTCTTTCTTGAGCTTCTCGACGAGGGCGACCGGTGTCGGGTCGACGCCGTTGAGTATAGCGACGTAAATACTGACGAAATCCGCCAATATACAGCCCCAAAGGAGTTGCTTGAGCGGCGTGTCGCCAGCAAGCTCGATCGGCGTGGCCTTGGGTCGCAAGCCGCTGAGCAAGCGGTCGCTGATTTCGAAACGCTTCAATATCCGCTCGTGCTCAAACGAACTTTTCAGGTCAAACACGACAAACGGCTTGTCGACCGGATGCGATGCCCAGCCGACGAATTCGTTGTGATTCATCTCTGGATATACGTTCCAAAACGCGACGTTTTTCGCGTTTTCATTCCAGCTGATTTTCCATTTGTAAGCTATAGGACCGGTCAGACGGCCGCCGTAAAACACGGGTGATTTACCGACCGACAGCACCGCAAGCTGTTTGGCATGGTTTTTGTCCGTCGGCACGGCAGGTAGCCACTGCTCTGTCTCGCCCCTCAGCCAGTCGCCTGCCTGCGCGACCTCCTCTATCAAACCCGCTGACACGACACCGAAGTCTGCGAGCAAAGCCACGAGGGCGCGTAGGTTCAACAGCATGGCCATGCGCGGCTGCATGCCGCTCGGTATCTCAACTCGCGGCAACTTGGCAGCTGTCGCCTCTTCGATGAGCTTGCCGCCTGCGGCTATGACGCCGATTTGCGCTGATTTGGCCTGTGCCTGCTCAAGTCCGGCGAGAGTCTCCTCGGTATTGCCGCTATAGCTGCTAGCTATGACCAGTGTCGAGCTGTCAACATATGCTGGCAAGTCGTATTCCCGGACGACTTCGAAGGTAACGTTCGTGTTCTCATACAGCCATACTTTGGCAACCAGTGCCGCCAGGGCGCTACCACCCATGCCAGCCACGACAACCTTGGTGATAGGTTGTCCGTCGTAGCCTCCATCGACTACCTCTGCTTCATATTGCACCTGCTGCCACTGATCTGCTGCCACGCCCAGTGCGTTCTCCGGATCACGTTGATTCAAAACGTTTGCATCGTCTAGCATTTCACCTCCACGTTGTTGCGATTATTCCTACTCCTATGATACACTTTTTATAGTTAAAGCATAAGCGAGGTGGGCATGCCAGAAGAAGCAACTGCAACAGCAACGACAACAGCAACAACCGACGAACAAGATCTCGTAAGGGCGCTTGATAACGTTTCACAAGCAACTGCAAGCTTGGGTGGTGATCAAGGTCAACCTGCGGATGTAAGCACGGACACGGCTCCGAGTGTCGATACGACACCGAGCGATGCCCCATCACCGGCTATTCCTCCTATTCCGCTGCCTGATTTGTCTCCCTCCGTGCCACCGGTATCTTCATCTGATCCGCAAACAACAACCCTACCGTCACCTACCCTACCTCCAGTACCACCAACACTACACGTACCAAACGATGCCGTCAGCTCTACTGTCGCTAACTCCGGTCCGCTTGATTCCATCAAAAAAGATGCGCTAGACGAGTTGCGTCCTCTGGTCGATAAACTGAATGTGTCGCCCGAGGAAAAGTTTGATACTTATCTGCTTTTGATCAGGAGCACTGACGACACCAACCTCATCGCTCCCGCGCATGAAGCCGCCAAAGCTATCAGCGACGAAGCACGTCGCGCCGAAGCTCTGCTGGATATCATCAAGGAAATTGACTTCCTCTCTCAGCAACAGAAAAAGTCATGACGCAAAAACTCCCGCCAGACGCGGGAGTTTTTGATTGGCTTGCTATGTACGATTAGTCGATCTTGTGGGCTTTTTTGATAGCATCGGCCGCTTCTTTCAGTGGTGACTTGGGAGCGTTTTTGCTCAGTGTCGTGTTGGTCTGCGCGTCTAGCAGTGCTTTGTCTAACTCGCGTCGACTCTTGACGTAGTAGACGATACCGACCGTGATTGCCGCTATGCCGACCAGTCCGGCGATGACCTCCACAGGTCCTGTCGTCGGAAGCTCCTCGACACAATCTGTTTTGTTGACCGTCACGACAGCCGTGTCCGTCTTTTCACCATTTTGAGTGGCGATTTTGCCGATATTTACTAGCTTGTTTGGACCACAGTTTTCCAGCTCTTCGTTGCTCGGCAAGACAGCGCTGAAACGTACGTAAGCATTGCCATTTGGACCGTAGTTACCGATATTGATACCAAGTGGCTTGACGATATTGTCGCTCGTGATCTTCAGACCGTTACCGTTTGGGTTGGTCGCGTTTTTTACCGTAGTGGAACCAGCGACATACTTCACGCCCTTTGGTAGCGTATCTTGCGCGATGACGTTTGACTGTGTCGCGCTACCGGTATTGTCATAGGCAATTTCGTAGTCTACTTTCTGACCGGGTTTGGCCGTGATGTTTTTGTGCCACTTATCCGTACCGTTGATACGAACGCTCTTCTCGACGCTGAAGTTTGGCGAAGACATCGTCACTTTGACTTTGAAAATAGCGTAACCTGAGTATTCGTAGCATCCTTTCACGTCGCCGTTCATTGACTCGTAACCGACAAGTGCACCGGTATTTGTCACGATATCGTCCGAAAGCTTGAACCCGTCACCAGTTGGCTTGATGTTGTTGTAGTACCGAGCCGACCCAGCGACGTAGGCGATGTTGAACTTTTTGTCACTCGTCATGACGGCGTTGTCCCACACCTCTTGTGGCGTCGCGTTGTCGGCACGAACAAATCCGTCAAGCGTGATTTTGCTAGCAAACTTGTTCGACACGCTCACTGCGACTCGGGTGTTTTTGGCCACGAGATTCAGCTGTGGTTTGGCGTTGTTGTGCACCAGTACGCGCACCCAGTACTCTTTGCCGTTTTCGACCTTGAGAGTGTTTTGCCACTCGCCAGAGGTAGTGATGCTGGCGTCTTTGATATTCATGAAATCGCGTTCATCACCATACGACGCGTTGTTGGTGATCGAGTTGAACGTGATGTGCGGCGCTGCGTTTTGCGTCGTGTAGGTCGGTCGTTCGGGACCATATGCCAACGCCGCGCTACAGCCGATGAGGACGGCGCTGACGGCAGCGACAAAGACCGTAAACCGACTCGTGATCCGTTCAACCGTCTGTGCGTGGTCATGAAGTTTCATCGCTTATCGATACCTTCCTACTTTGGAGTTATTATTGTTTGGCATGTCGATACCACCAGGATTTAATCCCGACTGGGCTGACTGACCCTGATCAAATATGCTTCCGATGTCAGGTATAAACGATCCAGGAGCAGGCGAGTTGTCGTTTCCACCAAGTATCGGCGGTATATAGACTTCGGGAGGTTTGCTTTCAGGAATGTTTGGTACGACCGGTTCATCAGGACGACCACCTTGGAATGGAGGATCCATTCGTGGCATCGGGTTATGCGTTTCAAGTTTGTCCGGACCGACGGGTGGTTCAATCGGTGGGATGACTGGAGGTAGCGGAGGTGGTGGAGGCGGAGGTGGTGGTGGCACTTCAGGCCGAGGAGTCTGTGGTGGCGGCGGAGCCTGGGGTGGTTGCTCATGCACGACAGGAGGATTATATGTTGCCTGTGGTGCTTCGTATGTCGTAGGTGGTTTATATACTGGTTCAGGCGCTGGCGCGGGAGCAGGATGCTCCTCAATACGCTGACCACCACAGTTTTCGCGGAGTTCCAGCGTTTCCATGAGACCAGTCGTCGGATTTTTGAAGGTAATGACCGTTTTGGTGCCGCCGTGATCGACATAGTCATCCCATGCGAGCCGCACGTCACCATTGCCTGCATCGACGCCATACTCGCTCGAGTATGGGTTTTCTATCGGCACGCCGGTCTCGATCTTGGTTGCGGGATCGTGCAGAATTTCCATGACCCTCTCGTGAGTGTCGGCCATGAGTCCAGGATTGATCTTGAACTCCTCGGCAAGCGCTTCGGCGGTTTGCATGTTGTCAGGCAGATGATCAAGACCCATCGCGCTCACGACGGACGCGAACTGCTCTGGTGAGTTGACCCAGCGATTCTGCGTCAGGTCGTGCAGGCCTGGCTTACCCATCATCTGCGGATCGCCGTCAAGCGCTGGGCCCATGTCATGGATACCGATCTTGCCCGGGGCATAAAAAGGATTTTCGTGCGGATGATACGTGAAGTCGTGTTCGATAGGGGGCAGGTTTGAATCAGGCAGTTCAGGTGCAGGACTATCAGCTTCGGGTGGCACAACCGTGACGCCACCGTTACTGGTAGTACTCAAATGGTCGGCAGCGGCGTTTACCGCATACCCGACGCCTGCACCCAGCGATGCATAGAGCGCGCCGCGGCCGACAGCCCGCCAGAATCGCTTTTGACGCTCGCTAATGGCTGTGTTGTATGAATCTACCAGTTCACTTGCACCTTTGGAGAGGAATTCTTTCAGGTTGCTACTTGCATCTGCGATCTTTTTCAGCTCGGAGTCGTCATACTCCTGCAGTTTGAAGCCGCCGCTTTTGCCCTCGCCAATAGCATACCCACGAAAAGCTCTGAATCCGGCCGCCGTGACACCTGCTGCTGCCGCACCAAGTACACCACCGGTCAAAGCGCCAGCGCCAGCTGCCACCACGCCAACTGCCCCGAGTTTCGCGATACGCGCCAGACGACCGCCTTTGTTGAGCCACTCGACAATCATGCCAACCTTTGTACCGCGCATGAGCTTCGTCGTTTCCTCGCGAAGTTCGGTCTGCATCTTGCTCATAAACATCAGACCCTGTGCGACTTTGCTCTTGTCGTCCAGATCTTTGTACTCAGTCTCGTAGTTTAGTTTCTCTATAGTGAGCTGCTGAAGCGTCTTGTTGTACATGCCGTGTAGTCCAGCATACTTTGACAGACCACGTTTGCGGCTAAATGCTCGTTTGCTCTTTTTGGCACCCATTCGGGCGAGTGCGTCACGTTGAAGCGCGAGCTGCTCCTCCAGCGCTTTGATCCTTTCAGCCGGGTCTTTGGTCTTGTCGGCCGACAGTTCTTCTTCTATCTCTTTTGTCGATTTTGCGCCGGTTGGCTTGCCGATCAGTTCCGGCTCGTCATCGATAGCTTCGCCGTCTTCAGTCTCATCCAGCTCATCATCAAAATCAAGATACAAATCATCGTCTTCGTCATGCTCCTGAGAAGCAGCCTGTGGCCTTTCCGGCTTGTCGGGCTTTGCGGCTGGCAAGGCTTCTGTCTTGCTCTTGTCAAAACCGCTCGGTGCCGTGTATCGGCGTGGCTTGGGCGTTGACTTGCGTTTTTCGGACTCACTCGAATCAGACTGACTACTCTTGGCGATATTTTCCAACTTCTTACGATCATCTTCGCTGAGATGATCCGAGAAGGATGGGTTGAATTTTTCTTCGCCTGGCATAGTGGTGGTCCGGGTTCTGAGTAGCTTAGTTGTTAATTTTTGTTTTGAACGATACTGTAAGTGTATACTAGCATAACCGGTATAAATTGTCAATAGTCGTATAGAAACACTCCGCGTTCGCGGAGTGTTTTTGCGCCGTCATCAAATGATTTATAGCTGCTTGGTCGGGTCTTCGCCTTCAGGAGCTGTCGGCTCTTGCTGCTCGGGTCCAGTAGGCGGTTCTTCCGACGAAAGATCAGGAGCAGCAGACTGTTGCTCGCCAGACGATACCCCCGGCTCTGTCGGAAGTGTCGGCGGAACACCTTCGTTCTCCTCTAGCGGCGTGCCCTGAACAGATGGTGGCACGTCCAGTGTAGGCGGGAACTTCTCTCCCTCGTCACCTGCTGGCGAAGCTTCCTCGTTCGTCGTCGGCAAGCCGGTCATAGGATCTGTCGATGGCGACGCTGGCGGCACACCCTCAGCACCGGGCATCGTCGGATCCGCACCGACCGCTGCGGTAGGGTCTGTCGCATCGGCAGGATCGTTCAGTTGGGGTGGTGGCGCGAGAGAACCCTGCGGTGGCGTAGGTGTCTCCTTTGGCTTTTTGCCAAAAAGTTTGGCCCAGAATCCTTGCTTTGGCGCCGGTGGTGTAGGTGTATTGTTTGTTGGTTGCATGCACTATTCCTAATTTATTTGCTTAATTTAACACTAGCGGATTAGGATAAGCGTGTCAAATCTGAACGACTCCGAAGACACGTAAACATACTTACTGTCTCTAGGCGAGCCATTGCAGCAAGTTGTCTTTATGTATGAGTGTCGCCTCGGTATTAGGGTAGGTATCGGTAAAAAACTTCGGCGTCGTGAGTTTTTTGTCCTGGTACGAAAAGTCGTATGCCTGGTATATATCGTTTTGCATCTCGACCAAATCAAGCTCACTGCCGAGTGAGCGCCAATAGTAACGCTGCACGCCGCCAGCAGATAAATCATCTTTGGCCTGCCAGTGCTTCACGCGCTCATTCATACAAAAGTTTTCCCACAAAGCGTCTGTGTCTGCTCGGAGCTCCAGCGGTTGCAGTGACTGTATGAGCGCGTTTCTGATACCCAGATCATGAAAATATACTTTGCGTTTGCGGTTGCTTAGATTGCCCCGTACGCTCCCGGTCAGAGCTGGCAAACGATAGACCACGAACGCCATTTCGAGCAGCGTGATGTAGCGCTCGATCGTCTCGACCTTGACGCCAAACGTCACGCCCAGCTCGTGATACGACACCTCCTGTCCTATCTGTAGCGCCAGCGCCTGAAGCAATCGTGGCAAGAGCTGACGCTGGCGCAGCTCGACCAGCTCTAGACTGTCTTTATATACATAGTTGTTCGCGAGCGACATGATTTCTTCGTCTGCTCGATTATCATCGGTCAGCACGATCCCCGGATAGCTTCCGAGACGCAGCAAGCGTGGCAGCAACGATGATAGTTGTAGGTCGTTGTACCCAAAGTAATTTTTGATTTCAGCAAGCGACAGAGGCGTAAGGAAAAATTCGTATGCCCGGCCAGTAAGCGGTTCCTTCACCTTGCCCGCCAGATCAAACGACGATGAGCCAGTGGCAATGATATCGAGCTCCGGACGGGAATCAACAAGCAGTTTGAGAGTAAGACCGATGTTTTCCACGCGCTGCGCCTCGTCGATAACGATGCGCTTTGCCTGCCCAATCACGCGTTCCAGCGCGGCAAGGCTCGTCGGCTTCAACGCTTCGGCAGTCACCATCTCGTCGCAGTTCAGGTATAGCCGCTCATTCTCAGGCACCTCATCAAGGAGTTGTCGGGCGATGGTGGTTTTGCCGACACGCCGCGGGCCGTATATGACGATCACCCTCCCTCGTCCAAGTCGAGAGCGGATGAGCGGGATAATCGTACGTTCTATCATTTTCGCCGTCATACTGGAAATAATAGCATAAGTTATTTCCACTAGACCAGAGATTTACTTATAAAAACTTAACAACCGCCATTGAGCCGTACTTTGACAACCGCGTTATCATTCGAAAAGTCCAGATAGTACAAATTTGCTTCCGTCACGTTACTATCGCAATATCGGCGAGGATACCAATGATGACGATCACGATGAGGAGTTCGACGATAGTGAAGCCGAGATTAGAGAGGCTTTTTAATGAACTCTCTCTGCGTATTTTCGTTGTGTTCAACACAATTGTATCCTCACCTTACACTGTATCTTGCTGTAAGTTTAAAGCATAAGAGGAATAAGAGTCAGGCAATGTGGATTACGCGCGAGCCAACAACGCGAATGTCATGAAATAATCGTCTAGCTTCTGGTCGACAATTTTTTGTTCAATCGCGCTCGAAAACTCTTCCCGTGTACGCAATAGCTCTCTGCGACGATGCACAGAGGATAAATTGGCTACGGTAGCATCAATCAGGTCGAGCCCCCGAAAATACGCGCCCTGAAGTGCGTCTTCGTCATTGCGCCGCAATGCATTCATTGCGCGCCCAACTTCGCTGCCAATATTGCCCATTTGCTCGTAAAAGCTCAGAGCAGCCCATTTTTCCATATCAAAATGATTATTCATCTATCTTTGCCTCTACCAGATCGCGAATTTTCTGACGGATAGTGTCATCCAGGACACTCCTCGATGGATTTTGCTGCCTGGGACGAATATTGATCATCGAGTCAAATTCTATGAAGTCATCGGTACCATGCTTGTCTGGATGCAAGTTGATACCCCAAATATCTTCCTGTCTAGAACCGTCTTCGAGCAATACAGCTTCGCCATCCGCGTGCATATCCATATCGACAAGCATTATGTTTCGCGCAATATCTACGTCCGCTTTTACGAGCGTGCCGTACATACGACTCGATAATTCCTGTAGTTCCTTTACTGTTATTACATCATCCACACGTTTCATCTTGCCTTTAGTATATCAGATCGGAGGTAGGGTGACGCGTGAATGCTTATGTGCTCATGACCCGATCAATAACGTCAGGTCGCTAGTATGGCCCCAACCACTATATGTCGGTGACGTCGTTGCCTCTTGTTTGACGCCTAAGATGTAATTATCTGTCGCAGGCGTGCCGCTATAATTTATCGCGCCGGTCTTTCGATATCCTGCTGCGTAATGGTACTGGTGCGCCCCGCTATCAACAGGATCCGTAGGGATCGCGTTCATGTAGTCGGGGACAAGGTCATCCTCAAGGCAATCGACCGCATGACCACTGCTAAGCGTTGGGGGTGTGTTCGTAGCGGTAGTCGCGCCACATCTCGGATATCCGCCATGGTCGATATGGTACCGTGCGAGAGCTTTCGCGATACTATTTAAATCAGCGGCTCTTTTTGCATCTTTAGCGCTATTAGTAATACCGTTATACGCAACGATCACGATCGCGGCGAGGATACCAATGATGACGATCACGATGAGGAGTTCGACGATGGTGAAGCCGAGATTCGAGAGGCTTTTTAATGAACTCTCTCTGCGTATTTTCGTTGTGTTCAACACAATTGTATCCTCACCTTACACTGTATCTTGCTGTAAGTTTAAAGCATGAAAGGAATGAGTGTCAACGCGTAGGCGTTGGCATTCGTAGATGGTACGAGATTTATTTG
>CAZIOA010000018.1:0-14686 GCA_964540835.1 uncultured Candidatus Saccharibacteria bacterium
AGAAATATGCTGTGATTATAAAGGTAGCATATCGTTTATGTCAAACCTTATTGTCATTCTCTACTACCTACCATCTGCTATCTGCGATATACTAAATACATATGGCAATCATTCATAAGCAGCAGGATAATCGCACCGAACTGCAGAAGCGTATCGCAGCTGAATTAAGCGAAAAGGCAAAGAAAAGGGAAAAACCGACGCATGAACGCCCGGATGGCGTCGATGATTCGGAATATATAAAAGGTACCAAAACGACGACGAGCCGGGCATGGGTGTGGATATTTCTCGTCACGATCGTTGTCGTTGCTGCCGTTTGGTACATGGTCGCTTCTATGGCCTCTGGCAATAACGCTTAACTTCCTCTATACTTTAGCTTGATGAGTAACGTCGATTCCGTACGCGCTGAACTCATAGCGCGAATCCAGTCTAGTGACACGCCGCATGAGTTCATGCGAGCGCCAGAACTTCGAGCACTTGCTGATGAAATCAAGAACTTGCCGCCAGAAGAAAGAGCGGGCGCTGGTCGAGCATTGAATGAACTGAAGCAAGCACTACAGTCAGCAGTCGAGGAGCGTGAAACGGCACTGCTCGACGCCAGCGTCGAACCGATTGATGTGACTGCGCCTTGGGATGTGAACGCCGGTCCTATCAGCCTACTACCGACTGAGCATGGTACACGGCATCCGATAACCGTAGAGCTTGAACGAGTCATAGATATTTTTACCCGCATGGGATTTGATGCGCATGAGTCACGACAAATAGATGATGATTGGAACATGTTCGGCGCATTGAATTTCCCCGAAGGCCACCCGGCACGCGATGGCTACGACACGTTTCGTACCGAGGAAGGATTCATCCCACCGGCGCATACCAGCACCATGCAGAATCGCGTACTGAAGTCAGGCAAAGCGAAGCTGGAAGCAGGCGGGCAGATCGCAAGCATCAGTTATGGGCGCGTGTTTCGTAACGAGGACGTCGATGCCACGCATGAACACACGTTTTACCAGGTTGAGGGTGTATTCGTTAGCCGTGACGCGACGTTGGGCGAGATGCTTGGGACGCTCAGAGCGTTTTTCGAGGAGTATTACGGACAGAAATTAGCGATCAAAACGCAGCCTGCGTATTTCCCGTTTGTCGAGCCAGGACTTGAGTTCCTGATTGAAAAACCAGAATCTATCGGAGGAAAACTGGGCGAGTTCCTCGAAATGTTAGGGTGCGGCATGATTCATCCGAACGTACTCGAAGCCGCTGGAATCGATCCGACACAGTATCGCGGCTTTGCATGGGGTGGCGGCGTCGAGCGTATGATCATGCTCAAGTATGGCATCGAAGACCTGCGTCATTTTGAGTCGGGCAAACTAGCATTTTTGAGGAAATTCGCATGATCATATCAGTTAATTGGCTAAAGAAATACACGGATATAGACGTTTCAATTGATGAGTTAACCGAGCTAATCGGTTCGCGGTTGGTTGAGATCGAGGAAGTTATCGATCTGGGCAAGAAATACGAAGGCGTCGTGGTTGCAAAGGTCGTCAGTTGTAGCCCGGTTGAAGGTAGCGATCATCTGAGCGTTTGTAAAATCGACGACGGTGATGCCGTCAATCCGCCAGCTGGCGGAGTTGAGCGTGACGAGAACGGACACGTCCAGGTTGTCTGCGGCGCGCCGAACGTACGCGAAGGATTGACGGTCGCGTGGCTGCCACCTGGAAGCATCGTGCCAGAAACATACGGCAAAGAGCCGTTTGTACTGGATGCACGCAAGCTGCGCGGCGTCATGAGCAACGGTATGATTGCGAGCGCGAAAGAACTTGATCTTTACGATGACCACACCGGTATATTGGAGCTTGAAGACGAGCGGAAGCCGGGCGAAAGCTTCGCCAAAGCATATGAACTTGATGATTACCTGCTGGATATCGAAAACAAATCATTGACTCACCGTCCCGACGCGTTCGGTATCATCGGATTTGCTCGAGAAGTGGCAGGTATTCAGGGTAGAGCTTTCGAGACTCCTAAGCCTATGGTGCTCAAAAACATTGAGTGGCCGGAGAAGGTAGGTGATTTGCCTGCTCCGAAAGTCACGATTGATGACCCTGAGCTTTCAAGCCGATACCAAGCTGTCGTACTGACGAATGTTGACTGCAAAACTCAGCTGTCACCACTAGAGATTCAGACATATCTGGCCCGTGTCGGCGTGCGTCCGCATAGTGCTGTCGTGGACATCACGAACTACATGATGATGATTACAGGTCAGCCGCTCCATGCGTTTGACTATGACAAACTGAAGGCAATCAACAATGGCGAAATCGATATTCATGTACGCGGCGGCCGCGAGGGCGAGAAGCTCGTATTGCTTGATGGTCGCGAGATAGAGTTGAGTCCGAACGACATCGTGATCGCGAACGGCGAAACAGCTGTCGCGCTCGCCGGTGCCATGGGCGGTCGTGATACCGAGGTCGACGAAAACACGACGAATGTTCTACTGGAGAGTGCATCGTTCAATCTCTATAATCTGCGTAACACGCAGATGCGACACGGTATCTTCAGCGAAGCGATCACTAGGTTTACTAAGGGCCAACCCGCAGCACTTACAGAGCCTGTTCTAGCTGGTGCTGTCGATTTGCTCCGTCTGGCTGCGCGGGCAGACAGAGCCAGCGATGTAGCTGACGCATATCCTGTAAAGGCAGATAACGAACCAGTGCGTATCCAACAGTCTGTTATCAATGAGACTCTGGGTAGTGACTTCGGCATGGAGCAAATCACGAAGACATTGACTAACGTCGGCTTTGAGGTTGATGTCGAAGCGCCGTACACGGTCGTCGCGACGGCACCGTACTGGCGTACTGATATACATATCCCTGAAGACATCATCGAAGAGATTGGACGTCTTAATGGGTTCGACAACATCGCGCCCGTGTTACCGAAGCGTGATTTCACTGCAGTCAGTCCTGATCATTTTGACCAGACTCGGGCACGGATCCGCCAGGCGCTTTCACGCGCTGGTGCCAACGAGGTACTGACATACAACTTCGTGCATGGTGACTTACTACGCAAGGCAGGGCAGGATCCTGAAAATTCATACCGTATCGTCAACAGCATCAGCCCGGATCTGCAGTATTATCGCCAGAGCGTATTGCCGAGCCTCCTCAGTCTCGTTCATCCGAATATCAAGGCAGGGTACGACGATTTCGCGTTGTTCGAACTCAACAAAGCACACGCTAAGAGTGATGGGGTGGATGAAAGCGGTCTGCCGATAGAGCGTGACTTCTTGGCGTTTGTCGTTGCTCGCAAGAAGAGTCCAAAGGGAGGCGCTTACTACGAAGCGAGACGTCATCTGGAATTTATGACCCAGCAGCTCGGTCTGAGCATGACTTTCGAACCGGCGTTTGAAAATCCTAAGTCTGCCAATGCCAGGCCGTTTGAAATTCGACGTAGTGCGGCAGTAAAAGCGGGAGACGTGTTGCTCGGTATCGTGGGCGAGTTCAAAAAGTCCGTGGAGAAGAACTTTAAGCTCCCTGATTATACTGCTGGATTCGTCGTCAGCTCATCCGAACTTGCACGCTTGTCTGCACAAGCAGAACCGACATACCGACCCCTTAGTCGATACCCGTCAACCGAGCGCGATATCTGCTTCCAGGTATCTCGTGATACGAAGTATGTGGACGTTGAAAACGCAGTTGCCGAAAACCTGAAGGATTCAAATCTCGAAACGATTGTCACGCCGCTCGATATCTATCAGCCCGAGAGTGGTGACACCAAAAACATCACGCTTCGTATTCGTCTGACCTCCCACGAAAAAACCTTGACCGGCGACGACGTCGCGGAAGTCATGGATAGCTTGGCACAAGATGTTACATCGAAACTCAATGCGACAGTTGTATAGCTAAAAATCAAAATTGATTATTATGCTATAAAATTGTAATATACATCTATATGCCAATAGATTTCGTGAAAGATATTTTATCTGATGTACGACCTGAGAATCATGAGTATCAGCAGATCGTAGATGTCGTGGATACTGCAGACAGCGGCGAGACTGAAACGTCGGATATATTCGGGTTGGACGGCAATCGCGACATGACTGCCGAGTATGGGTAGAAAGTTTTCGACACGACGCTGAAAAACGCACTGAGCTACATTACGACATCTAGTAAATCAAACGAGCTGATGATGCAGTTTCAGGATGCTGATCAGATGGTGAGTTTGCCAAAAGTGTCTAGACAGTCAACTTCCTCGCAATTATTTCTCAGAACAGATGCGAGTGGCAATAACCTCATCCATTTGGAAGGAGCGGTTGACAATTACGGCAAGCCGACAGGGTTTTTGTTGGTGCAGGAGCACGATGGCAACGTGACGCTCATAGAGGGGCAGCTAAAATGGTCCATGACAAGCGCGGATCCAGGATACGCGGAGGTGATGCGTGTCGCTGAAGGCTATTTGCAAGAATACGTGAATGGTTTGAGCGCGCTCGAGAGTAGCGAGAAGCCGAGCGGCGATAATTTGTATAGTATACGGAAACGGCTGGGAGAGAAATCCGTCAAACAAGCCCGTAAGCAAGTCAAAGAAAGTCTAGATACGTCTGTTCCTGTGCAGCCGATGAATGTACATAACGTAAGCAAGACGACGATCAAGATGAAGCCAAACCCTGACACTGGAGAAGCGGAGTGTGTTTCTGTCGTACGCAACGATTATCAAGTTGTGGTCAGGTCAGGGCAAAAAATCTCGATTTTGAGTGGGATAAAATAAATCAATCTTTCATTAGTTTGCGGTACACATCACGAGCAAGTCGGGCGCCATTGATAGCGCGGTGCGGTTTCGGCTCTGGTTCGAGGCCGTGCGCGACGGCGATGGCGTCCAGACTATACCACTTGGTATTCGTACCTCGAAGCGCAAGTCGTCCAAGCGTGTACGTATCTATACTGTGGTAATCCATCTCGTGCATTGGCAGCTCATTGTCCACGAATGCTTTTTCTAGGAATGGTTTTTCAAACGTAGGGTTGTGCGCGACAAGTGCCGCGTTGATCGTGTGCTCGCGTAGTTCTTCCAAAACGCCCTTCAGGTCGACTGCGTTTTCCCAGGCTTCGGGCGTGTAGCCGTTATATACCAGTGCTTCGGGTGCTGCGTCTTCGATGCGGAGCGGCCTTACTTTCGTATCAATTTCGTGAACGACGTCCAACTCGGGCGTCGTGATGACTGCGCCGACTTCGATGATCTCATGCTGCCACCAGTTGCCTCCGGTGGTTTCGAGATCCACGAAAGCAAGGGGGCGTTCGTCTGGCGGTATGCGGTAATCGAATTTATCCATGGTGATATTACGCCTTGGGTGCTCTGCCTGCGCGTATTTCGCTGAGAAGTTTTTTGGTGTCTTCAACGCTCATGGCTGATGCAGCCGCTTCGGCGCCGTTCACGGATACTAGCTGATCACCCACCACTTCGTAGACGGGCTTATCGTCCTCTACTGCTGTCATGATCTCCTTGCCGACGCCAGCGCCGATCTCGCCGCTTTCGAAACGCTGAAACGCCAGTGCGCCGCATTTGCGTACGACCGCTTCGAAATGCGCCATGGGGTTTTCTCTTCGTGCTTTGAGTGCTTGATATGCCGCCTCATCTTCAGGAGAGTTGGGATTCACTACTTCGAACCCTTGTCGTTCGATTACTTCGATTGCCGCTTGTTCACGATCAGTGCCGTAGTCGGTCGTGTGATGGGCAAAATAGCATAGTCTTTCATTTTCGGTCATGGGGCCTCCTCTGCCTGTATTTTCTCAGTATAACATTTCGTACATCTCTACAACCGATAGTCTGTTAAGTATCGCAGAGCTATATCGGCAAGTTCTTCATTTCGATGCAACACGGTGTTTTTCTGGATAGCCTCCACTAACTTTTTGAGCTTCCTGTCGCCCATGCGCCTCGTTGCTTCAGATAAGGTGAGAACATGAGGTTTGATAGTAAAGACAAGCCGCTTCTTGTCCGGATTGGCCTCTGATGCCGGTAGGCGAATAAGTGTTTCACGTTCGCTTCGCAGTGTGATTTCATTGCCGGGGTTCGAAATCGTGCTTGCGTCGACTTTGACCTTTTCATCGGGGAAGAGAGCAAGAGTTGGAGCGTAGTCCAGGAATTCATTGTTGCGGTACTTCATTGCTGGAAATTCCGGGAGATGACGGAGCGTGTCATCGACAACTTTCTTCAAACGTTCTTCGTAACCGTCAAACCCTAAATGGATCTGATCCATGTCTTTGCCTGCCAGTTTCGTGAGTTCCCAGTCGGTCGGCGTCGCGACAAATCCGGCAGCCAGTATGTGACGTTCATCATTCGTTTCTTCAACCAGGCAAATATCTTCTTGTCCCAACAGCCCTGAGATCGCAAGAGGGTGGAGGTTCGATTCCTCTGCATTGATATGATATGTATCGTTCGTCACTTTGTTGGTTATGACGCGTGTTGAGTCGGCAGTTCGCGCCAGGAGGTATTTGTCCGGGTGGTGCTCAGACAAATAGTCTGCCTGAAGTTCAAGGAGTTGCATTGCGGCCGCGAATAAAGCTTCATGGTTCTCGCTACTTTCATGTAATATTTTTTCCGGTTTTTCGGCGTAGTAATTTTTCCGTAACGCTACGGCCGCAGCTAGTTCGTCGTCTGGCGCAAACCACGGGACGTACTTATCCATGTCTCCTACTTCAGCGGTACGCAGGTTGGCTGCCATAGACCTGCTGTTGATCATGAAATCCTGCCAGTATGCGGTATTGGTGGAAATCACGATGCGCTGCTCGCTAGCTGGAGCAAATGAGCAGCTTGTTCGTTTCGACGTGTGTTCTGTCATCGAATCGCCTTTGCGCCGAGCGCCTTTAGTAGAGCTTTATTATTGTGCTTACGACCTAACATCTCACGAATGTTTTTTCTGCTGTCCACGGTGCCGCCGCGTTCAAGAAATATCTCCCTGTATTGTTTGCTCGTCTTCTTGTTGAGCACGCCGTTTCGCCTGAACTTGCTGTGGTAAATATCATCGGCGATGCTTTTCGAGTACGGATATGCAATATATCCGCCTCCATATGAGGTCATGATGTGATTGAATTTCGCAGGGAGGGGGTAGTTTTTTTCCTGGAAAAATCCCGCGATCGTGGTGTTTTCAAAATTCGCCCGGGCGATATCCTTTGACTTGATATTCGGTTCACTGTGCAGCTGAAGGTCGATTTTTCCCAGATGCAATCGACGTAAGAATTCGAATACATCGTAGAGTTTTCGCGCTTCGATCAGGTTTTTCAGATCCCGAATAGGCAGAGATTCATTCGTTTCATAATGTTGAGCAATATCATAAAGAATAGTCCACTCCTTCAGATGGTTTTCTGCGAATTGAGAGGTCATCTCGCTAATATCATGCTCGACCTTGAAGCCAGAAAAGTCGACCTGTTCCGCCTTGGTCAAAAGATGCTGCCATAGGTGACCAATTTCATGGCGCAGCGTGATCAACTGCTCGAAACTAACCAATTGCGATATATCCATGACGATTGCTGCGCGCGGTTCTTGGTAGCTGCCGTCAGGTAATCGTCGACCAGACTGGAAAGGAAAGGTCGCAGCATGTGTGTACTTGCCTTCGCGTGGGAACAGGTCAAGGTAAAACGTAGCTATGTGTTCGCCGGTTTTTTTGTCCGCTACGGCATACGCCATGACACTTTCGTGCCATACGGGCTCCTCGTCTGTGTCAAGTTTCGTAATCTCTACGTCGAAGGCTTCGCTATCGAGTCGGAATAGGCCTTCCAGGACACGATCGAGAGGGAAGTACTCTTCGATTTTTTGGTAATCAACTCCATAGCGCTTCTTTTGTAGCTTGGATATATAGTAGTCACGATCATATTCTTTGAGTGGCCCTGCGTATCCGTCCTCTGCGAGCATTTCGGTCATTTCACGAATTTCTGGCAAAACTCTTTCCATTAAAGGGTCGCACACTTCATCGTAAAACTTCTGGATATTTTCGGGCTTTTCTACCAGCATGGAACTGGTCATGTAGTGTGCCCATGATTGATGTCCGAGAGTCGTGGCAAATTCATGCCGCAGACGAAGCGTATCTTCGAGGATGGAAAGATTCTTTTCGATGCCGACAGAGTGAAAGGCGTCGCTGACCTTGCGCCGCGTCTCGCGGTTTTCAGCGTGCATCATAACGGAATCGATATGCGGATATTTCATCGCGATGATATATCTGCCTTCGTCATCGCGCTCCAACTTGTCGATGAATCGTTGCGGAAGTCCTGCGAGCTCTTCTTCAGTCAGCGGAACGATAGTTTTATCGTCGTAGATATTGTTTTCAAAGTGAGCTTCGTTTTCGGTCAGCATCGCGTCGATTTCACGAAGCCGTTCACGGACATCGGGAGTTGAATCAAGACAATTTTCCTTGAACGTTTGCATGCTGGTATTGATACACAGCGCCTTTTCATCGTCGAGTTCGTAGGCTTCATCGGTTTCGGTGTATGATTTTACCTTTTCATACAGTTCCTCGTTGAACCAGATTTCAGATGATTTATGGTGGTATGTTTTGTAAGCTTTGGCGGCAGCTTCGCGAACGGACTTATCAGGATGTAGCTCGGCCATATAGAATACGCGTCCAGTGAGGATATTCATTCTATCTGCGATGTCGTCGAGTGGCGCCATGATGGCGTCCCAAGTCAATACTTCGCTGCACAAGACTTTTTCGAGTTGTTCTTCATTCTGTCTTAAAGCATTATCTACGATGTAATCGATAATTTCCGGAGAAAGTTGGTCATAGGCAAATTCCGAATAATTTTTCGGATTGTTCGACAGCTCGTGTCGATTCACTGCTCGTTTTTGGGTGGTGAAGCGATTGCGCTCAGCCATCTTCGACCTCCTAGCCTTGGGGCCATGATACCATACACGGCAAACGCCACGATTATTTTTGGCAAACATTCGGCACGTCTAAACGAATCGTGCATATGGTATCATAGACATAAGCATGAAGGAGCGGAGGAAACCATTTTTTACGGCGGGGCGTACTTTGATGAGCGTTTTTTTGCTTATCGTTATATTTTCGCTTGGCGGATGGTTGCTTCTCGATGGGAAGGATATTGCGATTTTCAACCCGCAAGGCGTCGTCGCCGCGCATGAGCGGGACTTGCTGGTATTTACGCTCGCGCTCAGCCTGATTGTCATCATTCCGGTCTTCACGATGCTGGGCGTGTTCGCGTGGCGATACCGCGAGGACAATCACGATGGCAAAAAAGTGAAACATGAACCCGACGCCAAGGACAATAATCTTCTGGAAGTGATTTGGTGGGGTATCCCAATCATGATTATCGGCGTTTTGAGCGTTGTCACATGGGTGAGCACGCATCAGCTCGATCCGCAGAAGTCGCTTGATTCCGATGTGAAGCCCCTGAAAGTACAAGTCGTCGCCCTACAGTGGAAGTGGCTATTTCTCTACCCTGAGCAGCAGGTCGCAACCGTGAACGTGCTCAAGATGCCAGCCAATGTACCGGTGGATTTCGAGATAACGGCCGATGCTCCTATGAGCGCGTTTTGGATACCGCACCTCGGCACGCAGACATACGCTATGAACGGCATGTCGTCAAAACTGAGCCTCATGGCCGACCAGGCAGGCAGCTATCGCGGGAGCAACACAAACATCAGCGGCGAGGGTTACGCTGATATGCACTTCATGGCAGAAGTTTTGCCAAACCGTAAAGCGTTTGACGCGTGGGCGGCGCAGGTAAGAGACGCGACGAATCATGTACATATGGATGGCGGCGTGTACGAAAAACTGGCAAAACCGAGCAAGAACGATCCTCCCCGGTACTACCATCTGCACGACACTGGTTTATATGCTAAAGTGATAGACAAGTATATGCACCATGGGGGCATAGATACGACTGGGGGTGATCATGAGCATTGATTTAGGTTGGTTGCTTGGGCGGTTAAGCCTTGATGCATTACCTAATGATATCGTGACGATAGGCGGTGTCGTGGGCGGCAGCCTTGCGTTGCTTGGTGTCGTAGCGGCGATTACCTATTTCAAAAAGTGGGGATGGCTGTGGCGCAACTGGTTCACGTCGCTTGACCCGAAAAAAATTGGTGTCATGTACATCGTGGTGGCGGTGGTTATGTTGCTGCGTGGTCTGTCCGATGCCGTCATGATGCGTGCTCAGCAGGCTATTTTTGCGACTGAAGCCAGTAGTCCGATTTCAGCTGATTTGTTCCAGCAGGTATTTTCGGCTCATGGCACGATCATGATTTTTTTCGTGGCGATGGGGCTGATGTTTGGCTTCATCAACCTGATTGTGCCGCTACAGATCGGCGCGCGCGATGTTGCGTTTCCATTGCTCAACTCTATCAGTTTCTGGCTGTTCGTCGCAGGCATGGTACTCATGAATGTCAGTCTGGGGCTGGGTGAATTTTCAGCTGCGGGATGGTTGGCATACCCACCTTTGAGCGGACTGGAGTATAGTCCGGGCACAGGGGTTGATTACTGGCTATGGAGTCTTCAGATAGCCGGTGTCGGCAGTCTGCTCTCGGGTGTGAACTTTCTGGTGACGATATTTACGATGCGCCGCAAAGGCATGACGCTCATGAAGATGCCGATTTTCGTTTGGTCTGTCGTCGCAAGCATGCTGCTTGTCATCGCCGCGTTTCCTATCTTGACGGCGACGTTGAGCATGCTGGCGCTCGACCGGACGCTCGGCATGCACTTCTTTACCAGTGACCTCGGGGGCAACCCGATGATGTACGTCAATCTCATATGGGCGTGGGGGCATCCGGAGGTATATATACTTATCTTGCCAGCATTTGGCGTCTTTTCTGAAATCGTACCGGTATTTGCCCGCAAGAAGCTGTTTGGCTACGCGAGCATGATGTTTGCGCTCATGGCGATATCACTCTTGTCGTTTACGGTGTGGTTGCATCATTTCTTTACGATGGGGGCTGGTGCAAATGTCAATGCGTTTTTCGGAATCATGACGATGATCATCGCGATACCGACAGGAGTCAAGATTTTTAATTGGCTGTTTACGATGTACCGTGGCCGTATCAGTTTCAAGACGCCGATGCTGTGGTTCATGGGATTTGTCGCGACGTTTACGATCGGCGGTGTTACTGGTGTACTCCTGGCTGTTCCGGGTATTGACTTTCAGGTGCATAACACGCTATTTCTCGTCGCGCACTTCCACAACGTGATTATCGGCGGCGTCGTGTTTGGCATGTTCGCGGCAATCGCGTACTGGTTCCCTAAACTGACCGGCTTTCGACTGCACGAGGGCTTGGGTATCGCAGCGTTTTGGTGCTGGTTGATCGGATTCATGCTGGCGTTTCTGCCGCTCTATGCGCTTGGATTCATGGGAGCTGTGCGCCGACTTGATCACTACGATCCGTCACTTGGATGGCAGGGGCTGTTTATCGTGGCCGGAATCGGCGTGATGGTTATCATGCTTGGCGTGTTCTTCCAGGTGCTACAACTGGCATACAGTATCTGGAAACGCAAGGAGCTTGCCGTCGGTCCTGACCCATGGGATGGTCGTACGCTTGAATGGGCGACATCGACGCCAGTCGCCGAGTACAACTTCGCGACACTTGATCCGGTGCACGAGCGCGATGCGTACTGGGTACAAAAGCAACAAGCAAGCAAAAAGAAGCCTGTCTACAAAGCAATCACTATCCCCAAAAATACGGGGTATGGCGTTTACATCTCCGCCGCTTCATTTGTCACGAGCTTTGCTGTTATATGGCATATGTGGTGGCTGGCTGTTATTGGCATCATTGCCGTGGTCGCGCTGTCGATAGCGTCGACGCAGCGACGAGAAGCAGAACGCACGATATCTGCTGACGAGGTAGCTGCAACGGAAAAGCGGCTATGGGGAGCTCACTCACTCAAGCCTTCGGAGAAAGTTATGGAGAGTGGGGCATGACGGACGCGCACAACGCAGCAGAAGAAAGAGAATTGCTCAACAGGACAAGTGTCGGATTTTGGCTGTATCTCATGACAGACTGCGTGATATTCGCCAGCCTGTTCGCCACGTATGTCGTGTTGCGTCCTGGTACCGCGGGCGGACCGGCCGGAAGTGATATATTTGAGTTGCCATTGGTCATGGCGATGACGATCATACTGCTCACGAGCACGCTGACATGCGGATTGGCGCTCGTAGCGCTCAAAGGACGAAACGTTCGTGGCATAGTGACGGCGCTTGGAGCGACGTTTGTGCTGGGCGTAGCCTTTTTGGCACTTGAGCTCTATGAATTCACGAAACTCGTGAGCGAAGGGCATAGCTGGCAGCAAAGCGCGTTTCTCTCGGCGTTCTTTACCCTAGTCGGCACGCATGGTTTACATATACTGATTGGTCTCATATGGCTCGTGACGCTTGTCGTCGTGTTGGTAAGGAGGGGATTGACGTCGAGACTCAAACGACAGACAGCGTTGTTCGGACTTTTCTGGCACTTCCTTGATCTGGTCTGGATATTTATCTTCACTGTCGTATACCTGATAGGAGTCGCGCGATGACAGTTTCCAAGTACGTGACAGGTTACGTGCTTTGTCTGCTGCTGACATTCGCGGCGTTTGGCATGGTAGTGTATAGCTCGGTGAACCCGTGGCTTCTCGCTATCTTGGGCGGCTTGGCGATTTTGCAGATGTTCGTGCAGCTGGTGTTCTTTTTGCACCTCGGTGACGAGGCAAAGCCGCGCCATAAATTGTGGTCATTTGTATTCATGATTATCGTCCTGCTTATCCTGGTCGTAGGATCTATATGGATCATGGTGAATATGAACTACAACATGTCACATATGGCTCCACAGGAAAAAGAGCAGTATATGATGACTGAATATGACAAAGGCTTCTAGCTCATGCATGAAAGTTCGTCTAGTTCTTCCATGGTGGTAGAATGAGTACAATGACGGAGTTCAAAAATACTTTCGTGGCGTATTATCGTCTGACGAAACCGGGAGTGACATATGGCAACGTGCTGTCTGCCATCGCTGGATTTTTTCTAGCAGCTGCAGGCGATGTCGACTGGCGGTTGTTCGTGGCAACTGTCGTTGGCATGACGCTGGTCATCGCGGCGGCATGCGTGGTCAATAATTTTCTCGATCGCGATATCGACAGCGTCATGGAGCGGACGAAAACGCGTCCGAGCGTAGAGGGAAATATCAAGGAAAGTAACATGGTGATCTACGGTATCACGCTACTTGCGCTTGGAACTGCTGTCTTGTACCTATGGACGAACTGGCTTGTCGTTGTCATCGGTTTGGCAGGATTCATGACGTACGTGTGGCTTTATGGTGCATGGTCGAAACGGAAATCTATTCACGGCACGCTCGTAGGAAGTATTTCGGGAGCCATGCCTGTCGCTGGCGGGTATGCAGCAGTCTCCGGGCAAGTCGACGCAGGATTGATCATCGCTTTCCTCATACTATTTTTCTGGCAGTTTCCAGAGTTTTACTCCATCGCCATTTATCGGCGCAAAGAATACGCAGCCGCAAACGTACCGGTCATGCCTGTCGTCGTAGGCGTAAAGCCCACGATCATACAGATATATATCTATACGGTACTCTATGTGCTCAGTACGCTGCTGCTAACGGTACATGGCTATACCGGTCTAGTCTATCTCTTCGTCATGTTTGTCGCGGGCATGCATTGGGTCCGTTTGGCAAGCGAGGGATTGACGACAAAAGAGCCGGAGGCATGGGCTCGGCGGATGTTCAAATGCTCTATGTGGACCATCTTGCTGCTCTGCGTCATGCTTTCGATCGGTCCGATTCTCCCGTAAATTATGCTATACTGATGATAATTAAGCATAAGGCAAATAAAAAAGGAAATACATGAAGATCACGATCGTAGGCGGTGGCTTTGGCGGTGTCAAAGCAGCACTGGAGCTCGCAAAGCATCAGTATAACCATGTCACTTTGATAACAGACAAGCCTGATTTTCAGTACTATCCTGCCCTTTACGGTACGGCTACAGGCGGTAGTCATTTGCAGTCATGGGTGCCGCTGGGAACGATTTTCGCTGACAAACTTAATGTCGAAGTAGTGATTGATACCGTGATAAAAGTCGACCCGCAGAAAAAGACATTGCGAGGTAAAAGCGGCAATATGTACCAGTATGAACATTTGGTGATGGCGCTTGGGTCGGTCACGACGTACTTTGGCATCAAAGGACTCGACGAGTATGCGTTTGGTATCAAGTCAGAAGAGGAGATCAAAGAACTCAAGCGTCATTTGTATCAGGAAATCGCCGTCGAGCGAGAAATCGACAAGCAGTACGTTATCATCGGTGGCGGTCCGACAGGAGTTGAGCTGGCAGCGGCTCTCGGATCGTATATCGAGCGGCTACGAAAGCGTCATCGACTGCGTCACCAAAAAATTGGCATCACGCTTATCGAGGCCGCGCCGAGACTGCTTCCGCGCATGCACGAAAAGACGAGCGAACGAGTACGAAAACGCTTGCGCAAGCTTGGCGTAACGGTGCTTCTCGGCAAAAAAGTCGAGTCAGCAAACGTTGATGGGCTGGTGGTAAGCGGACGACCACTCAAGAGCCATACGGTCATATGGACGTCTGGCGTCGCGAACCATCCATTTTTCGCGAACAACGCCAAGTATTTCGAGTTGGCGAAAAATGGCAAAGTCGTGGTCAATGAATATATGCGCACAAAACACGGTATTTATGTCATCGGCGACAATGCCGCGACGCCATATAGTGGATTGGCGC
>CAZIOA010000019.1:0-14415 GCA_964540835.1 uncultured Candidatus Saccharibacteria bacterium
CCGGTCGAAGGCGAAGTCGGAGAAGAAGACAAGAAAGACAAAAAGTAACCCATCAATTAAAAAGCCTCTGCTTTGCAGAGGCTTTTTAATGAGTATAATGATCTCATGACGGTCGAGAACCAGAAGTTTGCGGAACAAACGCGGTGGGAGAAGTGCCAGGGGCTGGTTGGCGGAATTGATTGGCAAGCTCAAGATGGCGATGATCAATATTCGCATGTACGTTCTGTTACATGGGCGGAATATCCTATGAGATATATGCTGACTGGATATGGCGACACGGATCGGCAGCGAGAGAAAAAGATTGCCGAAAAGGCATTTGAAGTAGTGATGCTGAGTGCAGTTCTCTCGGATATAAATCGGAAACTTTATAAACGATACTTTATTTTTCGTAACGGAAACGTCGCGCTTTTTGATGCGACAGTCGGAGAGCCGGACGATCCGCAAACGAAAGTCGAGTTACGAGAGTCGTTTGATTTCGTCATAGAGAATCAACTATACACACCAAACGAACAAGATTTGCTGACGTTGGATCACGCACTCAAATTAGGCCACCAGGACGGTGTCAGCGAATATTCACGTAGCTAGGGTAACGCATTAATTTTATATGTCGTAGAGGATCTTGTATTTATCATGGGATTATTTATTAACAATTTACGAATCAAAAGTAAAATTGAGTGCTATAATAGTAAAAGATTTTAAACTGGTGGGCGGTACAAAAAGGATACATACATAAATGATACGCCCGTTCGATCCATCACTCGACAGCACTGATGAGCTCCAAGAGCTTGTCCTCGCGTCACAAATTTACCAGCATCTTGATTTGGAAAAGCAAGATATCACGGAAAATCAATTAAGATCCTTATGGACAGGTGCTGTCGATACGCACTTGATGGACAAAAAAATCGTTTATCTGATCGAGGTTGGAGACCATGGAGAGATCAATGCGTTTATCCGTCTACAGCGCAATTTAAAGCGCAAGTCGGTTTTCGTCGATGATATTTATGTCAAGAGCAACATGCGAGACAAGGGTCTGGGTCGTCAGCTCGTAGCGGCCGCAGTCGAATGGGCAAAGCAGATGAAAGCAGAGACGGTAGAGTCATCTGTGCATCGCGCCAATACAGTCGGACGCGACCTTTATGAGAAAAGCGGCTTCAACGTCACTGATCCAGAATATGTCGATATGGTATTTCGCGTAGAGTAGTGACTTAGTTTAAGCTTCAAGTTCCAAAAATAATGCTGCCCACACCATGCCGGGATCGCCATTGTATATAGGCGTGCGGTACCACTCTCCGCTGGGGCCAACCATTTCGGGATAGGTTTTGTGACGTTCTATAAGCTCAGAAAAGCGCTTGTACTGTTTCTCGTATTCAGGTCGTTTGTACTTTTTGAGCATGTGCAAGTAAAACGTGGCGTGCCACGTCCAGATAGTCCATCCGGTGTACCCCGGCATCAACCATTTGCCCATGCCGATTCGATAGTGAAATAGCTCTGGTTGTTGACAGTAGACAAGCGGGTACGGTTCGTTGAGCTTTACTTTGTTGATGTAGTCAAATGTCTTGTCGGCCATCTCTTTGTCGTTTATGATTCCGAGGAAAAACGGCATGAGTCCGCACTCGGAACTCCAAGCATCGGTCACGGCATCGGCTTTGAAAAAGTCACCGTTCCAGTAATCATTTATGAGGACGTCATGGTAGTGAGAAGACGGATAGGGAAAGCCTTTCAGCTTTAGTTTTTCAACGCACTGCGCCATACGCGCGATAAGCGTGATTGAGTATGCGCTGCGGTCATAATGAACGGCATCTCGTAGCTCGGCGTAGCGTACGTCGTTTCGCAAATTTCCCACCTCAGGATCGAGCAGTCCCTTGCAGTAGCCGCGCAGCTGTCGCTCCAGGTACTTACGCTCCATGTCATTGAGCCGATAGTCGCTGACAACGATGCTATGCAACAGCCATGGCAGGGCATCGACGCTTTTTTTGGCTGGAGCATTAAAGGTATTGCCAGCCTTGTCGATACAGAGTGTTACTTCGCCCGCGCGTTGATAGTGGTAGAGCGCCCAGGACAATGTATGCTGAACCTTGTCGCGGTGTCCGAGCTTGACGAGCGATTTGGCAACCGTACCAAAATCGCGCATCCAAAAGAAATCAAAGTGCCCTAGACTTGTCCGGTAGAAATCATCCGACCAGAGACCGTCGAGGACTTGCTGTGATATCTCTCTGGCATCACCATCAAAGTGTTTGTAGTCGGCAAAATATCGATTAAAGATTTGCCAAAACTCCGCGCGGAGTGTTCCAAATATACCGCCGAGGCGTCGGGTAAGTTTTTCCATGGTTAAAAGTCGTTTCTCCACCAGTATAGCCCGTATGTGAAGTTTTTAACAGAAGCATTTTTGCCATGAAACTATAATGTAACAGCATATAAGCAGGGGAGGATATCATGGTTCAAACACATAAAGCGCGACATGCAGACGAGGCAGACACGGCTATGGTGGGACCGATGGTTTTGCTTGCTCGGATCGTTTACTTTATTTTCGGCGTTATTATCGCGCTGATCGCCGTGCGGTTCGTGCTGCTTTTGCTGGCGGCAAATAGGGACAATGCTTTCGTCGACTTTATATATACTTCGAGCAATATGTTCGTCGCGCCGTTTCATGGCATATTTAACTACACTCCGTCATACGGAGCTGCTGTATTTGAGATAAGCTCTGTCGTTGCCATGCTTATCTATGCGCTTATCAGCTGGGGCGTCGTCTATCTTCTTACGATGGGTATACGGAATCGTGACGGAGATATCTGAGTTTAAAAAAACCTGAGCCTCAAGACCTCACTCACGAAGCCCTTTCACGCCTGGAAATTCACGAATGAGCGATGTAATTTCCAGGGTTGCAGTCGCTTGAGCTTCGTTTCGTTGAGGTTTTGAGGCTCAGATAAAAAATGCTTGCAAAACAGTTATTGCCATGATATAAAACAAATAGAAGTAGGTTCAGCGGGATCCGAAAGGATTCGTCCATTGCGGTTACTTCACTAAACGACATATAAAAAAAGTCATAACGACGAGTCGTCTAGTGGAGAGCCGTGTTTTTGATTCTCCGCTTTTCGACACAGAAAGGGGAGAGCGATGGAACAATATACAAAAAAGCACCTCAAACTAGCAAGAGAAATATCGGAGGAGAAGCATGAGGGGCAGACACGGTTTGATGGCAGTCCGTATTTCCAACACCCACTGAGGGTGTCGAGAATCGTGAAGATACAGGGACATTCAATTTGCACGCAGATTGTCGCGGTTTTGCACGATGCTGTCGAGGATACCGATCTGACATTTGATGACCTGCGTGAGCACGGCTTTGGCGATGAGGTCGTAGTACCGCTGGAACTACTGACTAAAGAAAAGCCAAATCGGCCAGTCACGATAGAGGAAAAGGAGGCGTTGTATGAGCAATACATCATGGACGTCGCGACGAATGATCGGTCTCGGGCGGTGAAAAAAGCCGACTTGTTTGACAATCTCAATTTGACCGGGCTAAAAAATCCTTCGCCGAAACAGATGCGCAATATACGAAAGTACCAACGTGCTCTCGGGTATTTAGCGCGCTTTTCGCAACCACTCGTATGATCCAATGATGCTATACATGCAGTGAACGTACGAGCTCGACATGATCAGGGTTCGTGACATCAAATTTTCCCGTATCGCCAAACAAGATGATCGAAGGATCATCTGCCGCCAATTGCCAGCAACGGATGTTTCCCTCTAAGTAAACGGTATCTTTCATATATGCTCCACCTTGTCCGCTTGTGCCTTTCAGTACTCGGACGCATAGTTGCCACGCTTCATCGCGCGCGAAGAGTTCGTTGTTTGTCGCGAGGGGGTAGCGTCTCGTCCTCCAAAAAATATACAGAGCATAGAGCACATCGTAGAGTTTTACTAAATCGTATTTTTCCTTGTGCAATCCAGCTGCGAGACTTACTGACAAGTGCAGCAAAGCTATGTATTCCCAAGCAAACTGCTGCAAGAAAATATGCTCATTTTCGTAAATGATTTGCTCGCGGAGGAACGCCCTGCCTTCGTTGCCCTTTTCGAATCCAGCAAGTCCTGAACTGAGCAGTTTGAGCGGTGATTGTAGACCATTGACCGACTCAAGCACATGACTGCCTATTTCATGACAGACGATACCTATAAACTCGTCTCGGGCTAATCGGTAGCCACGAGGGCTGACGACTTGTTTGCGACTAGGGAATACTGCCCATATATTGTCGTCCGACATGGCCATGGTGTAGTCAGAGCCTATATTTCTCAATGCCTGTTGGCATATCTTGTTTCCGACATGTTGCTCGATGTACGGTTCATTGGGGAGCCCGTCGACGCCGAATAGTTGATCGTAATATCCGTTTTTTCGAAAATGAAGTTCTCTTACGGAGTGAAATACCTTTTCTGACGGGACAATCATCCGGTGATCACCGTAAAGGTCGGGCGTTTTGCTCAGTACATTTGCGGCGAGTTCGGCCAGCTGTGGATCGCCAGAGTCAATTGTTTCCTGTGCATCCTTCCTTATCCAATGACAAACCGCTTTGAAGACGTCTGCGTTCGGTTGATCATAGAGCGTATCATTTGCCCTCTTGAAACCTGCGTCGTCTGCGTTTGTGCCCGCGATAATCATGGCAGCATTCCAGTCAGCTACGGAAATTGAATCCAGATATGCCGACCGTACGCGACTATCAGATTCATCACGAGATATAGCTTCTTTAAGCGCATGTAGTTGTTCGCGTGCACGTGAAAGTTTGTCTACGTCAGCACGGTTTGGATACAGGGAAAGGTTCTTTTTGTAGTCCGAAGACTCGAAGTCCTTCCTTGAGGAGTCAAGCGTCTCCAGCGTAGGAAGAAGCAGTTCGTAGGCTTCGCCAATCTGATCCTTTATAGTATGGAAACGATCAAACCATGCATCGTCGAGTGTTGTTGACATATGCTTTATGATAACACCAAGGGACGCATTGATTAAGGTTTTAATGCTTTGATACTATGATTGCGCCGCGGCGGAGAACATTGGTTGAATCGTTTGCAAACGCCGCGAATACACGCTAGTGATACTCTGGATTTGTAAAATCAAACCGTTCGCCAGCATCCCATTTGTCGCGTTGGTTGCCATGCGCCGGTATGCCCCCTGTGTCTTTGAGAAGCTTCGCCATGTGCATCAAATTCCATGTCATGAATGTCGTGTTGCGATTCGTGAAATCGTTGTCAAACCCGGCACGTTCGCCGTCGATTTCATCGCCATAGCTTGGTCCCGGACCTATTTCACCAAGCCATGCGGCATCTACTTGAGGCGGGATAGTAAAACCTATATGCTGCAAACTATAGAGGACGTTCATCGCGCAGTGCTTGGCACCGTCTTCGTTGCCGGTGATGATACAGCCACCGACCTTACCGTAGTTGAGCGACTGACCTTTGTCGTTTTGATCGCTTGAGTTGCCATAGAGTCTCTCAATGATTCTTTTCGTCACGCTACTGTTGTCGCCAAGCCATATCGGACCAGCGATGACGACAATGTCAGCCTGCTTTACCTTTTCATACAGCTCGGGCCACTCATCTCGCCCCCATCCGTGGTCGCGCATGTCAGGGTAGGTTCCGGTCGCGATGTCGTGATCTATTGCACGTATAATTTCAGCTTTCACGCCATGCTTCTCCATGATCGCGCGACTGCTTTCGATCAAAAATTCGGTGTGGCTAGATTCGGGCGAGCGCGTCAATGTACAGTTCACATACAATGCCTCCAGCCCCTCAAAATTCCACCTACTTTCACTCATACGACCCTCCTTCTTTGTGATTCATATTGTAGATACTTTTTTGAATACATACGTAAACATCGTTCGCCATTCACTGAACAGACCAGTGCATGTTTGTACGACGAGACGAGGTTTTCCTTTGCGTGCTTTTTTGAAAATTGACGTATCGTTTGGTTGCAGATTTCGTACAGATGCTAGTTTGTACGTGAACACGCGTTTATTTTTCGTATATAGTTTCGCGACGGAACCGACAGACGGCGGATTGCTGCCGATCCTGCCAAACACGGCGTCAGTTCCATGCCCGTAGATAAACGTCATGCCAGCGTGGTTATTCGGACGAGATGTCATGACGGCGAATTGCGCTTGCGTGTCAGACAGAGTCCATGCGCCGGTTGATTGATCGTAGTAGCCGTCGTTTACGACCAGGTCAATATCTCGATCTGCTATCACGAGACGGGTTGGTTTCCCGGCGATAACCGCAGGCGACTGTTTTGCCGGTTTGTTGATGGGGGTGGATGTCGCCGCGTCTATCATGGGTGTTGGCTGATACGAAAGAGACGTTTGCAGTATGTATGCAAACGTCCCGATCGTTACGAAAGCGAATGCGATGATGCTGCTTAAAATACCGACCTTTCGCAACATCTGCAGCAGTTTCCTATCTCGCGCTGAAGCGGCGATAAGCGAAGACGGCTAGTCGTGAAACAAGCGCTATAGCAGCTGCTCCGATCACGCTTGCCATGGCAAGTGGAGCCAACGAGCTGGTCGCAGTGTTTGGCAGGGCCGCTGGTAGTGCGCCACCACCACCGCCAGCCGGAGGGGCGATAGAGCCGCTTCCGGGAGCTTCGGCTTCACCATCACAACTGGCGCCGATTGATACGGTTTGCCCGTTTTCGTTTTCGGCAGATCCGGTAATTGCCGGACCGCCTGAGGTGTTGCCGATCGTGGATGCCTCGCCCGTGACAGCAGCCTGATCGTTCTCGTTGAGCACGTAAATGTCGTTTTCACAGACAAGTGTCACGTCGACGGATACTTTACAAACCCCTTCGTTGAAAGAACCGGGTCCGGTATTGGTAATCTCGATACTGTCACAGGTTGGTAGTGGTTGCGCGCTTGCGGCTACTCCCATGAACGCCGTGCCTACTATTGCAGCGCTGATAATTCTTAATAGTTTTTTCACTTAATGTCCTCCTCTCGAATTATTAAGCCTAATTTCACTTATACATGAATAAAATATAGCTGACAATAACCCAAGAATATTGCATACATAAGAACTATGTATCTGTTATTTTGACTATTTGTCAATTCTCTGTGAAAAAATTAACAAACATTTTTTTATCTGGTGGCTATGCTGAGAATATTAATATTAATAAATTAAATCTGAAAAGGAGGGGAGCAGGATGCGGAACTACTTGTCACCGGCAAAAAAATACGTCAGCCGTATCGCAGTACGTTCAGTCGGCATACTGGGTCGTACAAGCAGGCATCGCGTATTTGTGGTCGTGGCGATCGCGTCGATCATAGCAATAGTTGCCATCAGCGCAGTATACACACGCGGCAAAACACCACAGCCTGTGAATAGCGATGCCATGGCAACTAGTCACGATGAAGTAGCTCAGCAGCAAACGACTATCAAGACAGCTCCCGGTCAATCAGTGGAGACACATGTGCGATCGTCGGGTAGCGGCCGCGACACGCCGGACGTCACGGTCAATGGCCGTCAGATAAACGTGCCGCGTGATGGTACCGTTCGCGAGACGTTTCGGACAAAAAACGGCACGACACGCGTAGATATATCGACGAACTCGACTTCAAGCGGCAGTAATTCATCATCCATCACAACCAACTTCAATGTCCACACAAACACGCGCTCACAAACATACGAGGAGACCTCACCATAGGGCTAGCGCCATGCGTGGTCAGTCGATATCATCTGCAGGCTGGGAGCAGATGGGGTCGGGTGAACACATCCGAGTATAAAACCTAATTCCGGAAGGAGGGATACATGAAAGTACGTAAAGTAGTAGGTGCAGCGGTGACATCGACAGGTCTTGTACTTGGGATGGCTGGGTTTGCAGGCGCGACCTCAGGCAACATCGGTAACACAGGCCCGGGCTCATGGAACAAGATTGGCTCGTATAGAAATCTTGATCTGACGTTGCTCAACCACAATGATTTGGACGTGACAAACCACAATCACCAGTTTGCGAAATCAGGTGACGCGAAGGTCATGTTCAATACGACAGGCGGCGGTGCTCACACCGGATCCACTGCCAACCATAACAGCTCGAATGTCTCTGCTTCTGTCAGCAATGCTGGCCTCGGCGCGGCAGGGCTCACGGGCTGGAGCAGCGGCTCTCATGGCAACGCGAGTATACATACGACCGGTCCATGGTCAAACAACAGCGTGTCTTCATACGAAAACATTGATGTTTTCGTCAAGAATGACAACAACGTTGACGTAAGTAACTACAACAATCAGTATGCAAGCTCTGGTGACGCGAAGGTCTTCGGCAATACGTCAGGCGGTTCAGCGACAACTGGTAACGCATCAAACACGAATACGCAATCAGTTAATCTGAACGTACGTAACTAATAAACACCACAAAACCTTGACAGGTTTTGCGACAAAATATACGGGGGAGGGTAGCGCCTGCCCTCCCCGCCAAGGATCAATACGGTAACCCGCAAAGGCGAGAGAAGGAGACATCGTCATGAGCTTGAAACACATTCTTCGAAAATCAGCACTTTACCTTGTGGCTGTGGTAGTGGCTGGCGGGGTGCCGCTTTCGATAACTCCGACGCATGCCGCCGAGCAAAAGAAGCGAAATTATACGTACAATTCGACCACCGGACACTGGGATACGGATAAGTGGAGGTGGGATCCAGTACAAAAGAGATACGTACGCGTGACGACGCCGTCGCCGAGCCCTGCATCGACGCCGACGCCGTCACCTGAAGCGACAACAGATACGGAAGATGAAGCAGAAGAAAGCGCCGCTACGGTATCGAACGCAGATGTCGACCCTGAAGCGGTGATTGCCACTGACGTCGACGTTTCGACGAATACGGATATCACGAATGACGCGGACGTGACAAACGCGCTTGACTCAGATGCCAAAACCGGCAATGCCGACGTGGTGAGAAATACAAAGGCTGGCGATGCCAAAACAGGCGATGCTTCAGCGGTAACAACTGTCGTAAATAGCGTTCACTCCACAGTGGGCAACAAAGACGACGCGAGTGGCGTGGCGCACTTCACGATTGATTTGTATGGCGATATCGTCGGAGACATCACGCTGGGCCCGGCTATCGACAATGCCACGATCAAAAATGACGTTGATATATCGGACAGGACCAACGTGCAAAACAATACCTCGCTGGCAAACAACCTTAGCCTCGACGCCAAGAGTGGTGATGCGACCGTAAGCGGCAACACCAAAGCGGGCAGTGCGAAATCGGGAGACGCGAATGCCGTGGCGAATGTACTCAATCTCATCAATACTATCGTGGCAGCCAACAAGTCGTTTATAGGAACCATCAATATCCACGGAAATCTCAACGGGGACATCCTGGTGTCGCCGGAATTCATACCGCAATTGCTCGCGAGCAACGCGGAGGTGTACGGTAACTTCAACATGCCGCTATCCACGACTGTCAATGACGATAAATCTATCGTGAACAACGTCAAATTGAACGCGACGACAGGGGATGCTACGGTGGCGAATAACACGTCGGCAGGCAGTGCCAAGACGGGCGCCGCTGAAACAAACCTGACTATCCTCAATCTCACCGGACACGAGGTTGATGCGTCGAAGAGCCTGCTCGTATTCGTGAATGTGCTTGGCAAATGGGTCGGCATGATCGTCGACGCGCCAAATGCCACGGCGGCGGCACTCGGTAGTGGCGTCGTGAAAAATAACGTCAATATCAGCAGCGACACAAACGTGAACAACAATGCCTCCATCGTCAACAATATCGATCTGACGGCAGCATCGGGCGACGCGACCGTGACGGGAAACACGCAGGCTGGCGACGCGGTCTCCGGCGATGCGACAGCGAGCGCAAATATCGCCAATATCAGTACCAGCACACTCAATCTGACAGACTGGTTCGGAGTCCTGTATATAAATGTATTCGGTGAATGGATAGGCAGCTTTGGTATTGATACGATAGCCGGAAAGGTTTTCCCGCTTAAGGGTGATGTCGTACCAAAACCACAAACTCGCGCGGCAGGCGCACCAAATCTCCAGTTTGGTTTCGTCCCGCAGGGAGATACCACGACGGTGGCGGCGGCCAAGAAAATGACACCAAAAGAACGGAAGGACAAGGTCAATGCACTCTTGGCTTCCGCAGGAGTGCTGCCACCAACTGGGGGCACATACGTTCCCGCTCCTCGGGAGCGACAGGTCGATCCGATTTCAATCGCGATGATGGTTGTCGGTTTCACTGTAGCAGGCGCGTATGCCACTCGCTGGGGCGCAAGTCGCTGGTTATCTCGTCGTCAGACAGAAACCGTCCCCGGACTCGTAATCCACAGAGAGTGATTAGCACACTGGACACTTGAGTGCTAATTTACTACAATAAAAACTGATGACTAAACCCCGCACCAAAAACTTGATTCTCCACAATCTGATTGCAGATTGTTCCGATCAGGTTTTGGTGTGGGGTAAGCATGATACAGGGGTGGCTTATGGCTAAGCGAGACTACTACGAGATTCTTGGGGTTGCAAAAACAGCTTCTGCTGACGAGATCAAGAAAGCCTTTCGTAAACTTGCCGTTAAGTATCATCCAGACAAAGACGGCGGCGACGAGACGAAGTTCAAGGAAGTGAACGAAGCGTACGAAGTACTGAAAGATCAGCAAAAGCGCCAACGGTACGACCAGTTTGGTCATGCGGGCGTCGGCGGCGCAGGCGGCGGAGCGGGCGGTAATCCGTTCGGCGGCTTCGGCGGCTTCAATGGCCAGAATGTCCATTTCGATTTCGGCGATGGCGGTCTGGGCGACATTTTCAGCCAATTTTTCGGCGGCGGTCAGCAGCAATCACATGGACCTCGTCGCGGTCGTGATGTTGAGACGAGTGTCACGCTCAGTTTCGAGGATGCAGTTTTTGGCACGGAAGAAAAAATCACGCTTGACATGGATGACGAGTGTGAGCACTGCAAAGGCTCTACTGTTGAGCCTGGCCACAGTATGAAGACATGTCCGACGTGCGGCGGGAGCGGCCAGCAGATGAAAGTCGTCAATACAATATTTGGCCAGATCCAACAGGCCTCGACCTGTCATGAGTGCAAGGGTCGCGGACGCGTACCCGAGAAGGTCTGTTCTGTCTGTCATGGCAAGGGTACGCAGCGACGCAAGCAGGATGTCACCATCAAGATCCCGGCTGGTATTGATGACGGCGCGACGATCCGTTTGCGCGATCGCGGTGAAGCGATCGGCGGTGGCGGTCGCGGTGATTTGTATGTTCACGTGCGCGTGAAAGCACATAAAAAGTTTACTCGCGAAGGCGACATCATACTATCCGAGGAGCACGTCAGCATGATCGACGCGGCACTTGGTACAGAGATCGAAGTTGATACGGTCGATGGCACGGTGCGCATGAAGGTACCAGCTGGTACGCAGAGCGGTACGGATTTCAAATTGTCCGGACACGGCGTGCCACATCTTAGGAGCGAGTCTCGCGGTCCACATATCGTCACCGTAATCGTCGATACACCGACCAAGCTGACTAAAAAGCAGAAAGAATTGCTCGAGCAGTTCAACGGCGCGAAAAAGCGATCACTTTTCTAGCAGATCAAGGGGTAGTAATCCGTTTAGAATTCAATACCTTTGCATCACTTAGCGACCCGCGTAAGCAGTATGAGAAATTTTCGTGATGTGCTGGAAATCATGACGCTCGCAGAAGCATTGAAGCGAAATACCACGGATGACAAAGAAATCAAAAAAATACGAGCAAGACTGTATAATCAAGTCATGCGCTCATCTCGCGGTTTGGCGCTCGACGCTCGCGACCTTTCGTACCACATAGGCGATCAAAAGGCGAAGAAAGCGGTTAACGATATAAAGGATTTACCAAGGAACAAAAGACAAGAGGCGCTTAAATGGTACTTTTCGGCTCAATTCGATCCGACTGACAACCAGACTGTGCATCTTTTCGCCAAAAACAATTAGCAGATAAGCCGATGAAAAAAGTTTTATTTATAGCCAGGGCGAGAAGCGACGAAGCGAAGCAAAAAGCCGAGCGTTTCGCTGACAGGGTACGCGCACTGATAGATGACGATGCGGACATCGAGAGCTGTGAAATATCAGAGCTTTTTTTCGAGGTAGATAAGAAAACAATCGCGATCTACCATCCGGAGAAGGGATTTGATATACGTGACTTTGACCTCGTCATCATACGTCATATCGGCGCGTTCGCGGTTGAGGCACATGCAATTACACTTTATTGCCAGTACCACGGCATTAAGTACACCGACTCGTATCTGAACCGCTTGTTGCTTGATAACAAATTGAGCACAGAATTTTTGCTGTGGGTAAACGGTATCAAAGAGCAGCCGAAAACATACTATGGTCCTATGGCCGAATTGGTTCGTCGGTTTTCAGATTTTGGTGCAAAAGCGGTACTCAAAGACAACGAAGGATCAAAAGGCAGGTTGAATTTTGTCGTCACGTCACCAGAAGATATACAGAAAATCATCGCGGACAATCCCGACAAAAGATTCATATTGCAAGAATTCATACCGAATGACAGCGATCTGCGAGTGCTCGTTTTGAACGGTAAGCCTTCAATGATCATCAAACGTTTCGGCGACGGCACAACGCATCTCAACAACACTTCGCAAGGCGGACGGGCGGAAGTCGTCCCAATCAACACGATCAGCAAACGCATCATAGATACGGCGGTTCGTGCTGCACAAATAACGAAATTAGAGGTTGCCGGTATCGACGTAATTATCGATTCGAATACGCAAGAATTCTACGTACTTGAAGTAAATAACGCGCCTCAAATATCAAGCGGCTCATTTACGGAAGAAAAAGCTGCGCATTACACTGAAATGATCAGAAACCTACTTAAAAGAAACTAAGTTTTTCTGTTGAATATTTCACGTAAATATTATATAATTTCAAATATATTTTAACTATGTCTAAGGAAAAGAAAACCATCGGACGGGTCGAAGAAGTCGAGTTCCCGGAACTCGGTATTGTTGTGCATGCACGCATAGATACCGGTGCGAAAACCTCTGCACTATGGGCGTCGAAAATATCCATCGGTGCCAATGGAGGGTTAACAGCTGTTTTATTTGGCGAGGAGCACCCGGAATATACCGATAAGGAGTTGTATTTTGAAGAATATGAACGTACTGTGGTATCAAGCTCCAACGGAGCAGCGGAAACTCGATACAAGGTTAAACTGCTCGTGAAGTTAGCAGGTCGAAATATACGAGCCTCATTTACATTGGCAAATAGATCGACACAGGTGTACCCTGTCCTCATTGGAAGGAATGTTTTGCTTGGAAAGTTCATCGTCGATGTCAGTCGCGGTACGCCATTAGTGGACGCGGAGCGAGCTCAAACAAAAAAATTAAGACGAAAATTGGAAAGGTATATATGAAAATCGCCATTTTATCAAAAGGCGGAGCTAATTACTCTACGCGTCGACTTAAAGAGGTCGCTCTTGTTCGTGGTCACGACGTAAAGGTTATCAACTACGCCAAGTGCTACGTTTCGATTGAGAAAAACCAGCCGGTCGTACGGTATAAGGGCCAGTCACTTGATCAATTTGACGCGATTATCCCACGCATAGCTCAAAGTTATACGAGGTACGGGTCTGCTATCGTGCGGCAGTTTGAAAACCAAGGCGCGTATTCGACGGCCAGCTCGATTGCCATTGGTCGTTCGCGCGACAAACTGCGTGCATATCAGATTCTTGCCAAGGCCGGTGTCGGCATACCAAAGACAGTGTTCGCTCGCGAAACGGCAAACTTCGAGGACGTCGTGGAGCTAGCTGGTGGCACGCCGCTCATCATCAAGGTTGCTCGCGGCACGCACGGCAATGGTGTCGTGCTGGCCGAAACGCCGAAGGCAGCCAAAGCCGTGATGCAAGCGTTTTATGTCGAGGGCGTGAACTTCCTCGTGCAAGAGTTCGTCAAGGAATCAGCAGGAGAGGACATCCGCGCGGTTGTCGTGGGTAGTCGTGTCGTAGCCAGCGTGAAACGTCAAAGTTTGGACGGTGATTTCCGCAGCAATACGCATCAAGGCGGCGAAGGTGTACCCGTCAAACTGACGGACGAAGAAAAAAAGACCGCCATCAAAGCAGCAAAGGCCATGGGACTTCCGATATGCGGCGTCGACATGATGCGTAGCGAGCGCGGTCCGTTGGTGCTCGAAGTAAACTCTTCGGCCAGTTTGAAAACACCGGAACTTATCACTGGTCGCGACGTGGCGACAAAAATCATCGAATACATCGAACAGAATGCCAAGCGCCGCAACAAGAAGGACAAGGTCGGAGCGTAAATGAAAATTGGTTGGTGGGCGTTATCAGGAGCTGTAGCACTTGCGATTATCATTGTGGGCGTCGGACTGACATGGTCGCGGCAGTCGAATCACGAACAGGTTTTGCGTATAGCTGACAGCACATTT
>CAZIOA010000020.1:0-13789 GCA_964540835.1 uncultured Candidatus Saccharibacteria bacterium
GCACTAGCCAGCCGAGTACGCGGCTAATTCGTTAAATTGTCGTATCGGATCCGATCAAACAATTGACATAGAACAACTAAACTTTAAACACCTGTCGATGCCTTGGCGACAGGTGTTTTTGTTGGTAGAATAATCGCAGCACGGGGCCTTGGTCCCTCGGCTATGCACTTGGATGCAGTGCCGAGGCGACAGCGAAGCGCGGACCAAGCCGTATCTAAATACGGCGCGGGAGCACTACAGCTGGCAACTTGGCAATGCGCCAAGAGTCGCCAGCGCAGACAGCTGTGCTGTCTGACAGGGCGACGATGCATAGTCGAGGGGCATTGGCGCAGTTGGCTAGCGCGCTTCCATGGCATGGAAGAGGTCATCGGTTCGAATCCGATATGCTCCACCATGTAGTGAGTCTTCGAAAACATCCACTTCGTGAATGTAATGAACGATTTCGAAGGTCTACTACATGGTCCACCAAGAATTTATAAGAGTGTTATCTTGGTCGCACCCGCTATCGTCACCGTCGTGCGACGTATGTTTATGTAGCATAAGCTTGGCTTTTGGCTCTAAGTATGCTTTAATAAAAGGGTTCAGAAGCATGCGCCGAAAATATGTGTTCCTCCATGGATACTAGAGTGAAGTGCAGTTGGTCGATCTGACAACAGGCTTCGCACTTTGATGATACACAAGAAAAGACCGAGCACCCAAACGGAACGTATATGATGATACGTGAGTATCGGAGCGCAAGTCTTGACGACGTAGATCGCAATGGAAGAAGACTGGAAAGTAACCAGAGAGAAGTACATATTTTACTATGGCAACCCAAAATTTGTTTATCGGTAGCTTGGCTTACGCTACCACTGACGATGGCCTGAAGGCTCATTTCGAGCAAGTCGGTCCTGTTGTCAGCGCTCGCGTGATCACCGATCGCGAAAGCGGCCGCAGCAAAGGCTTTGGCTTCGTCGAGTTTGAAAACGACGACGACAACCAAAAAGCTATCGATCAGCTGAACGGCAAAGAGCTCGACGGCCGAACGATCAACGTCAGTCTCGCCCGCCCAAAGAACTAGTCAGTTCCACGGCATGAAATAACCCCGCATTCAGCGGGGTTATTTCATGAGACAAGCAAGCACGGTCGGTGTCACAAGGTCATCAACCGGTTCATGCGCGGCAAGTTTCTGCCGGACTTCCGTCGAACTGACCGTGATCGAATCTACCGATAGACGAGAAGCATGGCGACCGAGTCGACGAATCGGCGCGCCGGGGCGCTCGACGACAAGCATTGGCAGGTTATCTACCATCCACTCGCCCATATACCAATCAGGCATCGTCTCGATAGAATCAGACCCAAACACCCATATGAACTGTCTGTCCGGGTAGGACTTATCAAAGTGAAGCACCGTATCGAATGTTTCCGTCTGCCGGGCTTTGTCAAGCTCGCTCGTATCGATGTGTATATGCACTGTTCTCGCCACGACGTCTTCGACAAGCGCGTCGAGCATGCGCAGCCGATCCTCGCGAGACACCTCTATAGTCTTATCGGTCCGACTACCACTTGGCATCAGCCAGACATCGGCGCCAGTTTGTTCGGCACGGTCCACGCAAGCTTGCAGTATAGCTTGATGCGCACGCGTAGGCGGGTTAAACGCGCCGCCGTAGATGATAGTGTCTTTTCTGGTTTCGATATGTTTCATAGCGGTATTTTCGTTCCTTTCTTAGATTAGTGTTGACTTTACACTAACTATTTTCTACGCTGAGTATAGCACGTTAGTGTTTAAAGTACAATAACAAGGAGAACGATATGCGACAGAAACAACAAGAAATCATAAAGACTCTGGGTGTTAAGCCGGAGATTGATCCGAAACATGAAATTGAGCAGCGCACGCGCTTTCTCGTCGACTTTCTCGCGCGCACTGGAGTAACGGGGTTCGTACTCGGTATCTCGGGCGGACAGGATTCCCTGCTCGCGGGACTACTAGCGCAAAGAGCCGTGGAGCAACGACGCGCGGAAGGCTTTGATGCCGAATTTCATGCTGTACTTCTACCCTATCGCAAGCAGGCTGATCGCGATGATGCGCTCGCAGCTATAAACCTCATACGCCCGGACAAATTTCGTGACTACAATATCCAGCACGGCGTAGACGGCGCAGTGAAAGATTTTGAAATCGCCATGGAACGCACGGCATCGGATTTTGGCAAAGGCAACGTCAAAGCTCGTATGCGTATGATCGCCCACTATTTCATCGCAAATGAACTCCGTGGTCTATCAGTCATCGGAACCGACCACGCAGCAGAAGCAGTGACAGGGTTTTTCACCAAATACGGCGATGGCGGAGCCGATGTTCTACCGCTCTCCGGTCTTACCAAACGTCAGGGCAAAGCACTGCTTCGTGAACTGGGCGCGCCAGAACGCTTCGTGACCAAAGCACCGACAGCTGACCTGCTCGACGACAGACCCGGACAGGCTGATGAGTCGGAACTTGGATTTCTCTACGACGACATCGATGATTACCTGGAGGGCAAAAGCGTCGACGAAAAATTTGCCGAGAAGCTGGAAGCCCAATATGACGCCACGCAACACAAACGCGAACTACCGGTGTCATATACTGATTTGTCATGACGTATTAGTGGAGATAGTGTACGGGTAGAGTCTACCGTAAATATCCTTTCTTCTGCAAAGTCTCCTCGATGCATCAAATTATTGTTTCGCTTCGCTAAGTATAAATATATACTTATTGTCACGAGAACAATAATTTGATATTATCGAGGTAGTCTTTTCGAATACGAAAAGTATTTATGGTAAATTCTAAACATCATGAAATATACCGAACCTTACGTACCACCGACATTGACCGTTGACGCTGTTGTATTTCAGCTGTCCGACAGCGGCTTGGAGGTGCTGTTGATCGAGCGACCAAACGAACCGTTCAAGGGCTCATGGGCACTGCCTGGTGGATACAACGCGCAGGGCGAGACGACTCGCGACGCGTTGCAGCGTATCGTCAAGGAAAAAGCCGGTGTCAATCTGACGAAAGATTTGAGTTACGTCGAGCAACTCTATACGTTTGATACCGTGGCGCGTGACCCGCGCGGCCATGCCGTGTCGGTGACCTATATGGGATGCGGTAGAGACATAGTACCGTCTGGCAGTAGCGCGCGCACTTCTTTCTTCGCAGTCAACAATCTACCCAAACTCGCCTACGACCACGCAGATATCATCCGCTATGCGCACGATCGGCTGAAGGCCAAGCTCACCTACACCAATGCAGTGTATGCATTTCTGCCGCAAAAATTCACGCTGACCGAACTGCAAACCGCGTACGAAGCAGTTCTCGGTCGCGAACTCGACAAACGGAACTTCCGCAAAAAATTCCTCAGCCTCAACCTGATCCATGAAACAGATGAAATGAAGCGCGAAGGCGCGCACCGTCCAGCTCGTCTCTATAAGTTCAACTCCTCTGCTTTGGAATCCCTTTCACGCAGTTTTGATTGATTTTTTCTGATTTTTAGTGCATACTTTCATCACCTGTTGGATGGCGCATAATGCGCCGTGTGTGAGGAGTACCTAATGCAAAGAGAGAGAGCAGCCACAGCGCTGCCAGTGCGCACTCGTGCGCTTATCATCGGATCTGGTTTTTCGGGTATGGGAGCGGCTATTGCCTTCCAAAAGATCGGCATCGACTACCTGATCCTCGAGAAGAAATTCGACGTCGGTGGTACCTGGCGCGACAATACCTATCCAGGTTGCGCGTGCGACATACCGAGTCACGCGTATTCGTTCTCGTTTGAGCAGAATCCTTACTGGAGCAAGCTCTGGCCGCAACAGCCGGAAATCCAGCAGTACCTGCTGGACGTGACGGAGAAATACGGGTTGCGCCGAAACATCCGCTTCGGACAGGAAGTCGAGAGCGCGTGGTGGAACGACCAGAAAACGGAATGGCACGTCCGAACCAAAAGCGGCGCGGAGTACATCGCGCAATTCTTGATTTCGGCTGCCGGACCGCTGCACATTCCGTCGATTCCCGATTTCAAGGACAGGGATGAGTTCCGCGGCGCAGCGTTCCACTCAGCCGAATGGGATCACAGTGTCAACCTGGAGGGCAAGCATGTTGCCGTCATCGGTACCGGAGCGAGTGCGATCCAAATCGTGCCCGCCATCGTAGACAAGGTCGCAGAACTAAAGCTGTTCCAGCGGACACCGGCATGGGTCATGCCGTGGTCCAACTGGGAGGTTCCGGAACGTGTGAAACGAATGTTCGCGAGATATCCGATCACGCAAAAAGCGTTCCGTGCGCTTCTTTTCTGGGGACACGAATTCGTCGGATACGGCATGTCCAAACGGCCGCAACTGATGAAAATCGCTGATTGGCTCGGCAAATGGAACATCCGGCGCTCGGTCAAGGACAAGGCACTCCGTACCAAGCTAACGCCAAATTACTCGGCAGGGTGCAAGCGCATCCTGAAGGGCGGCAAAAAGCCTGGCGTTGACTATTACGGTGCACTTGCCAGTCCAAAAAGCGACGTGGTCGTCGAAGGAATCGAGCGCTTCACGGAAACCGGCATCGTCACTACGGACGGCGTCCACCATGAAGTCGACGTCGTGATTTATGCGACTGGATTCCACGTGACGGACAGCTACAAGTACGTGAAGATCTACGGCCAAGGTGGCGAAGATCTGATCGCACGAGCTGACCGTGATGGCGTAGTCGCCCATCGTGGCGTCATGTTCGCGGACGTGCCAAACCTGTTCATCCTGCTCGGTCCCAACTCCGGACTCGGACACAACAGCATCATCGTGATGATCGAGGCGCAGATCCGCTTCATCGTGCAAGCGATCAAAGCGGTTGACAAACGCAAGGAGCGCATGCTCTACCCGACATGGGGAGCGCAGAACAAATACAACGAGAATCTGCAGGAGAAGCTCGCTGGAACTATCTGGAATACCGGCTGCAGCAGCTGGTACAAGGACAAGTTCGGAAACAACCGGGTGCTGTGGAGTGGGACCGCCTGGCGATACGTCTGGTCGCTGCGCAAGCTGAAAACCAGCGAATTCGTATTTACTCGCTAAGCAATCCTCTCCTCCACACATCCAACAGAGCCCCGGTCATCACGATCGGGGCTTTTCCCTTACCTATCAAGCAATCGCGGCGCGAATTCGGCTTGATCCAGTAGATCCTTGCCGCTGAAACGCTGGCGCGCTGGGAGCTCAACCCAGTTGCCGCCATCCGGCGACTCGGCGATATTGTCCGGATAAATCATCCTGCGCCAACGTATCTTGTCGCGAATATCGTTCGGGTCGTCCGGATTGACGCGAGTGTAGTGCGTGATCGAACAGTTGCGAATCGTGTACCTTGGATCACGGTCCATCGCTTCCCACTGCTCCGGCATCATACGCTCAATCCCATAACGCGCGACGTTGATGAAATCACCGTGTGACACCACGATGACACGTTGCCCCTCCTGCTCACGATGCAGCGTTCCCTGAAAATCACGAAACCGTCCATACACGTCCGGCATGCTTTCGCCGCCGTCAAAACGTACATACCACGGCGTGGTTTCGTGCAGGTGAGTGGTGAGCGGGAATTTTTTGCGCTGATCAGCACGCGGCACGACACCATACACTCCCCAGCTGCGTTCCACTACCCGATCATCGATCGTCCAACCGTCCGTAGTCTCACCACCGACATACGCCGCGGTTTCACGAGTCCTGAGAAATGGCGATATATATTTGCCCTCAAAAGATTTCGCGCCGCCCAAGTTTTCGTCAATCCACTTTTTCGCTAGTTTCGCCTGCTCGATACCCAGTGGCGACAGCCGCTGCTGCCAGTCAGGACGCTTATTGATATCATCGATGCTCGGATGCCCGTCACCATCCTTGTCAGCCTTGTGGACGATATTTGCTTCAGACTGTCCGTGACGGACAAATACGAGATCGTTGGGCATTGCCATAGGCAGACTCCTTTCATATGACGATTACTGCCTCCATCATAGCTTTTTATCTATTTTTTGTAAATAGTGTTGACAATACACTAAGTATGGATTATTCTGAGTTTACAAAGTGTTAAATGTACAATAACAAAGGAGGGAAATTATGGTAAAACTACACGAACGAGCACTCGTCATCATCGACGCACAAAACGACTTTATAGACGGTAGTCTGGCTGTACCCGGCGGTGAGCGGCCAATAGCGACTATCAACGAAATGACTCGTGCCTACAGACGGGCTGACCGACCTGTCGCTACTACTCAGGACTGGCATCCGGATGAGACTGCCCACTTCTCTGACGAGCCTAACTACGTCAATACCTGGCCAAAGCACTGCGTTGCAGGTACTCACGGTGCAAAGCTTCACCCCGATCTAGATGTTGCACGTCACCGCGCCCTCGCGACACGCTTCCTGAAAGGCATGGAGCCATGCACGTCTCCAGAGGATGACAATAGTTATACCGGCGTATTAGCACGCAATATCGAAACCGGACTTTACCTACCTGAGTGGCTCGAGCAGCATGACATCGGGGAGATCGATCTCGTCGGCTACGCCATAGGTGACGGCGACGAAAATCCACTCTGTGTTGACTCTACAGCCATGGATCTCAATAACGCAGGCTACCGAGTCAACGTCATCACTGACGCAGTCGAGGAAGTGCTATCAGAAAACCGAGCGAAATGCTTCAAAAACCTCGGTGAAAAAGGTATCCGCCTTATGACTATGACGCAAGCACTCGAGGAAATCAGCTATGAAGACTGAAGCGCCGCTCAGCAGCAAAATCGATTATTACAAGGTAACGATGGGGCAAGTCATCTACGAGCGTCACCCCGACGCCGAAGTTACCTTTACACTCAAAAATCGCGCGTCCGAACAGCCGCTGAGCAAGTATGTATCACCCGCGACGCTGCAACAACGGCTGGATAGAATCCGCGAACAGGGTTTCACTCCTGAGGAGATAGCCTACTATGCCGGAATTGCCGCACAAAACGGCAACGCCCAGTTTGCACCCGACTACTTGGACTACCTATCCACTCTGCAGCTCCCCGAAGTCAATATCTCGATCGATCCGGCCACCGGCGATCTAGCCATCAACTCCAAGGGCAAATGGATAGACGTGACATTTTGGGAAACAGTCATCATGAGTGAGACTAATGAGATTTACTATTCTCAGTTGATGCAATCGTATGGGCTCGAACTACAAGACCTCTATGACGAAGGTAACCGACGGCTCGAAACAAAAATCACCAAGCTGCTTTCTCGCCCGGATATCAAATTCGCCGATTTCGGTACACGACGTCGTTTTAGCGCCGATTGGCATGAGCATGTCATTCAAAAGTTGGCTTTGGAGCTACCAAAGCAATTTATCGGTACGAGTAATCCGTGGTTTGCGTATAAATACAATTTGACGCCAATCGGTACGTTTGCACATGAGATGCCTATGGTATACGCAGGTATCGAAGACGGAGACGGCTCCAATCCCCTGAATGGTCATAACCGAATGCTCCGCGACTGGGATGATACCTACCACGGTGATCTTTCAGTTGCATTAACCGATACATTTGGCAGTGAGTTTTTCTTCAATGATTTCACGCCAGATCAAGCCCGCACCTGGAATGGATTACGACATGATTCAGGTGATCCGATTAAATTTGGAGAGCGTGTCATTAGGTATTACGAAGAGCGAGGGATTGACCCATTGACAAAAACCATAGTATTCAGCGACGGACTTGATATAGATACAATTATTCAACTCGCCGATCGATTCAATGGTCGCGTCAAGATACTCTTTGGCTGGGGTACATCACTTATGAACGATCTCGGCCTACCAGCAAACAATATCGTCATGAAAGCCACCGAAGTGAACGGTACTCCAACCGTCAAACTGAGTGATGATGAGGGTAAACATACAGGCCCGCGCGAAAAAGTCGAGTACTACACCCAGAAAGTAAACGAGGCAAACTCCTTGGCAAAGCGTGCGCTCAATGAAACCGTAGGTGCGATATGAGCGAGTTGCTCGAAGCATCAAAGCATGCGCTAGCAAATAGTGACACGTATCCAGGCTACCCAACCAAACGACTCGTCATCGAAGATATAGACGAGCTAACAAATATGACGCTGCCGGACGGTGAATGGTCGACCGGCTCATTCGCCCACCCTACACTCAACGAACAACAGGAGCTAAAAAACGCAGGCTACAAGCTCGATGATTACGGACGCCCGCTTCACCCATGGCTGCGTGACATGGCCACCGATCCAAATATCGGCGTCGTTACAGGCAAGGGAGCATACTGGCACTGGGGACCAAATCGGGCGGCTGACCCCATCGTCGTGACAGCAGATGAGGTGCCCAAAGTCCTGCTCATACAGCGGCGGGACACGGGAGCGTGGGCACTTCCCGGAGGATTTATCGATGGCGGCGAAGCTGCCGTATCGGCCGCTAAGCGTGAGTTGTTCGAAGAAGCCGGACTGCTGCTCATCGGTGATGGGGGGAGAGAAATCTATAACGGCGTCGTTGCCGACACGCGAACAACCGCTCATTCGTGGGCGGAGACGACTGCCCTGCTATGGAAAATCGATGAGGAACAACCGGTCGTGGCGGGCGACGATGCCAAAGATGCAAAATGGTGTGCGGCGGACAATCTACCCGAGGCGCTCCACGGGTCGCACGCCGTACTCATACGCAAGGCCCTCGCGAAAGCAGCACTCCTCGACATCACGGCACACGCTATTTCCGCCCCGGCAGAACGACTATCATACATACTCGTGACAGGCGGACACATGTCGTACTATCGCGTCATAGCGAAAACGAAGGTTGGCGACGTATTCATGAAATGTCACGACAAACACAGCTTCTCCGACCCCATACGCGAAGCACACTCCCGACAGTACCTCCACAAAGAGAAACATGTCTACGACCATGTTGAACAGCATGGATTTCTCCATATACCTGCTTCGGTACATCTTACCCATGATCATGCGCTTCACATGGAAGCCCTAACTGAGCACGAAGGGTGGCGCTGGCGCGCGCCCGTGGATAGTCTCGACCAGTACATCTCTCAAGCATTTGAGTCATTTGACCGATTGGAGCAAATTCCGCTGATGGATGATTTTCACGACACCGACGGCGCATCGCACGACCTTCTCTTTGATATGGGGTGGTGCCGGTACGATTTGGACATCAAACGTCAAATTGCAGCAAGACTTGATCGGTGGCACCCACAATTTCATGAACATTTCCGCAAAACAGCAGTGCTGCTTGAACGTGACATTGACATGCTCCATGACACCGCGACACCCACGATGCCTGAGGTTTTCGCACATCATGATCTGCGCCAAGCAAATGTCGCCTGGCATCCGGAGCATGGTGTCAAAATAGTTGATTGGAGCTGGGCAGGTATCGGTCCAAAGAACTGCGACGCGACCATGCTGCTCATCGATCTCCATAAATCCGGACATGACGTATCAAACTACATGGAGCGCTTCAATAAGCATCATGCTCACAACCTGATCGGATACTGGCTGGCGCAGTGCCAGCTAGAGCCGCGCATGCCTTACTCTAAGGTTCGTTTTCAGCAAGCGCTTTCCGCCATCAGCGCCTATGATTTATTACTGAAACACGGGTAGCGGTGACTTCACCCAGTCCCAACCAAGCCCCAGTAGATGATTGATGATACCGTAGCCATTCAACAACCAGATCGTTACCACGACGACAACTGCTGTCAAGAGCCAAAAGATTGCTTTGATGATGGTGTTTTGGCGACCAAGCCAATCTTGCCACGCGTCATATTTCTCCCTTGCATAGCCAAGTATCCGCTGCGCCCACTCAAACTCCGTCGAAAGTATACCGAGACCGGCAAACACGACCAGCCACCCCGGGCCGGGATACGGAATCATCACTATACCAGCAAGTAGCACAATACTACCGATGACCGCGATACCTGTTTTTTGCGCCTGTCGTTTCATTCTCTATAAGTATATCAACTTGAGAGATGATCTCGTAGAAAAGATTGCAGTCCAGCCATTTGCTTCTCATTGAAACGTTGATCTCTCAAAATATACATGCGCTGTCCATCGTCATGAGGTATTTCGTGTTGAGCTTGGTCGAGATATAGTGTCTCTAGCCCCAGCCGATCCAGCACTTTCAACTCCTCTTCGATATCGACATTTTGACAGTAATCACATACAGCAAAGCGACTTGACGACAAATGAACTTCGCCACTCGACAAAATATCCAAGCCGCATGCAAAAAGAGTCTGAAACCGCGGCAACCGAGATGCGAAGTGAGCGTGCTCGCTAATGTCATGAAGAAGAACCCCAACCCGGCCAATCTTTTTTATATGTGCCTCTGCTTGCCGATAATCAGGCATGTTTCCTACCGATTCGTTAAGTAACGTCAGATCAAGCTTCAGACGCCTGCCCTTGGGCAGTTCTACTTGCTTTGCTAGATGTCGTCCGATGGGGCTATCGGTGCTTCTCCGCTCAAGCATGTCATAATATGCTCGACCCTCTGTCTCATGTAGAGCATCGCGTCTTGCGCGTGCAAGCGCCATGTCAACTGCATATCCCATAAACATATCTGACCTCTTGTCGAGTGGTTTTGCGTTCGGATTTTTTGCCATGAGGTGTCGCGTCTGCCTGATGATCCCATCTCGACCGCCGTTTTCATAAATCATATTGTATATTATATCATATTTTTAGTATTTTAAAAGACATATCAACCTGAGCCTCAAAACCTCAACGAAACGAGGCTCAAGCGACTGCAACCCCAGAAATTACGTCGCTCATTCGTGAATTTTTGGGAGTGAAAGGGCCTCGTGAGTGAGGGTATGAGACTCAGGTATATCAATGTGGGGGTTTAGATAATGCCGTCGTTTATTTCGTCCTGCGTCGAAGCGTCAGTGCACCAAGCAATATCGCGCCAACGATAAACGCCACTACAACACCTAAGTCGCGCCATGCCTCAGTAGTGATTTCTGAATTATTGACGACAACCTGCAACGCTTCGATCGCATACGTAAGCGGCAGACAATACGCAATCGCTTCTAAAATGTCAGGCATCTGATCAAGTGGCAACAGTAAACCGCAAATGAGTAATTGCGGAAGCACAAATGCGGGCATGAACTGTACCGCCTGAAACTCTGTCCGAGCAAACGCGCTCACGAACAAACCGAGCGCCGTGCCAAGCAGCGCGTTAGCAAGCGCCATCAGGACGAGAAACCACTCCGGTCCTTGGATTTCCAAACCTAGCCCATATATCAAGACGAAGCTCGCCAGGCTGGCCTGCACCACTGCCAACAAACCGAATGCCAGCATATAGCCGACGATGAAGTCCAGCTTACCGATCGGTAGCGCCATCAGACGCTCCATCGTTCCGCTGCTACGTTCGCGAAGCGTGGTGATAGACGTGATGATAAACATGATGACAAACGGAAATACGCCCAAAAGTGCCGGTGCTATCTGATCAAATATCTCGAGATGACCGTCATACAGCCACCGAAGCAACGCGAGCAGGATACATGGCACGAGAAAAATAAGCGCCACCGTCCTATGGTCGTGTGATAGTTGATGCAGTATGCGTTTCGTCGTCGCAAGTGTTGCCTTGACGTGATACATCACTTATTCCCCTGCTCAATCATGGCAACGAATGCTCCGCCTACGTCCTTTTGTTTCGTGTGGCGCAAGAGACGTTCACGCGTATCGTTCCAGAGCAGTTTGCCGTCTCGAAGTAGTATGAGATTGTCGCAGCGCTCTGCTTCGTCCATGACATGACTGGACACGAGAAGTGTCCTGCCTGATTTCGCTAGCGAAGCAAATAGTTCCCAGAGTTCATTTCGCAACACCGGATCCAGGCCAACCGTTGGCTCATCGAGTACGAACAGATCTGGATTACCAAGGAGAGCAATAGCCAGACTTACCCTCGCTTTTTGGCCGCCCGAAAGGCTTTCGACCACTTGATTGCGCTGCTTCTGCAGTTTAACCTGGCTAATCACCCTATCAATCTTGCCGTATGTCGTGTTGAGCAGCGTGCCGAAATACCTGAGGTTTTGCTCGACAGTCAAGTCAGCATAAATCGCCGGACTTTGAGTGACATACCCAATCTTGCGACGTAGTGATTTATGACCCGCCTTTTTGCCAAGCACCATCAGACCACCCTGGTGCTTTTGCACGCCAACGATCGCGCGCATAAGCGTCGTCTTACCACTGCCGCTTGGACCTATCAGTCCAGTGATTGTCCCTGGCGCGACATCAAACGTCACGTCATCGAGTATGCGAGACTTCGCCTTGGCTACAGCGAGATCGCTCGCCTGAATCGCGGCATGTTCCATATATCGTCATTATATCACTTTTCGTTCATGCTTATCAGAGCACGTGCCACATAGCACTGCGTACCTGCGTGCCATCACTGAGTACTGGGTACTCCAGCTGTGAGCGATTCAAGAGTACTGCCGCTCCGATCATCCTCGGTCCGGACTCCCTATTCTCAAATTGACCATCCATGGATGCCCTGTCGTCAAATGCAGCCTTCGCTCTTTCCAGACTTGCTCCCGTCGTATATACGTCGTTGATGATGACAGCTGTAGTTTCTTGATCAAGTCGTTCTGGTACATACAAATCTTTGCCGTTTTTCCGGGTTGGTATGTGATACGACTTCAGCATTCTTGCCAATGGCTCGCCGAGCACATTCGCGCCATTACCGACGGTCAGGATGGCATTGTAGTCATCTGGATCATAGTTATCTCTCACGCAATCTGCTATGCCGTGTACCGCTACGTCAAATAATCTTTTGTTCGTGCGGACTATTTTTTCAAAATCAAACTTAACGCCGCTCTCGACTCCAGACGCAAGCGTCACTTTGTCGAACACCAGTCCTTCGTTTAGTAGTTGCTGTCTGTCTTTTAATGAAACGTATTCGCCTATCATAGTATCGATACTAGATGTTTCTGGTATTTTTGCAACCGGTTTAGCGAGATTCTACTAATTCCAGGAACTCTGACTCATCGATAATTTTCGTACCGTGCTGCTCAGCCTTCTTCAGCTTGCTCGCACCTACTTTGCCACCCGCGACCAAATAGGTCGTGTCTTTGGCGACACTTGTCTGGAACGTGCCTCCAAGCGAGCGGATACGGTCGGCCGCCGCGTCGCGGCTCATCGATTCGAGCGTGCCAGTGACGACGAAACTTTGTCCCGTGAGCTTGCCCGATTTCTTTTCATAGTGAGGTCTCACGCCAAGTCGTTCAAACTTTTCAAGCAGTCTGATATTGTCTTCGTCGGCAAACCACGCCACGATACTTTCGGCCACGACGGTACCGACACCCTCCACATCCTCCAACTCCTCTATGGTTGCTTTTTGTAGTGCTTCGATCGATTGAAACGTATTTGCCAGATCGATAGCGGTTTGAGCGCCGACATGACGAATACCAAGACCCAGGACAAACTTTTCGAGTGGTGGATTCTTTTTGGACTGGATAGCATCGACGAGCTTTCGTGCCGAAATCTCCGCGAAACGGTCGAGTTTCAACAAATCATCTACCGTCAGTTTGTAGATATCTGCGACATCTTTGACGAGCCCTGCATCCACCAGCGCGACAACATTTTTCTCGCCAAGCGTGTCGATGTCGAGCGCGCCTTTGGAGGCATAGTATTCGACCGCGCGTTTCAAAATCAAGTCGCTACTGGATCCCTTGACCCGATACACGACGTCCTTGCCCTGTCGCTCGAACTCCAGCTCGGGATATTGCTCGGCAAGCGCGCGTTCATAATCAAATTTCTTGGCATCTTTTGGTCTGAGCTCTTTGACCACGCTCTCGAC
>CAZIOA010000021.1:0-13139 GCA_964540835.1 uncultured Candidatus Saccharibacteria bacterium
CCACCCAGCTCTTAGATTTCTAACGATATACGCCCTCTGGCTGGCTCGACCTTTTAGTTAGTTTTTTCGTTTCCAGCCAGAAACGCAAATACCAGCATATCGAAAACACCTACCCACGTCAAGACTTTTAACAGGGGTCGTGCTTATGGTTAGATCATATATCTGCTAGAAGCACAAGCGTTAACTTGAAATTCAGACGATATCTGGCAAATGCTCAGGTGTCCATAGTAGAGATGGCCTCATGTTGTCGTGCTTCATATCGATATGTACCGCGGAAGACGGTGGTTGTATATAGGGCTTTTGCAGATTAATCGCATATATCGCCATCTCACCTATCATGTGTTCGACAGTATCGAAGTGCTGTCCCTCTTCGTTCAACGCATCTTCTATTGAGCGCTGGAGGTTCTCTGCAGCCTTTATGCTATCTTGTGTGTTATCGTACTCTATAAATCTTGCCAATACAGCTTCGGCAAGCGGTATTGATAGTGGCGGTACGCATGAAATATCATTGTGAAGATCGTTGTGTACTTCGCGATCAATCCTAGGTATAAGTTGCCTATTACCCCGCAGCTTTAACAGTGCTTTGTGTGAACTCCATGTCGAGTGGTAAAACAGTACATGGTGTTTGCTTAATCCGTTCTTGTCTACGTTACCAGCTCTGTTTGCAGCCATTTTATCTACATTTTACTGCGTGATATATCAACTCTAAGCACTCTGGCGCTCCATCGCTATGCGTGCGGCGATCTCACGAGCGCGTTTTGTTTGCTCGCTTACAGCGATTTCTCTGCCCTTCTCATCCACTTCGTATGGATTTACTGTCTCACCGCGGTGATTTATCAAGTGACTAGCATCTTCAACATCCATGAGCAAGGCTTTTTGCAACGCATTTTTCGGGAAATCGCGATGCATGAATATACCATGCTTTTGCGGATCGAATCCTTCGTCGTCTACCAAACCGCGTTCGCCAAGCTTGTCTGGTGTAAATTGACCGTACTTCGCACCGGTAATCACCTTACCGCCGCGCAATTCCTTCTGAGAAGATCCGCCAAGACGCAGCGTATGGGCCGAAAGTGACTCGACAGAGACTGGTTCGCCGCCGCCAATTTTGATAACCGTACCGAACGGCCGTGCTTTCATGCCGCCGAAGTCCTCAAATTCCGTCTGTCCCGCCATCGGACCGCCGATGACAGACAGCACGTTGCCAAACATCGCGACTTGCGGATTGTGCCAGTGTGCGCCGAGCAAAATGTCAGGTGCCTTTTCACTCATGCCCTGTGCTCGCTTGAACGCATCGGATACCGGGTAACCGCCGCCGCCGCGACCGAATTTTTGAATATGATAGTGAGCTGTCAACACAGAGTAAGCACCGAGATGTGTCCTTGCGGCCCAGGTAGCCACGGGCGTACCATCGACATTTTTGACCTTTTCGCTGCGCACACGCTCATCGCCAAGGATATCTTTCATGGTCATTTCGAGATAGTCGACATGATCATCCACACTGTTCAACATCTTTGCGCGCATCGGCTTATCGTGATTACCTGGCTGCACTACGCAATCAATGACGTTTTCGAGGAGTCCCTTGATAATCGGATCGGATGTGTCAAAGACGCGTTCCATCATGGTCTTCATGAATATCTTTTGCGATGTCAGGCTAATCATACCGACCGATTGACTCTCGTTGGCAAATGACGTGTAGATGTTGCCGTGGATCATGTCACCGGCGAACTGGATCGCGATCGGCATCTCCTTGGCAACTTCAAGCATGTACGACAGATACATGACTTGGATATCGGGCCGAGCCGAGATGGAACCGATTTGTTGATCGCAGAATTCAAAGATTGCGGTTCGCGGCAAAGTTTCAGATTTATCGAGGAATTCCTTGCTAGAGAACATTTGAATCAAACGGTCGTCATCGGTAATCTCAACCGTCGTGAGCGTCGGAACACCCGGTACGCCGCGATTAAAGTTTGAGCGGCGCGAAGCATCTCCTGGTGCATTCGCATAATAACTTTTACGGTTGAGTGACTTTCCGGTGTCCCACAAGCCCGGGAGTGATATCGCTCGATTTGCTAGCGAATATGCTTGCTGCTGCCGACCAGTCAAAATAAGATCCGCCATGTCGTCGGTTCCCTCGCTGGCCGCCACGCTGCCGAGCTGCTCCATGATTGATTTCATGTGGTTGACTTTGAGAGACTCAGCGGTAAAGTTCGTATTGTGACGTGCAGCTATATCACGACGGGTACCTTCAGTCTCGGCGACAAGATTAAAGTCGTTCACAAATGTCACGCCGTCACGCCACTCGCCCATTTCGGCAATGATGTCTGGATCTATACCAAGCTCTTCGGGCAGCTCCTCGCCATTAACGATGTGGTTAAACAGCGCAAAATACTCGCTGTAGTTTAGCTCACCGCCTGTTGCTTCCTGCACTTCGTTTTTCTCACGCAGGCGACGACCCATGCGGTACTGCAGCGGGATGACATTCTCAAGATAAAATAGTTTGTGTGTCTGAAAACCTGGATCTTGGATAAGATTATTTGATTCATAGTAGGATATGAAGTTTTCCTGGCCGCCAATCTTGGCCGCGCCACGAATCTCCTGCACGATTTCTTTGGCCGCGTCGTCAGCCATCGCTTCGTCATCAGGACCGGTAGAGACGATAACCGGAATACCGGTTGACTTGAGCAGATCAAGTACTTCGTTAGCAGCACTGTACTGCTCAGTCTTGGAACCAAGACCTTCTGCATTTGCCTGGCGCTTCCTTGCCTGATGCGACGCGAAATCACTCTGGATAAGGTTGTGAACAGTCAGGACATGCGGCTTCTTGTCATCTGGCAGCTGCTTGATACGCTCAACTTCCCGCTCCAAAAGCTCGATACCGGCCAGTCCATCCTGATGACCAAGCCTGAGCTCATTGACAGATTCTATGCGGATGCTGCTGGCATTCGTCTGTATTTTTATCGTGTCGACGCGAGACTTATTGTTGTGATTTCTCAAGCGCTCTTTAATATCATCGATCGATTTGATTCCCTTTGAAATCGTCGAGAAACTTGACATCATACGTGCTGTTTCGACTTGACCAGCAGAAAGATATTGAGATGCTTTTTTGATACCGCCAATCGTAATGAATGTTCTTGCTTCACGCTCCTCTTCGGTCAACTCGTCAGAATTAACCTCAATCTCATTTCCGTCTTCGTCTTTGTCATTCAAATCGACCGCATACTGAGTCAGGTTGTACTCATTGAGCCGCTTAAGTATCTGGCTAGCCACCGCTGCAGGAACTGACGTAAGGGTGGGGAATCTCTCGATATCGGCATCCGGGCCTACAATCGCGCTTCTTTCAATACGACCGTCCTCTTCTAGCGCCGCACCCAACTCCTTACCGCACTTAGTAAAAAAACGCCCGCCCATAAGTTTAGGCAGGGTTTCGTGTCGAACTTTGTAGTAGGCTTCGTCAGCTTCGGGGGTGCGGTTATCGCGACCAACGATGTCCTTTGTCGATGCAACGATAAGGCCGGCTTTGGTGGCTTTATCTAGATCGTAGGTGTGTATGAGACTGTGCACTTCAGCAAGCGCTTCTTCGTGCTCCGGACCATACTCACCGCTCCGGGGCTCCCGAATAATTCGCATGATCTGCTGTAGCCTTACGTCACGTTCGCCAAACTCTGACAAATCAAGCCCGTCTTTTTCCTGCCACTGCTTCCGTCGTTCTTTGTTGGTTATAGGCTTATTGCCAGTACGCCTGACTCGCTCCATGTCGTCCCCCTACACTTAAAGTAAGCGATACCCCCACTTGCATCGGTTTTGATTTCCCCAAGCACCCTCCGAGTACTTGCTTTTATACTACACTGAGTAAAATATTAACGCTAGTGTATTAATGTGTAAAATAAACAATAGAAAATAAAACTACCCGCTTGTGCTTGCGGGTAGTTTTATTTTTGATAATTAACCCTATGAGAGGGTTTGTGTGACTTAACTACGATGAACCAGCAGCGTCAGCTTAGCGCGTAGCTTGCGTGGCTGACGAGTATCTTGATGGTGCTCCTGCCACTCCAACATTTCATACGCGATGCCGTCGTGCGTCTTGGCGGGTTCGTCTGCTGGAATGATGTGCTCCGCTATCGCGTCGCTCAGCAGCTTGCCTTCTGTTTTGCGCGCCAAGAAATCATGTATTTTCTCGTCTAGTACGCGTTCGTTTGTGGTTATACTCATAGTGTCTCCCTTGTTTTTGCCACCCGTATCTCTTGCTAACTACACCCATCTTATCTGTTATCACTTGACAAATGTGTTAATTATTTCACTAAAGTACCGTTGAATTATTCATTCGGCGCTTTGAGGTGGTAATATTAAGGAATGGAAGATATAGCGAAACTCCTGCCAACACAGTCTACACAACGCTCTGTCAAGAAACGATCAGTGTTAATTTACCAGGGCGAAGTACCTCGCCAGGCATACATCGTGCTGTCCGGCGTCATAAAGGCGTACCGGCTAGGTAATTTTGGCGAAGAACAGATCGTCGGATTTTACACGAAGGGCGACATGTTCCCCGCCACGTGGATATTTAGTAGAACATCGAGCTCGCTCTACTACTTTGAGGCGCTGGAAGATTCCGTGGTTCTCACGGTCGAAAAGCCTGTCCTGCTTGATCTGATAGAGTCCAATCCGGAAATCAAACAAAAAGTCTTTGACTACATGGTCACTGCTTACTCGGGACTATTGATGCAAGTATCGGCACTCGAGCAATCACGCGCCGCCGAAAAGCTCCTCCTGATGATGTACTACCTGATGTTCCGCTACGGCAAACAGACATCTGCTGGCGTGTACCATGTCGATCTGCGTCTGACACACACCACGCTTGGTAGCTTGATGGGACTGACGCGCGAAACGACCACGACCGAGCTCGGACGTCTAAAACGCAAAAAAATCGTCACCTACAACCGACGCGGCTTCATCATTTACCGTAGCGAGCTTGAGCGTCGCCTCGGAGACGAAAGTTTCGCGAGCATCAAACTTCGAACACTATAAACCATATAAGCAGACCGCTCAGCCGAACTACCTTTAATGCAAGTCACTCCAGCGAAGTGCAGCCCTTGAAATTACATCGCTGAAACGTGAATTTCAAGGCGCGTAACGGTGACTTGTATTAAACGGTAGTGAGACTGAGTTTACCTCTATCACTAAAGACTGTCTTTGACGATCTGGAGCAGTTCTTTCGGTGATGCCCATGCTTTGAGGACATAACGTTCCGCGCCTAGTCGGTACGCATCGTCTATTTCGTCCTGCATATCATAGTTGCTAAACACGATGATTTTGACATCCTTGTGCTTGTGTTTAGCGTTGTATTCCTCCAGAAACCCGACCCCGTCCATGACTGGCATGCGCAGATCAAGTAAAATCAGGTGCGGTGTGTGTTCTTCGACCATTTCAAGCGCCTCTTTGCCGTTGTAAGCGAGGGCTACGTCATATCCAGCTTGCGCGAGCAGTGTCCTATACACATCAGCAAGATCCGGCTCATCTTCGACAATGAGGATTCGTTTTTGGTTATTTGCTTTTGCCACGTCCGCCTCCATTCAATGTTTAGTATACTGTATCACATTTGCCGAGGTATCGAATTTCTTACATTTTGCGCGGCAACTTCACCGTAAAGGTAGAACCTTTGCTCTCGACTGACGACACGCTGATACTCCCGCCATGAAGTTCAGTCAAATGATGCGCGAGATAAAGTCCGACACCCGTACCTGTCACCGAGTAACTTCGCGGGTTATTAATACGACTGAACTGCTGAAACAGCTTCGGAAAGTCAGATTCTGCAATACCTACGCCGGTGTCTTTGACGGTGACTACCCACTTGTCGCCACGTCGGGCTAAACGTACGATAACCACTCCACCAGCTGGTGTATATTTTATCGCATTACTGACCAGGTTTTCAACTACCATCCGGAGCATGTGGCTGTCTCCGACCATCAATCCGCTTGTCGGTGCCTTGAGGTGCAGCGCGATTCCGCTCTCCTCCGCTCCAGTGCGGTGCTCGTCCACGATGTCATGTACCATCTGCGCGATATTGAACTCGTGCTCGGCAAGGACGATGCGTCCAGACTCCAGCTTGGCGAGGTGAAGTATGTCGTTGACTACTTGTAACTGACGGTTATTGATCGTATACGCTCTCTCCAGATATGCTCGTTGTTGTTCGCTGATTTCACCAGCGAACCCCTGCAGCACCATGCCGAGATACTGCTTGACACCCGTCGCGGGCGTGCGCAGCTGGTGAGACGCGAGCGACAGCAATTCGTCCTTTGCGAATGCCACCGCTTGCTCTTTTTCGGCAGTAAGCCGCTGGTAACGATACCGAAGCATGTACCCCGCCACGCTTGCGATCAACATACCGATTATCAGTCCGCCAAGCACCAGGAATTGTGGCAAATAGTTTTGAGAAAAACCGAGGATGTAATCGTTGTCAAAAACATAAACCAAGGTAAACGTTTTGCCATACTTGGTAATTTTTTGATTGACCGTGTGCAGGTTGTTGGTCGTCGTCTCGCCCGCTTCATACAAAAGATTTCGCTCTCTGTCTTCGCCTAGGTAGACGCTAAGTTTCATGTGCATGGTGTCGGTTTGCTTGAACACCTCATCAAAAAACACTTCGCCGCGAAACATCGCCATGGTGTACCCAAGCAGTGCTTGCTCGCGCTGCTCCGGCGTGAGCTGCGGAAGCATCTTGTCATAGTATGGCGCCATCATGATGAACCCTGCTCTGACCGTCGCGATATCTTGCTTCGTGGAAAAGATGTTGGGTAGCGGATCACTGATGGTTATTTTTCCGCTTCTCGCCGACTCTTCCATGGTTGGTTTGAGTCCTTCAATCTGACCGATATCCATGCCAATCGCTTTTGTCGTCAGGCTGGTTTCGGGACTGAAATGAGTTATAACCATATTGCCCGCACTATCCCGAGCCGTCAGTCCAAGTGCCTCCATGCCTGCGAAATTGTTGCGTATATCAAAAATAGACACGAACCGGTTCCACGTCGTTTCATCGAAAGAGCCAGTTTCGACGCGCGCCGTGCTTCCGAGCAGCAAGTGTGCATACGAATCAAACGCCGCGTCAACGCGAAGTGCATGCTCGTGAAATCTGCGCTCGATAAACTGCGCACGTGAATCTTCCAGGTTGGCGTTGGCAAGTCCATAGCCGATGATACATACGACCACGACCAAAAACATAATGACTGACGGCAACATGCCGTAAGGCATCCAGGGCCAGTTCCTGGATGTGTTGTCCTGCCATGATTTTATTGTCTTTTTGAGACTAAACGATACCATATGTGCCCATCTTTCATCCTACTATATGTCTCTTGAGAGGCGGGGTCAACGCCGCTATCAAAAAGGCCGCTTAGCGGGCGACCCTTTAGACTTCTCTGGTCTCAGGCATGGTGCGCCTTGTTTCCTTGAAGCATCCTGACAATTGTCAGTAGGATAATCGCTCCCAGTAGTGCCATCACGGGACTGTTGAGCGTGAAGTCTTTTGCTTCTATGCCGGTAATCAACCGAACCGCCACGCCGCCCGCGAAAGCGCCGATTATACCAACAGCAATGCTTGCCAGAAGCTTATGCCCGGTAAACACGCCAGCCATTATCGATGCTATCCAGCCCGATAACGCTCCAAAAATTATCCACAATACTACGTCTATAATCATGCCACTTTATCTCCTTGCATAAATTTTGTTCACTCTTTACACGATAGGCATTACTATATGACGCTCGGAACATATGTTATGTAAAATATTTTACAAACAAGCAAAAAACTCAGATAATACTCAATTAAATGACATGTTCTTACAATTTCTGCTCTCGTGCCCAAAAAGATCTAGCGTTTGCGCAGAAAATACACGCCCAGCGAACCGGATATCACGAAACTAACGACAACGACGACCCAGAACATATATGGAGATTGCTCTCCTGGCAGGTCAAGATTCATGCCGTATAGCCCCGCAAACATCGTCGGCACGGTAAACGCAAGCGTGATGACAGTCAGCAAACGGATAGTTTCGTTCAAGCGAGTGTCCATGACAGCGCGATACGAACCGCGCAGGTTGGTTATTGTACGCAGCAGACTCTTACAACGGGCTATCAACTGCTCGAACTCGATCGACAAATCTTCTACCAAATCACGATCATCCTCGTATAGCGGCAATATCTTGCCGCCAAGGATTTTTTCGAGCGCGGTATTCGTCGGTTGCAGTGCGTCCAGATAATCATTGAGCTTTCGCTCGTACTCCGTGATTGTCGTGATATCTCTTGATGTCAGACGTCGAACATCGTTGGTCGTCGCGCGCATCTGACGGTTAATTGATGCCACGCGTGTCTGGTACTGGCGCGCGATTCCTTCGAGCATCAGCATAAAAAACTTTGTTTTTTGCGTGGTCGGTGCTTGGACGTTATCGATAAACGGTTGCCACAATCGACCCAGACTGTCACGACTTACCGTGACGATATACCGATCACCCAGCGCAAAAAGGATGGGGGTCGTGAAGTCATTGAACTCGTCGTCCGTGTCAGGCAGGCGCGTGATGAAGTACGTCCAGCCGTCTTCCATCTCCACGCGCGGCACCTCGTGCGGGTCAAGCGCGTCGTCCAACAAATCACGGTTAATGCCAAGTGAGGTAAGCTGCTGTTTCTCTTCGTCATTTGGCCGCTCCGAACGGATCCAGCTTCCTGGTTGCAAGGTGTCCCGCGATTTGATTACCGGGCGATAGTGCGTAGAACGAAGATATGTGATCATACTATAGCCATTCTGTTAGAATCTTCTGTTTATTGTAACAGATCAGGAGCAACTCAGTGATTATGTGAAAATCGTATCTACTTTTTCTTTGCTGACGGCACGAGTTCTTTTAGCTTGTAACCGACAACAAATCCAAACAGGATGCCGCTCACGTAATTGACATATGAGCGCGCCTCATCGCCAAGGCTAAAGTTCGCGAGGATAAAAAGCAGGCCAAAGGCAAGTAGCCAGCTCCCAATGCCAGCGACCAGAACCGTAAACAATAGTTCGGGTAGTAACTTTGTGACGTTTTTTGATACTTTTTTCATATGAATCAATCATAACCGAAATGAACGACAATTGCCATATCTCGGGTTTGGCTACTTTGCGTCCAAGTCCGTTGACGTCTTGACCGTATCTTCGACGGCAGCGGCGGTGTCGGCCAGCTGCTCCTCTGCATCTCCAAGTGTCTTATGAATCTGCGCGGCACTGTCGGTTATCGATGAGGCTACGTCTTGTTTGAGACCCTCTATCTCATCACTAAGCGAGCTTACGTCTTGCACGAATCCGCCCAAATCCTGTAAAAATCCCATGCTTTCAGTGTAACCACCAGCGATATGCTTTTCAAGCAATCCGTCGCGCCGCAGCTATAGCTCAGTTATCTTTGTCACCGTTATGGTGCCGATGGTCGGGTATTTTTCGTCAGTTATAGGTAGGAATGTCCCGCTCACCTGCACGCGCTGGTTCATAGGGACGCCCGTGATGTTGCCGTACTGAGGATCGCTGTCTCCCAGCGCGAAGTGTCTTCCCTCGCTATCTTTGAGTCCGATCGCACACTCCAGTGTCTGTGGGCCGTTGGTGTTTTTGTGCGGCAAGCACAGCATGGTGCCCTTTATCTGGATAGAACCTTCAGCCGGTACGTCATCACTTCGGTCGACCAGTGCGGACTGTCTCAGCTGCGAAACAAGCACGCCTATCAGCACAAACACGGCCGCGATCACCAGTATGATCACGAGATTTCGACGCTGGTTCGTGCCAAATGATTTCTTCGTCATACGCACATCATAGCAAACTCTTCAGTTTGAAGGTGATTTGTCCTATGCCGCCTGCTTCTCGGCCTCGTCTTCGGTCAACTTGAGTGGCTTTTTCTTGATGATCTCATAGCGTTCACCGGTTAGCGGCGACTCCATGTAGTCATCGTTGAGCAGATTGACGAACTTGCTCATGTCTTTGTCGTCCATGATGATAATCGCTCCGGTGTCGTCTTGCATCAGATCAATACCAAGCTCATCCGCATGATCCATCAGCTGCTCCTGATTGATAGCTTGCGGATTAAGCTTTTGCAGCTTCTTGATGGTGCTCTTTTTGCCCTCTACCAGCGTCTGCATGTTTTGCCCCTCGGGGAAACTCAGTCGGAAATTCGCGCTGATTTCCGCGACCTTTTTCTCCGCGATTGCCGCTTCTTTAGCGTCATAGCCAAACATCTGTTTCAGGCGCGCCTGACTAAATACGTACATGTCTTGGTCAAGGATAAGAAGTTGGTTGTCAGATGGGATACGTATCGCTGCGTCAGCATCAAACGGTATGAACTTGCCATCTCGCAGCATCCAGCCCGTCCTGCCCTGCATGACGTTTGAGCGTGGCAGGACCTTGACGACGTACACGTCATGTTTCATTTCGGGATGACGCACGCGCGCCAGTATGCCCTTCATGTGCTTGAAATCATGCTCATCATCGTTGAAAAGCTCAATCTCGTGCTCCTGCGTTTTGAGCCAGCCCAACACCTCGCGAGCTTTCTCCACCTTGTGCACGCGTGTTCGTTGCAGCACTCCGGCTTCTGCTTCTGCTTCCTCGAACCCGCGAACCACCATGCCGGTTTCGGCTCCTTCAAACAAATACTCGAGTAGTCCGTCTATAAACAGTGGCTCCAGTTGCTTGCGCAAGCCTTCAGCCAAATTTGTCCGGTACAGCACATAGTTTTTGCTCACGAGAAACAGATCGATCTTCAGCTCCTCCTTGTACTGCAGCAGATTGTTCGCCCATGCGAACACGTCTGTTTCTTTGTCGCTACCTTTCTCTGCCTGGTCGGGCACCGGGATATCTTTGTCCATAAAAATCAGCCTTTCTATCGGAAATTTGACGTTTTTATTTCTTGGATAATACACCCAGTGTAACGGAAAAGTACCGTGTAGTGTGGTGTAAAAATTGCACTCGTAAATAATCAGCTACGCGAAAACGCATGCTTCGCCGCACCATAGATTGCCATGTTGCCTTCCATGGCCTGGACGACAAAGGGCTCTTCGGACTCAGTCCTGCCCAGCTCTTGCTCAACAGTTGGACCAAACAGGTCGAGCGAGCGTCCAATCTTGCCGCCTACGACAATCTTTTCCGGCTGAAAGCTTACGACTATCGGCAACAGAGCCCTGCCAAGTGTCCGACCAGCTTCCTGATATGTCTCTACCGCGCATGAATCGTTGAGCCTCGCTCTGTCTGCGACGGTTTTAGCATCGAGTCGTATGCCTGACTTTACCTGGTATAGCTGCCGTATCCCTCGCCCAGATACGACGTCTTCCAGGATACCTTCGCCATGAGGTAGATTCCATATCTCTCCGTCCTCTGGGACGCGTGGGTCTACCTCGACGCTTTCGCCGCGCTCGATGAAACTCGCGCCGAGTCCAGTACCGATCGTCAGTGCCGTGAGACGCTCTGACCCCGGAAGCTGCTTCCAGCTGACGCCAAGACCAAAGGCCACAGCATCATTGACGAAATACATCGGGAGATTCGTCCGCTCTTCAAGCAATTGTCCGAGCCTCAGACCCTTGATCGCTTCGAATTTATGCTCCATGACAGATATGCCCTCTTCGTAATGGAACGGACCGGGCATACCGATTCCACAGGCACGGATACTGTACCGGCCAGCCGCGCGCTGCACTTTGCTGATCGTCTCCGCGATACCGTTTACTATCTCCGTCGCGCTCCCATGAGACGGACTCGTCGTTTCCAGAAGCTCGCCTACCAGCTCGCCGGAGCTAGACACGCACGCCGCATCGACCGTCGTGCCGCCGACATCGAGACTGATCACTGCTTCTGCTCGCGCTCGCATACTCACCTATGACGCTGGCTGTAGTTCACACAGCTGTGCCGCAAGTCTGCGTAGTTGTTGCTGTAGATAGATCTTCTTTGGACGCTCTTGCGGATTATCCAGCAGATCGGCTGCTTGTTCGCGCGCTTTCCAATAAACTTCGCGTGCGATGTCAAAATCAAAAATATCTGTCGGGGTTTTTACCATCTCGCTTATCTCGTGATTCGGCCGAATATAGATCACTTTGCCAAGCGGATTCTTCTTCTTCCAGCGGCTTCGGTCAAACCGTGACTTTTCACTCAATACCCATCCAGGTACGCCTCGGAAGGGCTTTATCGGAACCGGCACTTTCAAATGCTTCGCCAGGGCACCGATAACCACGAGCGTACCTGCCTTTGGCGCCAGGTGTGCATAGCCCGCCGAAAGCCCAGCCACTGCGCCATCTACATACGCTCTGCCGTCGATGAAAGCAGGAGGAAACAAACCAGGTACAGTCGACGAAGCCCACGCCATCTCAGCCAAGGTATGCTCATCACCATTCCAAACTTCCAACTCCGGTCTATCGAATAGTTTCAATCTGCTTGTCGTGGCATTTACGTAAGAAGACTTTTTGTCTTCGAAAATCTCGTCTGCGTAACCGCGCATATAGTTCGGCTTGTGGTGCTGAAACAGTTTGATCTGCGGTTTAGTAGCGACGTCTTCGAAGTGAACATCCGCTGCCATCATACCCCCAACCCATGATCCGGCTGAAGTGCCTAGGACATGAAGCTTCTTGCCGTCCGCGCCCCTCGCGCGAAACTCATCCAGAAATCCAGCTTCATACCCGATACCAAATGGTCCGCCGCCCTCAAGCACAAAAAAGTGCTCCAGGTTCTGAGGGTTTAGGCGATCATGCAGTTTTTCCATACTAATCCTTAGATGCCACCTTACTCCTACCGAATTGTTTTCGCAAGGGGTGCGACAAAGAAACGATGTTTACGCTAACTTGTTCAAAAGTTTCACAATAGCTTTATGGTTCTGAACTCTGTATTTCGCAGCGGTTCGTCCGCGACCAACTTTGATGCTATAACCAGTGTCTGGCATGGCTCTGAAAAGATCCTCGTCGGTCGTATCGTCGCCGACACCAAGCACGAAATCGTATCGGCGATCCAGCCACGCCTGCGCGGCGACGCCTTTGGTGTGACTCGGGTTTTTGATCTCTAGCACCTTGTTGCCCTTGAGTATCTCCAGTCCATGCGCTTTCAAGTATGGCTTGAGCGCGCGCTGGAGGATGACGGAAGATTTCTGCGCGTTGTACACAGAGACCGA
>CAZIOA010000022.1:0-13056 GCA_964540835.1 uncultured Candidatus Saccharibacteria bacterium
GCACCGACGAGGCGACTCGTGTTGTGCTTCTCGCCGAACTCGCTCATATCGATCTTGATAAGCGCTTCGTCGCTGCCAAATACTTCACGAGCCAATACTCGTGCCAGCTCGGTCTTGCCGACGCCGGTTGGCCCCATAAACACAAACGATCCGATGGGGCGCTTTGAGCTAGCCACGCCGCTCCGCGAACGGCGGATGGCCTTGGCAACGGCCTCGACCGCTTCTTCCTGCCCTATGATGTATTTGCTTAAATGCTTCTCCAGAGTGCGCAGCAGCTTGAGCTCAGATTTCTGCAAGCGCTTCACGGGGATGCCCGTCATGGTCGAAACCGCATGCGCGATGTCGTCATCACTGAGCACGACAGGTGACTTGCGTTCCATATCTTCCTTCGTTTCCGCAAGTTTTGCCGTCAACTGGCTGATACGCGTCTTGTAGAGCGCGGCGCGTTCATAATCCTCGGCCGTTACGGCTTCTTCCATTTTTTCATTCAGATTTTTCAACTGACGAGAAAAGTCACGTACGCGGCTTGGCTTGCGGCTGTTTTTCACCCGCACCAGCGCAGCAGCTTCGTCAATCACGTCGATTGCTTTGTCTGGCATAAACCGTTCACTGACATAGCGATCGGCCATGTAAACAGCATCTTCGATCACTTCGTCGCTAATGGTCACGCCGTGGTGTTTTTCGTAGTATGACTTGAGACCCTTGAGGATTGCAGTCGTATCCTTCAGCGAAGGTTCTTTGATGATAATCGGCTGGAAGCGACGCTCCAAGGCGCTGTCTTTTTCGATATGTTTACGGTATTCGTCCAGCGTCGTGGCACCTATCATATGCAACTCCCCGCGAGCAAGCGCAGGCTTGAGCATGTTCGCCGCGTCGAGCGCGCCCTCTGCCGCGCCAGCACCCGCTATGAGGTGAAGCTCATCTATAAACACGATGACGTTCTTTTGTGAGCGTAGTTCATCCACGACCTTCTTCAGCCGCTCCTCGAACTCGCCACGGTACTTCGTACCGGCAATCATCGCCGCGAGATCAAGCTGCATGACACGCCTGTCGAGCAAATGATCCGGTACGTCCTCGCGAGCTATCCGTTGCGCCAACCCCTCAACCACGGCCGTCTTGCCCACTCCTGGCTCTCCTATGAGTACGGGGTTGTTTTTTGTCCGGCGACTGAGGATCGTCACTAGGCGTTCCTGCTGCGGATCGCGACCAATTACGGGGTCAAGCTCTCCGGCACGTGCTTTTGCAGTCAGATCGGTTCCAAACGTTTCGAGTACGCCGCCACGTCGCTTTTTCGTCGTGCTGCGCGAAGATGCTTCTTCGACGGACTGATGGTAGTCGCTAGTCTGTCGGTCAAAGAACTCTTCGAGTTCGCTCGTCAGCGTCGATACATCGACGTTCATGTCGCGAAGCAGCACTGTGGCGCGTGCGTTTTTTTGGCTTAGGATGCTATAGAGGATATGCTCTGTGCCCAGATAGTCCTGATGAAACTCACGAGCGATATCCCAGCTCATTTTGAGCGTCAGCTTTGCTGTTTCAGACAACCCCTTCGAACCAGTGCTGACGACAAGCGTGCGCGGCGTCAGATTCAGCGCCAGCTCAGCTCTGTCGAGGGTCACGCCTGCATCCGCCAGCACCTTGGCACCGACTGATGATCCCTGCGCCAAGACACCAAGCAATAGATGCTCCGTACCTATATACGCGCTTCCGTACCCACGGGCAATTGCATCCGCATGCTGCAAGCTCGTCCGAGCGTTGTCGGTGAGATGTGATACAAACTCCTCGAAATCATCTGACATACTATCCATTATCGTTCCTCCGTAGCCTCAACGCAAGCTGGTTATTTCACAGCTTCGTTGAGATGCTATATCCAGTATACTCAAAAATTAGCACTCTCGTCAATAGAGTGCTAATTTTATTCTATATCGTGATCACAGAACGAAGTGTCATCGCAGTCATCTGCGAAGGTATGACCCTATTTTTCTTCGTCGCTGGACTCTTCGATCGCGCTGAAGAGACTATCTTCGATATTCTTCTTCGGCTTCGCTGGTTCGGCTTTCTTTTCCGGCTGAGCAGTCTCGATGTCGAGTTCATAGCCAGTCAGGCGTGATGCCAGGCGGACGTTCTGACCACCGCGACCGATAGCGATGGATTGTTGGTCTTCGGCGACAAATACCTTGGCGTGCTTTTCCTTTTCATCGATTTCGACCTTGGCAACTTCAGCTGGACTGAGCGCATTGCGGATGAATTGCTCGATATCCTCATCATAGGTGACGATATCGATCTTTTCCTGATCGCCAATTTCGTTCATGACAGCCTGCACGCGAGTGCCGTGACCACCGACAAACGTACCGACAGGATCAACGCCCGGCACCGTGCTCGCTACTGCGAGCTTGGTACGGCGTCCTGCTTCACGAGCAATCGCCTTGATTTCTACAGCGCCAGTCTCCATCTCAGGGACCTCCTGTCGAAACAGGTAGTCTATGAATGCTTCATTGCCGCGACTCAGGATAAGCTGCGGACCCCGATTGTCGCGTTCGATGTCTTTGATAAATACCTTGACGCGACTACCGATACTATAGAACTCACCATGAATCTGCTCCGACTGCGGGATGATTCCAGATGCCTTGCCGAGCTCGACGCGCACGACGCGCGGCTCGACTCGCTGTACCGTACCAGTTACCACGGTACCTATCTTGTCCTCATACTCAGCCAACACGACTTCGCGCTCAGCCTCACGCAAACGCTGCAGTACGACCTGCTTGGCAGTCTGCGCGGCAACGCGCCCAAATGATGTTACTTCGTGATCTTCCTCTATGATGTCTCCGAGCTTTGCGTCTTTTTTGGTCTTTTTGGCGTCCTCCAGGCTGATTTCGACAGCGTCGCTGCCGACTACTTCGACCACCTCGCGCGCGACGAATACTTTAGCCGTGCCGTCATTGACGTTTAACTCGGCGCGAACTTCCTGGTCACGCTCACCATTGTCACGACGCCATGCGGCGGCAATCGCCTGCTCTATCACGCTGAGAACGGTTTCTTCGGGCAGATTCTTTTCCTCTGCGATTGTGCGAACAGCAAGAGTCAGCTGCTTGATGTTTAAATCTTCCATATGTAATCCTTTCAGGAGGGATATTCCCTCCGATCTCGTTTTGGAGTGAATCCAAAACCCGACCTCCTCCCACTAAAGCCGACACTTTCGCGTCGTTGCTGCGCGGGTTTGTTTTCCTTCTTATTAAAAACTCCGACCTGCCGGCCGGAATGTACCACTTCACTGTAGCATATGCCTATTCCAGATGCAACTACGCTATAATCAACAGTATGAATAATCGTGAGCTTCTAGGTGTCAGCACGTCGGCTAGCAAGGCTGAGATCAAACAAACATTCCGAAAAGCTGCCAAAGAGCTTCACCCCGACCTCAGTGATTCGCCCGAAGCTGCCCAGGCGTTTGCCAAAATCAAGGAGGCGCATGACGCGCTTCTCAAAGACGCCGATTCGCCTCGTGAGTCCGTCACTGCGCAGAGATCGGCAGCCCATGCCGCAGCCGCAACCACATCCGCGGCACAAGCATACCATCACCAACGGCAGCAAGTGACTGACGAGGAGCTGGAGCATGTGCAGGACTTGGACGACCAAGCTCGGCAAAAACCCAAGCGAAGGGGCATATTCAAACGCGCAAAGGAATCCGCCGAACTCCGTCGACATCGCAAAAAAATCAAAACAAACAACGACCGTATAAGCGGGATATACTAAATCTCTCCACGAGACAGATGCCGACAACGCTTATTATGCTAAAATAAATTTATATCGTGAGTATTCTCATAACTACAGGGATTGTTTTGGCGCTTACAGCACTGGCAGCAGTATGCTCCGGGCTCAATGTCTCGCTCCTTTCTATAAATTTTGACGACCTGAAACGCAAGCGTAAACTCGGCGACCCCAGCGCGAAAAAAGTCTACTACTTTCGTAAAAACACCCATCTCACCCTAGCCGCTATACTTTTGACAAACGTCGCTGCCGTTTCGGCAACATCGCTTGTGCTCGAAAGTGTCTTGTTTGGGCTGCTCGCAGGTATTATCACGACGCTCCTCATGGTGATTTTCGGCGAAATTTTACCCCAGGCATGGTTTAGCCGTAGATCACTCTGGTATTTTGCGCGGTTCGCGCCGCTCGTACGACTCATGATTATCGTGACATATCCGGTATCGAAGCCGTTACAGTTACTGCTGGATCATCTGTTCAAAAAGCCGCGCGCGCATCTATACAGCCGTCAGGAACTTGGATTTATCGTCAGTGAGCACCTGCGGCACAAGCATAGTGAGCTTGATAATGATGAAGTCGAAATCATACGAGGGGCACTGCAGCTTAGTGAAAAACGTGTCGCCGATATCATGCTTCCGATCAAATCAGTTTTTTGGCTCACTCCCGACACGGTGCTTTCTCCCGAAACGATCCGCAAGATCAAAAAGGTTGGCCGCAGTCGCATACCTATTTTCGACCACTCCCTCAGTAAATGTAGCGGCATATTATTGATGAAAGATCTCGTGGATATCGACTTTGCTCACCACTCGTATCAGATCAAGGATCTCACCCTGCATCGGACACGCGTCGTTGGCAGTCGAACCGCGCTTGACACGCTGCTGCGTAAATTTTTCTCAAGCTCGCACCTGATACCGGTAGAAAAAAATCACAAGATAGTCGGTATCGTCACTATCGAAGATCTGATCGAGGAAATTTTTGGACATGAAATAGAGGATGAAATCGACCAGCGTCAGTCCGTAGGGAGCAGCTGACCCGGGCATCTCGACAATACAGCCCGTATGACGTCATGCTCGGCTTGTGTCATCCATAGCAGGTACTTTGTCTTGACGGCAATCTGACGAGCCACGTACTGACAACGAAACAGTTTGTTTGGTGGCAACCACGTCGCCGCGTCGCCATCACTTTTGTCCTGATTCGCCTTGCCATCAACAGCCAGCAATTCCAATGGATCATTCGCCAGTTCAATACGCTGCTCCAGCGTTAATTGCTGCGCACCCTTTTGCCACGCGTCACTGAGCGCGACGACGTGGTCGACCTGTATGTCGCCGCTGGTACCGACGCCTCGTCTAAACTCAATTGTCTTCCCCGTATAGGGATCGTTCAGAGTGCCTGAAAGCACCTTGCAGTCCTCGCCAACAACAGGATTGTCGAGATCTCGGTGCAGTATGATATTGCGAGTATCGCACCCGTTTTTGAGCATCCAACCATCGCCGAACTGCGCCCGATCATAGTGAGTCTTGGGCGCGCGACCCTTCACCGTGATCGCCGCCAGCGCATCTGTCGCGAGTACGCCAGTTGTCGCGTCTGTCCGCTCCTGAGCTTGTGGCGTATATGGCTGCCACATCTCGCCACTCAGCGCGACCAGCACGATGAGCGTACATGCCGCGATAACCGCGAGAAATAATCTGCGCTTTCGATACGTAGGTGATTTCACTGACTTTCAGTATACTGGATGTATGGATACCGTAGACAGACTTATAAACTATTTCATACCCGAACATTACGATTTGACACTGACGCTAGAAAGAGCCGAGCGAACATTTGAGGGCTCAGTGACGATCAAAGGCACTCTTGCTGCCGACAGTCAACCTATCAAACTTCACGCGAAAGATTTGACTATCTCTGCCGCAGCGGTTGATAACACGCCAGTTGCATACAGTATGGGCGAGCACGACGAACTCACCCTCTCCACGGACAAACTGCCTGCCGGTGAGCATATCGTCACTATAGGCTTCAGCGGCACGATTACCGACCACATGCATGGTCTCTACCCTTGCTACTATGAACACGATGGCGTCAAAAAGGAACTGCTTGCCACGCAATTTGAATCGCATCATGCTCGCGAGGTCTTCCCTTGTATTGACGAGCCTGCCGCCAAAGCGACGTTTGCGCTGCAACTCGTCACCGAGACGGATCAGACCGTGCTCTCAAACATGCCAGTCAAACTACAAAAAACTGACAATGGGCGTTTGATTACAAGTTTCGAGACAACACCGCGCATGAGCACGTATTTGCTGGCTTTCGTCGTCGGCGAGTTGCATAAAAAGTCCGGCAACACAAAAAACGGAGTCGACGTGAACATCTGGGCGACACCTGCTCAGTCTGCCGAAAGCCTGGACTTCGCACTCGATATCGCCGTGCGTTCCATAGAGTTTTTTGATGATTACTTTGGCACGGCATATCCCCTGCCAAAATCCGACCATGTCGCGCTGCCGGACTTTTCATCAGGCGCCATGGAGAACTGGGGGCTTATCACCTACCGAGAGGTTGCACTGCTCGCCGATCCGAAGACCACGAGCATCGAAAGTCGCCAGCAAATCGCGTCGGTAATCGCTCATGAGCTATCGCACCAATGGTTCGGTAATCTCGTGACTATGGAGTGGTGGAACGACCTATGGCTCAACGAAAGTTTCGCAACGCTCATGTCACACGTCGCGCTTGATCATCTGCATCCTGAGTGGAATACGTGGCTTGAATTCGCGTTCTCAGAAAGCGTATTCGCGCTTCGTCGAGACGCGATCGACGGAGTGCAACCGGTACAGGTAGACGTCAGTCATCCTGACGAAATCAGCACTCTGTTTGACCCGGCAATAGTATACGCCAAAGGCGCTCGCCTGATGCGCATGTTGCAATACTATATCGGCGATGAGGCATTTCAAGCAGGACTCAAGCAATACTTTACTGAACATGCGTACAAAAACACGGTCGGTAATGATTTATGGAAAGCCCTTGGTGCCGCAAGCGGCAAGCGGGTTGAGGGTATCATGAATACTTGGATATCACAGCCAGGGTATCCGGTTGTCACCGTGACACGAGACGACGAAAGCATCACGCTCTCGCAGAAGCAATTCTTCATCGGACCCCACCAGCCGTCAGACAGACTATGGCCGATCCCCCTTGATGCCGACAACAATGGCGCGCCGCAACTCATGGACAGCCGCGAAATCACGTGGCACTCCAAGAAGATGATACGGCTGAATCGCACCGATAGCGCGCACTTTATCACTCATTATGATGACTTGTCCCGAGAAAGCCTCATCCAGCAAATCGCCGACGGATCGCTCGATGCTATCGGTCGCGTGCAACTACTGGACGAAGCAGCGTTGCTTGCTCGTAGCGGTACTATACCGACAGATCGGTTAATACCGTTGATTCAAGCATACGGCGATGAAGATTTGGAACCGGTATGGAATATCATCTCTCTGGCGATCGGAGAGCTGAAAAAGTTTGTCGAGGACAGCGAGACGGCAGAGAAAAAACTTCGCCAACTATCTGCCGCGTTGGCTCGCAAACAATATGAACGGCTGGGCTGGCAACCAAAGGCAGATGAGCCGGAAGACGACACGAAACTCCGAGCAACGATTATCGGACTGACATTGTACGGCGAAGATCCTGAAGCTCTTGAAAAGGCACGAGCGCTCTATGACAGTGCGCCGCTCGAGGAACTCGATCCCGAACTACGCCCACTCATCATCAGTTCAGTCGTGCGCTATGGCGATGACAAGATCGTCGACGAGCTACTCGATACGTACAGGAAATCGCAATCCGGCGAACTGCGTCAAGACATATGTGTCGGCATAACCTCCACGCGGATACCGGAAAAAATCACCCTGCTGCTCGATTGCATCAAAGACCCTGATACTGTTCGTCCACAAGATGTTTACCGTTGGTTCGTTTACCTCATTCGCGGTCGGGAAAGCAGGGAGTCGGCATGGCAATGGGTGCGCGACAATTGGAACTGGGTAGAGAAATCATTCGCTGGCGACAAAAGCTACGATGACTTCCCTCGCTACAGCGCTAATGCCCTTGTGACACGCACGCAACTCGACGAATACAAGTCATTTTTCGAGCCCAAAAAGGACATACCTGCGCTCACTCGCACTATCGCCATGGGTATCGGTGAAATCGAGGGTCGCGTAGAGCTCATCGAGCGTGACAAAGACGCGGTCCAAAAGGCGCTACTAAAAGGTATGAACGACTAACTACAGTGATTCCCTCGAATCATTGAAACCCATTCTCACTCGGAAATGAAAACAAATTTTCATTTCTCTCGTTTCGTCGGGTTATAATGGTGAGTGTGAACCGCCAGCCCCCACGATTAAGCCCGCTCGGCGCTTTGCTTGTTGACTCTCTGCAGAAAATCGAAAAGTACGAAAAAGCAGTCGCTTCGCAGCGAGCAAAAGAAACCATACACGTACAGACCGTTGGCAGTACGCTCTCGACAGCGTACGAGCAATTGCGCAATGCATCGGAGTACGCCGAGGATCATCTGCTACAACAGCGCGCAATCCGCCGCTACTTAAAGCGCGTGCTTTCTTTTCATACCAAAGTATCGACCGCGGGACTTGCCGAAGAGCTCATAACCGAGTTGACTCAAGCGGAGTATCTGCCAAACGACCACACGCCTAAAAGTGACGTCAAAGAAATTGCAGAGCACATCAAACGATACTACGGCGCGTACTGGGAGTACGCAGACCAGGAACATAGCGTGGCAAAACGTACGTCGTTTCAAGATTGGACGCTCGACGTACTCGCTATCCGATCGGAGCAAACACTCAGAAGCCATATGCGTCAACTCATGTTCGCGCACTTCGCCTACACGTATCTGCACGACAAGCTACCTATCAAAAAGATGATACGCGATCGTGAAAAAATCGATCAGGATGACTACGCGATCATACTCTATATCGCGGTACACAGATCACTTCTCAAGTCCGACAACGCGACTATCCGCGCCGCGCTTATCGATAGCTACCACAGAGATGTCGATGATATACCGGAGTTCGTGGCGTTCAACAAAAAACTTGATGGACTTTTCGAAAAAAAGACCGTCGCCTACACGACCCGCATCGTCGGCAAAAACGGGGCAGCGCTACGGTTTATCTACTCAGGCTTCTTTGACAACGACGCGCCTCTCTCTATCCAGTCGCTCAAGTCAGAAGACACGCTGGAGCATGGACTGCGCCAGCACATCGACAGAGAATACGCCTCGCTCAACCGTCGTCTTGATCGCGGTATTATGCGGAGCATCATCTTTTTACTTATCACCAAAACAATTATCGGCGTTACGCTGGAAATACCATATGACTACCTGGTTTATGGTTATATCATATGGCTTCCTCTCATACTTAACCTGTTTTTCCCTGCGGTATTTATAGCGTTTTCACGCCTGACGTTATCGACCCCACCGACCAGAAATACAAATGCCGTCATCGATCAGATTTCATCCAGTCTCTTCGCGGGCGAGCGTCTTGGCTACGAAGTCAAGATACCCAAGGGCTCTCGCTCAGTCGGGTTCAACACAGCGTATACGATTATGTTCCTCATCATGTTCGCGGGACTTTCGTATATCTTGTACTTACTGCAGTTCAATATCGTCCAAGGCGTCATCTTCTTTGTCTTCCTCTCGACCGCGGCATTTCTGTCGTTTCGTCTGTCGAGACAAATTACTGAGCTGGAAGCCGTACACGCCTCCCAGGGATCAGTCTCTCTCATCCGCGATATCCTCTATCTCCCATTTATATATGTCGGTCAGCAAATTTCATATCGCTACGGTCAGATCAATATCGTCGCGACGGTTCTCGATATCCTGATCGAACTGCCGCTTAAAACTATTCTGCGTCTCGTCCGCCAGTGGACGCAGTTCCTCAATGCCAAAAAAGACGAACTTATTTAGTAGATAGTAATTCGTAGGTAGTAGTTAGTCCAACACGAAGTAGGCTTCTAGCGCAGGCGGATCGCCTGTGAGTGCGGCCACAGCCAGTAGTAAATCGTTATCATTGAGTTTTTTCGACTGCTTATAGATTTCTGCGGCGAATTTCATTTGGTTTAACTTCTTTTTCGTGATTGCGGCCAGCCCACCGCCTTGATTTGACTGCTTGCGGTATTTGACCTCGGTGAAGTATACGGTTCCATCCTTGTGCGAGACAATGTCTATCTCGCAGTATTTCGTTTTCCAGTTCCGTTCAATGATTTCATGGCCGTGGCGCAATAAATAGTTCGTCGCTTCATCTTCGGCCGTATCACCAATCTTTTTCGTAGTCCCCCCTGCTTTGCTCAAGGCGCCAGCTTGTCCAGTTTGATCTTGGCCGGGATGCTTACTGTATTTTGCCAGTGGCGCGAATGATAGGCGATGCAGCGGCGTCACGCCGAACTGCTCAATCGCCGCGCGATGCGCAGCCGTACCATAGCCGACATGCGTGGAAAATTTATATCCCGCATAGACTGCGTCTTGGTCGGACATATAATTATCGCGAGCAACCTTGGCGATAATCGAGGCCGCGCTGACGCTTGGTACGAGCATGTCAGCCTTTTTCATCGTCGTCACGTACTGCTGCAAGGACGTTCCTTGTAACAGATTGCTCGTGCCGTCGATGATTATTTCGTGGTATGGTGTTTTGATCTGCTCGACGGCGCGTCTGGTGGCTAGTTTCAGCGACTCGGATAGTCCAAGCTCGTCTATTTCATGTGCGTGCACCCAACCAAGGCCGAAGCCAGCTGCCTGCTCGCGGATGATAACATCCAGCTCCTCGCGTCGCTTCTTGGTCAGCTTCTTGCTATCTGTCAGCCCGTCTATCGGCGCACCGCCCAGTACCACCGCACCAACCACCAACGGCCCTGCCCATGGTCCTCGTCCGACTTCATCTATTCCTAAAATCATTGTTGTATTGTATTATATACCAGACAGAATGCAGGTGGGCACATCCTGCGCACCCCGACAGATTGGAATCTCTCATGTTCACGATACCCCTATGGCTGGTAATCACGTGTGGCGTGATCGGATGGCTTGCGTGCATCCCGCTCGCTTCTTTGCTCCTCGCCTGGCCCGGTGACCGGGGTGTGGCCATTGTCGACACCCTCTTTCCCGGCAAGCCGTCCGGAAAGATGAGTTGGGTACTGGGAGCGACGTACCTTTTCGCCCCGGTGACTCTGGCCTTCCTAGGACTCTTCTTCGCCGTCACTATCCTCTGGAGTCTCATCGCGCCGAAATCCTCGGCGAAGTACTACTCTCGACGAGTACGACGCTGAAGTCCTGCCCAATATACCGAGAGGAGGCGTAGTGGAGACAGTCATCAATTGGATACTCACCGGCGTATCCGTCGCTGCTATTGGCGCCGCGGCTGCATGTTTTGTGGTGACGGTACTCAACATTCGCAAGAGCAAAAAGGCCGATAAGCGGCTTTGCGGTGCCCTTAATCAACACTCGGCCACGCTTCACACGCTCGACGACACTCTGAGGCGAACTACTGAATCGCTAAGTCAACGTACAGACACAGCGAAGGAGCTGACCGACGCGGTCGAGCAGCATGATTCGGATACACCGCTGTTTCCACCACAGGTGGGCGACCGGTGGGTTCGCGAGTGCCGCAGCGATGATGTCTAGGTAGGAGCGGCCACAATAGCCGCTCCGAGTGATACAGATTCAATCTGTCGGGTTTATCCCGAATAGCAAACCCGTCGCATACATGCGACGGGTCTTTGTTTATAGATCTTGTGCTATTTTTCTTCGCTATGTCGGGCTTCGACTTCAGCTTGCTTCGCCTCAAGCTCTGCAGCTTCTGATTCCTTTTCAGCCTGTTTTTCCTCTGCAGCCTTTTTGGCTTCTTCTTTCAGTCGAGCGGCTTCTTCCTCTGCATGTGGGTCACGGACATCGTTTACGGCCGTACGGTCGAAGTTCACGGCGCTCAATCGCGCGCTCTTGCCGCTACGGTTGCGGAGGTATGACAAGAAGTTGCGGCGCACTTTCGCGCGGCGGACGATTTCTACCTTTTCTACGAGTGGACTGTGGAGCAAAAAGCTCTTCTCTACACCGACACCGCTAGCAATCTTGCGCACGGTGATGCGGCTCGTGTGCTGGTTTTTGTTGTCGGTACGGATCACCACGCCCTCGAATACCTGGATACGCTCTTTGTTGCCTTCGCGGATTTTCTGGTGGACACGTACGGTATCACCGCTACGCGCATCGACGACAGCAGCTTTTTTCTGCTCGTCGTTTACTTTTTGAATCAGTGCAAAACTCATAATTTTTCCTTGTCTTGTCCGTCAGTAAGCCTGGCTGGCCACGCAGTTGTATCCCTGCGGCTCCACACCGTTACCTCCGGCGCTTATTACCTATATACAATCAGCTACTTACTATAGCACACTTTTCCCTGTTTTAAAAGGGTTATTGGTCTATATGACGTCCAAAAAATCTCCCCATATACCTTTCACGCCTTCTTCGCTCGTGCGCTTCCTCCGCTCCTGGATAGGCAGTCTTTCTCCATTTCATTTCAGGCATAGTGGTGGCTCTTGCTAGGAGTAGTCTCCTTCGCTCATACTGTATCGGCAGATCGTCAACGATTTTGTCCAAATAGCGGTTGAGCGCGTCCACCTCGCCGGAGAGATGACCATCCCCCACGTCTCGACGCATGATGCGCATATATTTTTTCATCTCTATGTCGCTTGAGCGTATCTCCGGCTCATTCTTGCTGACTTCAAATCTCTGGGTGTATAACAGCTTTGTCTCCATCGGTTCTCGTCCATCTGCCTTTTCAAACCATTCATTGTCATCTGTATCCAGCATCCATTGCAACGGACGTTTGACGAGATCAAACCGAAGCTTCTTACCATCACCCTTCGGACTTTGATCCAAAAAAAATTGCTCCGCATCGTCAAGTATGCGTCTCTCTATCGTGTTTTCATGGGTATAGAGCGGTCGTTCGGGCATAGTGTTCTTCGTGTTTCAGTGTACCATTTTTTATATATAGCTACATCTTGTAATCCAATGGTCCAAGGACACTTCACCCCTCCGGCGTGTCTCTGTAGTTTAGATCGCGCGGTTGACTTCTTCGAGCGTGGTTTCACCGCGAAGTGCTGCGAGCGTGCCAGCCTGGATGAGCGTGATAAGTCCTGCCGACTTCTTGGCTTCTGCCTCGATAGCTTCTGGATTGGCATCGGCGATATCGCCTCGTAGAAAGGCTTGGATGTGCTGATTGACCACCATTTGCTCCATGATAACGATACGCCCCTTGAACCCAAACG
>CAZIOA010000023.1:0-1315 GCA_964540835.1 uncultured Candidatus Saccharibacteria bacterium
TGAGCTCTTTTTTGATCACGTCGAGATCGATTTTTTTGCCACCGAAACTGCGTGCGACCTTTTGCTTGAGGTACTGACGAATCGTCCCCATCAGTTCCTCGCTATCGCGCAGATAGATGAACCCTCGGCTGATGATATCGGGGCTCGTCATCAATCGTCCGCTGCCGCGCTGGACGGTCAGGACGACCACAAACATACCCTCGGTTGCCATGTGTATGCGGTCTTTGAGCACCACTTCGCTGACAATCGCGCCGCTGTCGTCATACATGATACCGCCGACAGGTATACGACCGTTCTTTTTGGCACCATCCGGCGTGATTTCGATCACGTCGCCCGAATCACAGACAAATATATTGTCTCGTGGGATGGCCGCTTCTTTTTCGGCCAGCTCCGCGTTGTGCACGAGCATATGGAACTCACCGTGGATTGGCATATAGTACGTAGGGTTGAGCGCGTTGATCAGTTTGACATGATCATCATAGTAGCCGTGACCGCTAAGGTGTAGCGGACCGACACCAGTTAGGTGCGTCTTGCCGTTTTGGATGACATCGCTGCCCTCACGCATCAGACCGTCGACGGTACGGACAACATACTTTTCGTTGCCCGGTATCGGATTGGAGCTAAACACGACGACATCGCTGTTCTTGATCTTGATATGCTTGTGCGCACCACTCGCCATGCGATTAAGTACAGCGTTGAACTCACCCTGGCTTCCGGTACATACGATAGTAACTTTGCCATCTGGCATCTTGACGATGTCTTCCATCTTGACCACGACGTCTTTTGGCACCTTGATAGTACCGGCGCGCAGTGCGACTTCGAGGTTTTGGATCATGCTGTATCCAGCAAAGGCGACCTTGCGATCATGCTTTTTAGCCTCTTCGAGAATCACCTGCATACGATGGATCTGCGAACTGAAACAGCTGAGAATCAAGCGGCTGTTGGGATACTTTTCCATGACTTGCCCCATGGAGCGCTGGATATCAAACTCACCATGGCTATGCGTACCCTCTGATTCACAGTTGGTACTTTCGTTCATCAGCAGCAATATACCTTCTTTGGTGGCGATCTCAGTCAGGCGTTCCAGATCAAACCTCTTACCGTCGACCGGTTCGTCCTCAAACCGCCAGTCACCGGTATCCACCAGCACGCCAAGAGGCGTGCGAATCACGACGGCCGTCGCATCTGGTATAGAGTGATTGACTCGTACCAGCTCGATACTGAAGTTGTCGCCAAGCTGTACGCGCTCGTGCGAATCAGGATCGAGGACATTGAAGTTCGGCTCATAGCCGCTCGTCGCCTCTTCCATGGTGCG
>CAZIOA010000023.1:1415-12900 GCA_964540835.1 uncultured Candidatus Saccharibacteria bacterium
GATCGAGGACATTGAAGTTCGGCTCATAGCCGCTCGTCGCCTCTTCCATGGTGCGTTGAAGCATGCCTACCGTGAACTTACTGGCATACACAGTCGCCGGGATACGATGTATAAAGTGGCGGAAGGAACCGATATGGTCCAAGTGACCATGAGTGAATATATGACCGCGGATCTTGTGTTTGTTTTCCTCCAGATAGGTGATATCCGGCGTGATGTAGTTGATGCCGGGATAGTCAGCACCCGGAAACAGAAATCCCATGTCGATGACGATGATTTCGTCGTCATACTCGATTGCCATCATGTTTTTGCCGATACCCATCTCGCCCAGCCCGCCGATAGGCATGACCTTTAGGACGGGACCTTTGGTTTTTGGCTGTTTCCTGGCATCGGCAAGGCTAAATTGCCTGCCACCATAACCGTTGTAGATAGATTTGTTGACGGGTATGTTGATCATGTGCTGCGAAGCACGCAAATTGACGTTTTCGGACGTACGACGTTGCGCGCGAAACACCTCACCCTTACGGGTGCTTGTGTTGTTTAGCACCGTGTTGTTTGATTTTTGTCGCTGCGACTGCGGCCGTTTACTTTGGTCGTCAGGAGTAGCATTAGCGAGTCTACGTTGACCCATAGTTATTTTTGCTCCTTATTGTTTGATAAATAATTTCATTTCAAGTGTGATTCGAGACGAGGGGTTTCAGACAATTAGTGGCTAATTCCCCCTCAAACAGTAAGACCATGATAGCACTCTTTAAGCAATTTTGCAAGTTATAGAGCCTGCTGTGGCTCTTGTAGCTTTCTGATAATTTCCGGAACCGCCAAAAAATCATCGATGAGCGTCTGGCGCATAGAACCATTGTATAGTGCGGCCGCTGGATGGTAGAGCGGTACGATAACAAGCTTGTCATCACCGAATTTGATGCGTTTTGGTTGTCCATGAATCTGGCTGATATACATGCCCGGCAGGAAATATTCCATACTGTGGCGCCCCAGAGTTATGACGACCTTTGGTTCAATGATCTGCAGCTGCTTGAGCAGATATGGCCAAAACACCTTTTTCTCCTCTGGCAGCGGATCGCGGTTGTTCGGCGGGCGATATTTCACGATGTTCGTGATGTAGACGTCGCTCCGATCCATACCAGCTTGCGCCAACATCTCGTTCAGAAATTTGCCTGCAGCCCCGACAAACGGCAAACCCTGCTCGTCCTCATTCTTGCCAGGCGCCTCACCGATGAACACTATATCGGCATTGATGTTGCCGTCGCCCATCACTAAATTCGTTGCCGTAGCGGCTAGCTCCGGACAAATGTCATTGTCCAGAATCGCTTGTTTGATCTTGTCCAGTTCCTTTTTTTTATCCATCAAATATCCCGCACCGGGCCGTCATCATGAAAATCTTCGACAGTATAGGTGCCATCTGATTCCAGGTTGTATTCTACACGGTAATTTTCCATGAATACATCTTGATTCGTTTTTAGACGGTACGCAATTTGAGCCGTACGTTCGTTCTCGTTTCGTAGCACGGGGCCATCATAGAGTGTCAACTCCCGTGAGCTGCCCGGGTTTATCTCCTGGTTGTGCTGGCGTTTTTGTTTCAACAAACAGCTGGTATCGATACGTATGATCTGGTCGGACGAATTGTTGAATACCCATCCTTTTACGAGTAGCCTTTCACCTTGCCGTTGCGAGCGAAGATTCTTTACATCTATATCGGGAACAATCTTGCGACCGCTCGCATCAACCACACCGTTCCCTTGTATAGATGTCTGTATGGCTGGTTGCCCATTTTGAGCCGGAGAGCCCAGTGGCTTGCCCATGAACGCTTTGCCTAGTTCTCCAAAAAATCCCATGCGCCCATTGTAACAAGGAATCGCTGGAAACCGTCATCAAACCACTATGCCTTTGGTATATATACACGACAGATAACATCATGGCCATTGCCGCTTATCCAAGAGCTATCCGACATGCCTATTTTTGCACACTCATCTGTACTGCTCGCGGTGATAAACGTACTTATGCGAAACTCATTCGCTGTTACTTCAACCCATGGCCCGACCCTATGCCCACTTTGCATGACCCATTTTTTTGAATTAAGCGGCGGAGAACCAACCGTAGATAAAGCCGTAATGATAGATGCACCGGTACTTTCAGCGATATTAGTAGTGCCAGTTCCCGGCCCGTCTACACAATACCCCTCTGGAAACCCTGTGCCCAGACAATAATTTCCATTTGTTAGGTTTGGCAACGACCCGTGCTGCGCTTTGTAAAGCTTAAATAGTTTCACCCATTGTTTGGCCTCGCTGGCTACCATTACTCGGTTGGCGCTGGTCGTGATACCGTTGTACGCCACGATCACGATCGCGGCGAGGATGCCGATGATGACGATGACGATGAGGAGCTCGACGATGGTGAAGCCGAGATTGGGAAGGCTTTTGAATAACCTGTCTTTCTCTTCTTGTATTTTCGTTGCTGTCATCTTATCAAGCTCTCACCCTTGCAATAATTCATGTTTACGAAGCAGCCCATGACTGCCACGTCTGCGTGTCTCCTCTATACCCCCAGTTGCCGCCATCACCACCATGTCCGGCGTTGTCGCATAGGTCTGCTCGCGCCGGAGCCCAACCGCTAAACTCTTTCACGCCTCCGGAGTCACTTGCGACATAGTATGCCTGACCAGACTTACTCCGAGCGGCTAGTGCATACGAAGAACCGCCCACCCAACAATATGCAAAATTATACGCCGCTCCTTCGACATATGCCTGCTTGCTCGCTTTGATGGGATACTTTGGCTGCATGGAATTGAGGTCTGAAAGACTATCGGGGTATGATCCGGTATCAACTCGATACAACTCAAAGGCCTTTGCCGCGCTTGCTAGATCGTTTTGTACCGCCGTATCGTTTGCTTGATTGGTGATACCGTTGTACGCCACGATCACGATCGCGGCGAGGATGCCGATGATCACGATCACGATGAGAAGCTCGACGATTGTAAAGCCTTTTTGTTTTGTCCTATAAAGTACGTCTTGCAATCTTTTCATTGTTTGCCCGTCCCCTTTATTAGTTACTAGTGATTATAGCGTAAGCGGCATGAAATACACAAAACCCGCCGCTAGGCGGACCTTTCGGCCCCATGGAACTTTCGAACCATGACCTGCAAAGATACCTGAACGACGGGTTCAGTATTTCTTTGCAGGATTTGCTACCATGCCTTTCTCTGTAACGGATACTCAGGTTAGGTAGGATCTCCGAATTGTAACGCATATCATGGATATGCTTGGTTAGGATTGTAACACAAAAAACCGCCATGTCACCACGGCGGCTCTTGCAGACTGTTCAAGCAACTACGCTTCGACGTCTTTGATGCTCAGGCTCAAGCGACCGCGTTCATCGATGCCAGTCAGTTTCACCTTGACTTCCTGGCCTTCGTGCAGCACGTCCTCTACCTTTTCGACACGCTGGTCAGACAACTTGCTGATGTGCACCATGCCGTCGATACCAGGCAGGATGTTCACGAACGCGCCGAATTCTTTGATGCTGACGACCTTGCCAGTGTATGTCTTGCCGACTTCCGGCTCCTCGGTCAGACCACGGATCCACTCGAGCGCCGCTTCGATCTTGGCAGTGTCGGACGCCGCGACGGTGATCAGACCATCGTCCTTGATGTCGACTTCGGCGCCGGTTTCTTTGGTGATCTTGTTGATGACTTCGCCGCCCTTGCCGATGACAGCGCCGATCTTATCGGGGTTGATCTTGATCTTTTCGATACGCGGTGCGTATGGGCTGAGTGCCTGCTTCGGCGCTGCGAGCGTCGTCAGCATGTGCTTGAGAATATGCGCGCGTCCGGGCTTCGCGCCGTCGATCGCTTTTTTCAGTATTTCAACGGGCAATCCATGCACCTTCATGTCCATCTGTATAGCGGTGATGCCCTTTTCGGTACCCGTGACTTTGAAGTCCATGTCACCAGCAAAGTCTTCGGCATCAGCAATATCGGATAGGATGTACGGCGTGTCGCCATCCATCATCAGTCCCATAGCGATACCCGATACGGGGCGCTTGATTGGCACTCCGGCATCCATGAGTGCTAGACAACTGCTACATGTAGCGGCCATGGAGGTCGAGCCGTTCTGACTCATGATCTCAGTGACGCTGCGGATGGTGTACGGGAACTCTTCCTCGGTCGGAAGTACAGGAGTCAATGCGCGCTCCGCCAGGTAGCCATGACCGATTTCACGACGGCCAGGACCGCTGAGGCGGCGGACTTCACCGACAGTATAGCCCGGCGCGTTGTAGTGGTGCATGTAGCGACGCTCGTAATCGTTTTGCTCCATGGTATCAACCATCTGCGCGTAGCTCAGCGGTGCCAGCGTAACGATGTTCATGCCCTGTGTCACGCCACGGGTAAAGATGCTTGAGCCGTGAGCACGCGGGAGTATGCCGACTTCGGATGAGAGCGGACGTATCTCGTCCAGCGCACGACCGTCAGGACGCTTGCCCAGCTCGACGATACCCTTGCGGACGTCCTCGTGGAGCGCTTTGGTAAACGCCTCGTCATACTCATCGCGCAGATCAGCGTACTCTTCCTCGCCGACTTTTTCGGCCATTTCTTCGTGGAACTTCCAGCGCAAATTGTTGACCAGCTCGTTGCGCTCTGGGTATGGATGGTGGAGCGCTTCGCCCAACTTGCCCTCTGTCCATTCGTTTGCCTGCTTTTGGATATCTTCGTCGGGCAGGACAAGTTCGTACTCTTGCGCGACCGGTGCGACTTTCGCCACCAGTTCTTTTTGCAGCTGGATCGCGGGCTGGTACTGCTCGAACGCCCACGCCAAACCATCGGCGATGACATCTTCGCTCACTTCGTTGGCTCCCGCCTCTACCATGGTGATGCCGCTCTCGATACCGGCGACCACGAGGTCGAGATCACTCTGCTCGCGCTCCTCTGCCGTCAGAAACGCCTTGAACTCGCCGTTCACGCGACCGACGCGGATACCAGCGACTGGACCATCAAACGGCGTGCCAGTCAGCATGAGCGCGCTTGAAGCAGCGATCATCGCGATACTGTCAGGTCGGAAATTCGGATCCATCGACAGTACGCTTGCGACCACCTGTACTTCCTGTCGATAGCCCTTTGGAAACAGCGGACGGATAGGGCGGTCGATTAAACGACCGATGAGAATAGCTTCGTCGCTCGGGCGACCCTCGCGCTTGATGAAACGGCTACCGCTGATCTTGCCAGCTGCATAAAATTTTTCTTCATAGTCGATCGACAGCGGGAAATAATCCAGCTGTATGGGTCGGCTGCCGACCATAGCCGTGCCAAGCACGACAGTATCACCGTACTTGACCAGCACGCTCGCAGTCGTACGAAAACCGACGCGGTTGACTTCGAGTGTCAAAGTTTTACCGGCAAGTTCGGTGCTAACGCTAATAATTTCCTTGCCATTAGGATTGATTGTAGACATAATTTCGTCCTTTCTATCTCGCCTTTTGTACTCGGCGCATCGCTGCGTTATCAGCTGCGGCGCATCCGAAGACAAAACGCTCTATATTTATAAAGCACACCTAGCGATTAAGTAACGGGTACAGGAATTCGGTTGACACGAATTTCTCTATCCACCACTTACATCGCGTGAGTGATGAGTTAATTATACGTTGGTTGGTACAATAAGTCCATGAAACTTGATGTCTACACCTCCGTCGTCGATGACGGTTCCATGAAATCGCCGGATCAAAACTGTGCGACTGTACTGCCTGTACGAAGCGCTTTTTTGCACCGTCAGGGCGTGAGTCCGGAAGAAACGACGCTCATACAGGTTGTCTATGAATCAGATGATTTTTGCCGCTATCAAACTCTGACGGAGAGCGACAAGGGCGATGGTATCACCCGCGCGCCCACCATCGCTGCTGACGCACTCGTCGTGACTGAGCCTGGTCATGCATTGTTTTTGCCTCTCGCTGACTGCGTAGGCGCCGTGATTCACGACCCGACAAATGACATCCTCATGCTGTCTCATCTCGGGCGACACAACCTGGAGCAGCATGGCGGCGTGAACTGTATAAAGTATTTGATTGATGAGCACGGCAGCAATCCCAAGGATCTCACTGTGCGGCTCTCGCCAGCCGCAGGCAAAGAAAACTACCCGCTCTACTCATTTGATAACCGTAGTTTGCACGACGTCGCGACCGAGCAGCTCATCGCCGCTGGTGTAGTACCGGAAAACATCACGGCACCACCCATCGACACGACCACTGACGAAAACTATTTTTCACACAGTCAATTCCTCAAAGGCAATCGCGAGACAGATGGACGATTCGCTGTCGTCGCATGCATGCGCTAGCGCCAAGTCGGAAACCACATGCGCTGCTGTAAATCAGTTGGACTCAGTGGCCAGCCGTAGCTGAGAGGTAGAAAGTATACAAAGCCAAATATGACAGCGATAACAATAGCCCCGAATATATAGCCCATTGCCTTGCGGCCATAGCGGGCAACCTGCCACTCAAATATGCGCGACAACAAGAAGCAGGTAATCAAAACGGCGAATAGTAGTGCAAACAAATAATGATAGAGGAAGAATGGCCGTTCAAGAAACGCGAATGGTACGATACTTACACCATAGCCAAGCAACAAGAAGCCCACCAGTGGATGTTTGTGACCAAACCATCGAGGCTTCGCTATCCACAGAACTACAGTTATGATGACCGAAACGGTCGTCAGCAACCAAACTACCGGATTGCCAAGCAAATAAATGTGTCCTTGTTGACCATCATCTCCGACGGGCCCTTGCCAGTAATAAACAGGTCTGATCTGCAGCGGCCAGCTATACCAGCGTGATGCGTATGGATGCACGACATCATTGAGTGTACTCTGTGCCGTATACATCTCTTGGTTGAGCTCAACGATCTTGTCCCACAACGACATATGAGATGATTCGTCATAGCGTGCGTTGCCAATCAATGTTGATTGAAACTTTTCCGACATAAACGCGTCGCCCTCGCCGCTGTGCGTCAGTAGAGCAAAATGAGCCGCGAAGCTACCAATGTACATTGCCGCGATAATAGCCAAGACTGCTGTCGCTTCGCCAATCATTCTGCGCCAGTCTGCTTTGTGTAAAATACTTTCGATCAGCCAAGCAAGCGCGATAAGTCCCGCGACAGCCAAACCAGACCATTTGGTGCTTACCAAAAATCCCATAAACACAGCGGTCGCCACGACCCACGCCCACCTTGCAAAGCCTTTGCTTTTTCGCAGAGCTAGGTAGCTACTGATGGATGCCATGCCGAGCAACAATAGTGTACTGTCCATGAGTACGAATCGTGACTCTACCAACAGTGCGTTGTCGCACAGCACGAGCAAAGCACCGAGAAAAGCAATCGGTCGCCCCAGTCCCAGCTGACGAATGATGATGTACATCAGTGGCACCAACAGCGCTCCCGCGATAGCCGGTACCAGACGCAAGATCACTATACCTGGATCGCCGGAAGCAACTTGATCGGGCGTCAAACCTGCCATATTTCCGATACCAGCAAAGAGCAGCTTCACGAGCGGCGGGTGTATATCAAAAAAATAGTGACCATCCAGGTAGTTGGCGGCGAATTGACGAAAGTAAACCTCGTCGAACACGACCGCGCGCGGCAAATCCAGCTGCCACAACCGCGTGACAAGCGCCGCAAAACTCAGCAACCACAACTCAGGATACCGAACTAGTCGGTGAAGCCTCTCCATGTAATTAGTTTACAGGGAACGTTCTACTTACGTAAACCTAAGTGGGTAATCAGTGCTTTATACCCAGCAAAATCTTTCTTTTCCAGGTATGCAAGCAGTTTTTTGCGCTTGCCAACCATCTGAATCAGCCCACGACGAGCTTTGTGATCCTGCTTGTGTACGCGCAGATGCTCGGTAATTTCCTTGATACGTGCCGTCAAAATCGACACCTGTACCTGGGCGCTTCCGACATCTTCCTTGCTTTTTTGCGTTGAGGCAATAGCCTTGGCTTTGTTGTCTTTCGTAATCATTAGTAGTGTATTGTAGCAACTTTTTCTCAGTTACGCAAGGGGGTGGGTTGCCCTCTAGTCGCCTATTCCTAGCTCTTGCAGCTTCTGGGCGTTCTCGACGCTCCAGTCCGCTATGTGCGTCCGGCGTAGCTGGCTGCAGTACGCCCCCGTGCCAAGCGCCTTGCCGATATCCTGCGCCAAACTGCGGATGTACGTGCCGCTGCTGACATGCGTCCTGATTTTCAACTCAGGATAGTCGTAATCGATAATATCCAGACTGTGAATCGTCACCGTCCGCTCGGGTATCTCCACCTCTTTGCCAGCACGAGCCAGATCATATGCCCGCCGCCCACCGACCTTTATAGCGCTATATACCGGCGGAGTCTGCTTGATTTCGCCGATAAACTCTCGTAGCACCCGCTCCACCTCTTTCAGGGTTAAACCCCGAGATGGTTGATTTTGTGGTGTAGTATCTGTGATCTCTCCCTCCGGATCTCCTGTCGTACTTGTCTGCCCTAGACGAAACGTCGCCTCGTAGACTTTGTCATGCTTCATGTATTCACCGGCGTGCTTGCACTCCTTGCCGACACAAAGGATCAGCAGCCCCGTAGCGAACGGATCCAGCGTCCCGCAATGCCCTACCTTCGTCTTCTTGCCGTTCTGCTCGCTCAATACTCGTCGAACGCGCGCCACCACGCCAAAGCTCGTCATCTCAGAGGGCTTGTCTATCAGTAAAATTCCATCTTGCATCATTTTCAGTATACTAGAGACATGCAAAAGATTCTGTTTGGCATATTTGCTCACCCCGACGATGAAGCATTCGGGCCAGTCGCGACATTGCTCAAGGAGGTTGAGAGCGGCACGGAGCTCCACCTCATCACCCTGACCGCTGGCGAAAACGGCACTAACCCCGATAACCTGCCTAACCTCGGCGAAGTACGCCTACAGGAGTGGCAAGCAGCAGGAAAGCTCATCGGCGCGGCGTCTATGACGCATTTGGGGTATATAGACGGCACACTCAACAATCTGAACCATCTGGAGATCGCGATCAAAATCGCGGAAATCGTCAATGATACCGTGGCGGATCGAGACGATGTAGAAATCGAATTCATGAGCCTGGATCTCAACGGCTACACCGGCCATATAGATCACATCGTCGCTAGCCGCAGCGCGTGCCTGACGTTTTACCGACTGCGCGACTCCGGACTGCCGATGAAGCGCATCAGACTCGCCTGCCTGACGCACGAGGAAGTTCCCGGTGTCAACACCGGCTTTGTCTACATGGAACCGGGCAAAACTCCTGACGAAATCGATGAAACTATCGATGGACGTGAATACACCGAGAAAATCCACGAAATCATGCGTTGTCACCACACCCAGCGCAACGATTACGAAACCGTCGTCAAGTACAAGGGCGAAAATCTCGGCATTGATCACTTTGTAACTCGAGACTAAAGAAATCGTCTGTTTGAGTGCAGTTCGCATTTTCTTCTCGAGAAACACAACGAACCGTATCCGACATACGGCTCGTGGCTCGTGATCCGTTCGCGGCACGGCGTGCTTTGCACGACGACAGGTGAACGGAAGCTCATGTAGTATCACAGAGAAAAAATGTGAAATGTGCCAAACAGACGATTTCTACTGGCCGGGAATCTTAAACTGACCAGGCTCAGACGGTGAATCCTCCGGACTTACCAATCCCGGAGCACCCGCTGCAGTATCGCCGAACACGTCACCGGATACAGGGCCAGCGGGCATAGTGCCATCAAGCGGCGGCGGACCCAAACTTGGTGGTGGTGGAGGCGGCGGTGGCGGTGGCACGCCCGTGGCTGTTGGCAGTGGGGGGAGCGGAGGGAGCTCAGGCACGCTAAACGGAGGTGCCTGCGGAGTTGCTTGCGGAGGTGCCTGCGGCTCCACGCTGTCTGTTGCTGCCAGCAACGCTGCACCTTCCGCAGTGCCGCCCTCCACGCTCGCCGCAGGTGGTGCCACTTCCGGTTGATTGAGTGGTGGTTGGCTGTTAAATGGATCAATTGTCGCCTCACCCTCGTTGGGGTTGCCTTGAATGCTATTTATAGGCGGCGTCGGATTGAGAGGCGCTTCACTCACCGTTCCGTGTTGGTTGATTATCTGTGGTGGTTCCTGTGCCTGAGGTGGTTCAGGAGTAGGATTGCTTGGCGCAGGCTGTGGTGGTGCCATGGGCTCTCCGGTCGGTTCGAAATCAGGCATAGTAGCATCCTTTGGCGGTGGCAAAGGCGCTTCATTCACGGGCCCCTGAGGCTGCTCAGTCGCTTGCTTGAGTTCATTTTCTATGTCTTCCATTGTTCCGGTGGGCGACCCCGTCACCTCTGCCAGTTGCTTCTCTAGCTCAATCTGATCTTTTGTCTCCTGAGACTGTGCAGGCTCTACTTGGGGCTCTGCCTCTGGCTCCGATTTGACTTCAGTAGGAGGAGTAACCACGGCATTTTTTGGTTTTTGAGATTGCTTTGGTTTGCGGTCTGGTCGCTCGATCGTCAGTTCAGCTCCAGACATTTGGTCGCCGCCATCTTTTGGACTGTTATCAGGTGCTTTTGATGGAGCAATATCGTGTGCTTCCTCGAGTTTGGCGGCTATCAGTTGCTGGTTTGCGCCTGCTGCCATCAATTGCGCCGCGATAGTCATCACGAGCGAACTGGTGCGATCATTGCTAAACCGATCCGTCGCTGACACGATACCGGTCAGCAGTGCAGTCGATGTTTGCTGGTCCAGCAACGGCTGATCCTCCTTGAGCCCATCGGCGAGGCTCGCAACCATCTCACACAAGCTGCTTGCCGTGGGGTTATGCCAGTCTAAACTACCAAGACTGCTAGGAGTATCACCAGTCGTAATCGTCATGACAGTGGCATCGTGCAAAATTTTTCCATGAGCCTCCAGCGCCTTGTCGAGATTACCCTGGTCGTTGACACCAAGCGCGATGACCAAATCAACGTTGTAATCCCCCTGGCTAAACTCCAGGTCGTTTTGCGAAAGCGTCGTGCGATAAGGGGTGATGAATATCTTGACGACATTGCCCTCGACCTTGTAGCGAAGATGATCGGCCTTGTTTTTGTCGAGCGCTATGATGAAATCACGCAAACTATCGGCACTGTCCTCAAATGTTTTTTCTGGCTCCAAGAAATTGATTGCAGGTGGTATGGCACCGCTGAAAACAGAGGTCGCACGCTTGTCGAGGTTGTTCAGCATGACCGTCAAACCAAGCGCTGCTGACAGTTCGTCGACAGACGGATCAGTACTCACGCTCACCAAAATATTGCTGTGGTTTTTGATGCTGTCGATAACCTGTTGTCTGGCTTGATCCATAGTGTTTCCGTAATTTTTGTTTCTGCTTGATGTCGTTCGCGGTCATTATACCATGAGCGTTATAAAATCGTCAACGAATTCACCCCGCACCAATTCCGAGCGAGGCAATCTGTAGTCATATTGTGAAGCTTCGAAAATTGGTGCAGGGTTTACAAACCCCCGT
>CAZIOA010000024.1:0-12348 GCA_964540835.1 uncultured Candidatus Saccharibacteria bacterium
ACAAAAAAAGACAACCGTCTGCGAGTAACGGTTGTCTTAACGTGGAGTGTTTGTCTTTGTTTGTTTTTGCCCTCTGTATAATTTTTTTATTCAGAGGCTACCCCTATAATAGGCTTCCAAACTGCTCATGTCAATAACAATAATTGATTTTATCAGGTAAAAAATACCACGTGCAATTTGCCATCAAAAAAAGCCGCGATAGCGAACGGTCGAGCTGTACGATAAGTGAGGACGCATTTGCCGTCCTGGTGTGATGGCATGAACGTAATATATAATGATAGTAAGTACCTAGCGGGGGTATTTATATGAACGATGAGGACAGGCGGAGCGTTTCTCGGGTTTCCGACGAAGCGACTTCGCAGCAACCAACGCATAGCTACAACTTTTTGTTACGCATGAGTCGCGTGCTTGGAAGTATTGCCACTAAATACACGCAAATGAGCGATACGCAGTCCATTACGAACCACGAGATTAAAGTCCCTTCGGCAGAAAAGATACTCGGCAATACTATTCAACGGGCAAAAGGGACGAAAAGCTCAACAATAGAACAGACTCAGAGAAAGGATCTTAAAAAACTCGTTGCTCGATCGCACGAAACCCTTATGAGTGCCAATACGGTTTTTCCCATGACGATATTTCCGGACACCGTGACGGTAGACAGGACAAAGATAACGATCACGAGGAGAGACTTTTTCTGGTCATCGGACGTGATGAGTATACGAATCGAAGACGTCTTGAACGTTTCTGCGTCGGTAGGTCCGCTTTTTGGCTCGTTAACTATCGCTAGTCGAGTGATGAGTACGATTGATCATTTTCGTATAAATCATTTTTGGCGAAAGGATGCGATTCGATTAAAGCACGTCATTCAAGGCTATGTGATAGCACAACACAACAGGATAGACACCGCACATTTGAACAAAAAAGAACTCATAGAGACGCTCATAGAGCTCGGTCTTGATTCGAATAAGTAAATATAACAACAGATAAAAATAACAACATAACAAAATTTTACAGATATATTTTTACGAAATAACAACATATGAGTTATTATTACATCGAAATATATTGACCATAAGCAGTATGTATGATACTTTAGCAATAGGCTTTCTCAACAAAACAAAAATGCCTAAAACCTTACTTAAACAAAATGGAGTCACAGCCATGTTTGACGGATAAACGATGGCAACAACAATTCTATGCTTTACATCTTGTGAGGCACGCACATTCATTGTTGGTGCTATCGAAGCTCCGCCAAATTACCTAAACGTAATCGCGTCGAGCGCCGGACAAGTACCGATGCGCCTAGCTAATCTCTATTAAAGGTTAGTAGTTTGACTGCTAGGCGTGTCGAGGAAAGTCAAGAAGACATGCTCCTGAAAAGGAGCGGTCAGAAAGTCACGAGTGGCTTGCTGATCATTGGAGCACGCGCCCAATATATTTTAAGCGGCGGTTGTAGCAACCAGATCACATAGGCTTGCCACTCTGACTCCAAGAGTTTGGTATACTGTGCGTATGTTGGCAAGAATTTTACTTATGGTTGGTCTCGTTTCGGCGGGGCTTCTTTTGATTCTCATGAACACGACAACTCCATCAACAATAGGGGCTATCGGGATTTTGTGCGTGTTTTTCTTAGGATATGTGGCTATCGTCTGTTTCTTGACCACTGTTATTTGGGGGTTTGTTAAGCTCGCGCGAAAAATGAGCGGCAAAGCACGAGTATTTCGAAAGATAGCGAATATGCAGTTGAAAGAAGTTTATTACTACTCGACAGTAGTGTCATTCGCACCAGTAATTATCGTGAGTCTCCAGTCTGTCGACGGCATAAACCCGTATGAACTGGGTCTCGTCGTGCTCCTAGTCATACTAGGGTGCGTGTACATATATAAAAGAAAATCATAACAGCAAAAACCACAGTTGATCATGGTATAATGACAAGCATGAATCCGGAGCTATCCGCACCAAAACCAAGCCCAGAGTTTCAGGCGCCAAGCCCGGAAACGGGCGAGCAATTGCCGAGTCCGGAAACGGGTGGCGAGCGTTCTCATGAACGTGAGCAGAATATGAAGCAGGTTGACCGGCAGGCGGCACCACCGCCGCCCCCAGCTGCAGTTCCGTTGCCGCCGCCCGTCGCATCGCTACCAACACCGCAGCCTGTGGCCGATGACACCGTAGGTCCCACACTGGCTGCTGATGATGATTTGATTGAAAAGGAGTGGGTGGACAAGGCTAAAAGCATAATCGCAAATACCCAGAATGACCCGTATCGTCGCGAAAAAGAGGTGAGCAAGTTGCAAGCTGACTATTTGCGTAAACGATATGGCAAAGAACTGGGTATCTCAAATTAGCCGCTTGCGCTAAAATAGAAGCATGGCAGGGGTTCTCATAGCAGCTTTTATAGTCGTTTTTATCGGTACGGCTCTGGTTGTTATTGTCTTTATGCAATACAAAAAGACTCTCCGTGAGGCAAAAAACTACGAACGAGGTCTCAAGATGGTGCCGATGTATATCCACCTGCCCCCTCCAAGCGACGACATAGAGAAGGGCTCTCGTGATGAGCGCGATTTGACGGAAGAGGTATTATCTGAAGCTCAGATAATGTACAACATCATTGCCAGCACTGCGACAAAAGGCTTCAAGAGTAAAATATATGGTCAACGACACATATCCTTTGAGATTCTTGCGAAAGGCGGACTCGTTCACTACTACGCTGTCGTGCCAGTCGTGTTGGTTGACGTCATAAAGCAGGCTATAGCTGCGGCGTATCCTTCGGCGCGACTGGAAGAAGTAAGCGAGCATAATATATTTAACGAAGCTGGCAAGATGAGTGGCGTGATTGGTGGCGAATTTACGCTGAAAAAGAAGTTTGTCTATCCGATTGCTACATATCAGGAAACAAAGCGAGACGCTGCAAGAGCGCTTTTAAACGCGCTTTCGGCAGCTTCGCGCGAAGACGGCGTTGCTATCCAGTTCTTGATTCGTCCTGCGGGTGACGGATGGGTTCGTTCATCGATTGACGCAGCAAAAAAGATAAAAGACGACAAAAGCAAGACAAAAGGGCTGGGCATCAAGGGCGCGAGTGGCATGGCAGAGCTTCTATGGAAGCCGCCAGAGACACCTGATGAGAAAAAGCCGGAAGCGAAACAACTGACATCGCTAGAAGAAGAAACGATCAAGTCGATAGAGGAAAAAACGCGCTACCCCGCGTATGAAGTGCTCGTGAGGGTAGTCGTGTCTTCGAATACGACGAGTCACTCTCAGGGCTTGCTGAAAAATATCGTGGCTGCTTTTGCACTTTTTGACTCACCCAGCAACAACGGTTTTAAATTTAACCCCTCACGAAACATAGAAGAACTGGTCACGTCATTTATTTTTCGCTTCTTTCCTCAGACGGTTGATCAAAATATATTAAATAGCGTTGAAATGGCAACGATTTTTCACCTGCCGGACCAAAACAGTATCCCGACATCGCGCGTCAAGAGGCAGCTATCGAAACAGGTTGATGGTCCGACTGAGCTCATGGATGAGGGGTTGCTGCTAGGGGTCAATGAGTATCGTGGCGTGAAGAAGGAGATTCGACTAAGCGTCAATGACAGACGTCGACATACGTATATCATTGGTCAGACCGGTGTGGGTAAATCTGTACTGTTGGAAAACCTCGCATACCAGGATATGCATGATGGCAGAGGCTTTGCTTTTATAGATCCGCACGGTGATGCAGTCGAGAAATTGCTCGCGAACGTGCCAAAGGAGCGCGTGGAAGACATCATATACTTTAATCCGGGAGATCTCGACAACCCCATAGGTCTTAACTTGTTTGAATGGGATACGGAAGACCAGAAGGACTTTTTAGTTCAGGAGTCGATCAATATGCTTTACAGCTTATACGACCCCGGTCATACAGGTATCGTGGGTCCGCGACTCGAGCATATTTTCCGTAACTGTGCATTGCTTTTGATGGCGGATCCAAACGGTGGTACGTTTATCGACATACCTAAACTACTCGTGGACGATGCGTTTATGAAGTCAAAACTGAAGTATGTCACAGATCGAAATGTCTTGGACTTCTGGACAAAGGAATATCCCGCCTCTCAACGCTCAAATGAGTCTGGCGAGGTAACTAGTTGGGTAGTTAGCAAATTTGGTCCGTTCATGTCAAATACAATGATGCGCAACATCATGGGACAGACAAAAAGCGGATTTAATATCCGCGAGATTATGGATGGAAACAAAATACTCCTGGTCAATTTATCGAAGGGTAAGATGGGCGAGCTTAATTCCAAGTTGGCAGGCATGATATTCGTGATGAAATTTCAGGCCGCAGCGATGGGGCGGGCGGACATGGCAGAAGAAGATAGGAAAGATTTCTCCCTGTTCGTAGATGAGTTCCAAAACTTTGCCACGGAAAGTTTTGAATCGATATTGTCGGAAGCTCGTAAGTATCGACTCAATCTCGTGCTTGGTAACCAGTTCATGACACAGCTGACAGACAAGATCAGAGAAGCGATTATCGGTAACGTAGGTACAGTGATCAGTGGACGAATAGGCGTAACTGACGCGGAATTGATGGTGAAGAAATTCCAGCCGGTTTTTGACGCCGAAGATTTGACGAAGCTCCCAAACTATCAAGCGATAGTGTCTGTCATGATCAACGGCATGCCTTCCGCGCCATTTAGTATGTCTTTGTTGCCACCTATGAATCAGACGAACCAACAACTTGCAGACGCGATGAAACGTTTGTCGGCGACAAAGTATGGTATCAGTCGCGCTGCTATAGAACGCGAAATATTCAAGCGGCTTGAGCCACCCAAGCCTTCATCTCCTGCGGCGCTTCCTCGTGGACCGAGAGGTGCAGCGCCACCTCCGTATCCGCCATCGGCACCTAAAAGCAGTGGAGGCTCATTCCTCGATGAATGGCTCGCGAAGAGACAAAAGCTATCCGCATCCTCTCAGCAACCTAGACCCCCCATGGCTGCACCGCAGACAGGACCATCGTCACCGATGCAACCACCGCCGTACAGTACAAAACCTGCTGCCCAGGGAGCGGTAGCGCCTGCTGCGGCTCAGCAGCGCACGTCTTTCTCACCTGCAACGCAAGTACCACAGCAGCCGGTCATGCCGCGACAACAGCCACCGCCGTCCCAGTCGAAATCTACGGCGTCTCCGTCACCGCAGCCCAGTCAAATTAATCAGTCACAGCAATCAGCACCTATGCCATCAGATGCAAGTACGTCGGCATCTCCCGAACCTGAGTCAAATGAGGTCAGTGTTCGTCTGAGATAAATTACCTATCTCGTTTACGCCGAAAGATGACTGAGAAGTAATCGTAAAGAATGCCTATAACCCACCCTACGATGAAGGCCCCGATTGTCTCAAATCCGGAGAGCTGGTAGCCATAGTGCTTAGCAATAAAATAGGAGAGAGTAACACCTATGAATGCGGCAATGCTGCCACTGAGCAATGCGTTAGGACGGGCTATCGTTGAACCGGCACGGTCAGCGATGCTTTCAACGATTGGTATATGGATAAATTTGCTCACTAATTTGTCACCAGCGTTCATCTCGCTCTGAACATCTTTCATCTGTGATTTGAAGCTTGAGCGTAGCTGTGCCTTTGTCGGGGCTCCTCGGTGATGATGTTCGATGCCCTCGGGCTTCTTTTTGCTGAGCTTCTCGGCCTCTTTTGCTAACTTTGATGCTTGCGTGAGAGCCTCGTGTTCATTGTCCTGTGGTTGCTTTTGCTCACCGCGCTCCAGATGATCTCGGATGGCTTCACGTTGATCGCGCGCGATTTCACCCAATTGATCCAAATCAGCCTTTCGCTCATGCGATGCAGGCGTCGCCTTTTTTTGTTCGATCATATCTCCACCCTTGATCATATATTTAAATTATACCTGCATTGAAATTGTGGCGAATAACTTTGATCTCTTTTCGTAGCTGGCGTGTGCGTATGTAGAAAAAGGCGACAATTGCGAACAGCGCAATAGCAAATCCTATATTTATACCAGCTCCAGCTGACGGTAGTAGGCTAAATATTCCCTCTGCTACCTTTACAAGGGGACACTCTACGGGTGTTTCACTAATCACTCCAAACGCTAGTGTAAGGGTGCAGTCAAAAGATGCTGGATTACTTTTACCAACTCCAGTAGCAGGAACGTCTGAAAGTATCTGCACGACAAATGTGCGTTGTTGAGATTCACCGGGCGCCAACTGCGCGTCTTGCCATGTCAGCGTATCGGTTGTTTCGTTGAAATTACCACCACCGTTATCGATAAGCGATGCATACTCAAGCACATCAGCTAGTCGTATGGTGAAAGTTGTATCCATAGAAACCATGCCTTTGTTTGATTGCTGCAGTGTATATGATAGTTTATCGTGCGACTTTGCCGTGGTGGCTCCAGGATTCGTGAGGTTGCGTACAGATATCGACCGCATAGGAGTTCCATTTGGGAGATTAACAGGGTTTATTGATGCTGGTGTGCCTTTCGTAGCCAAGCTGCCATTTGATTGAATAATCGCGAACCAGCCAAGTGTTGCGGAATTGCCAATCCAGCCGTTGAAACGAACACCCGGATCGCTGACGGAAGTGATGGGACTGAAGTAGCGAATTCCCGTGCCCCCAGTGCTCTTCAGGTAAGGCATACTGACCTCATTTTTAGAGGAACTCAGATAGCCGTAACGGCTCATGACATAGATGTTGTCATCAGACGAGATAGTACCTGGTTTGGCAGCAGCTATCTCTCCCCGACTTATGCCAGCAGTTTTGTAAATATCTCGAATGTCGTCTTCATTGTGATCATAGCGAAGGAGAAAATCTTCCAGACTGCTGACACCACCTCTGATAATGTCTTGTTCGCTCGAAGCGTTGGCTGATTCAGGGGGCGAGAAGACCGCGAGAGACTGAATTACCATGGCCAATACAACAAAAAGTATAGTGGTTCGTCGAGTGACGTCTTCTTGCCGAAGCCGTTTCGCATAAAACCCCACATCTGCTATAAGCGCAGGACTATATGGTAGGTTTGAAACTAATTTTCTAAACACGTAGCTACTTTTTGTTTGTTTTTCATTACCTCTTATGTACTAGATTAGCATAAGAATTGTGTTCAGTACAAGTCAGTGTTGATCCATACCTCGTGCAGTTGGATTAGCAAAGTACGGCTAGGAGAATTGGTGTCAGATAAGAACTTGAGTGAACAATAGCTTTGCTGTATAATAGGGGAAATGTAAACGGCTGAAAAAGTTCGACAGTGAGGGAGTAATGGCAAAAAAACAGACTGCTGATGCCTATGGCGCGTCACAAATCCAGGTACTTGAAGGTCTCGAACCCGTCCGTAAGCGCCCCGGAATGTATATCGGTAGCACTGGGTACGATGGCGTTCATCACTTAATCAAAGAAATCGCCGATAACTCGATAGACGAAGCGATAGCGGGGTATGCAACGCGGGTAGACGTCGTGATTTTGGAGGATGGGGGTATAACCATAACGGACGATGGTCGTGGTATTCCTGTCGATAAGCATCAAAAAACCGGACTCAGTACGCTTGAAACCGTACTGACTGTGCTGCACGCCGGTGGCAAGTTCGGCGGCGGTGGCTACAAGGTTTCTTCAGGTCTTCACGGTGTTGGCTCAAGCGTCGTAAACGCGCTTTCCACCAAGCTTATTGCTGAAGTAGTGCAAAAAGGAGAGCTCTATCGAATTGAGTTTGCGCAAGGCGCTTCGATCGCGCCGCTGAAGAAGGTGGGCAAAACTGATCGTCCGACAGGTACGAGCATTACCTTTTATCCAGATCCAACCATATTCAAAGAGACAGTTGAGTTTGATTACAAATGGGTAGTTGATTATCTTCGGCACCAGGCGTATCTGACTAAGGGCGTTTATGTATCAGTCAGAGATGAACGCTCCAAGGAGAGAGCTGCATTTTACTTCGAAGGTGGCATACAGAGCTATGTAAAGCATCTCAATATAGGCAAAGAAGTTATATCCGACAAGATCTTTTATGTTGAGCGACAAGTCGAAGATTCGATGGTTGAAGTTGCCGTGCAGTACAATGACACGTTCATCGAGATGGTGAAGCCGTTTGCCAATAACGTGCTCACTCCCGACGGAGGCACGCATCTAGTGGGATTTCGCACGGCTTTGACGCGCGTTATCAACGACTATGCGCGCAAAAATAGCCTACTTAAGGAGAAAGAGGACAATCTGACTGGGGATGATATTCGCGAAGGCCTCACGGCTATCATTCTCGTGAAGCTTCCTGATCCGCAGTTTGAAGGTCAGACAAAAAACAAACTGGGCAACCCGGAGGTTCGTCGTTACGTCGAACAAGTCATGAATGAGTACTTCTCGTACTACCTCGAGGAGAACCCTGAAATCGCCAAGAAGATCGTTGGCAAGGCACTCCTGGCCGCTCGCGCGCGCAAGGCCGCTCGTGCCGCTCGTGATAACGTGCTACGCAAGGGTGCACTGGATGGCATGGGGCTTCCTGGAAAACTCTGGGATTGCTCGAGCAAAAATGCAAGCGAGAGTGAAATCTATATCGTAGAGGGTAACTCGGCCGCCGGTTCTGCCAAAGAGGGTCGGGATAGTAAAACCCAGGCGATTTTGCCGCTTCGTGGCAAGGTGCTCAACACAGAACGAGCGCGTTTGGACAAGATGTTTGCAAACAAGGAGATCGTCGCCATGATTCAAGCATTTGGCGTCGGTATCGGCGACTCGTTTGATATCAGCGGGCTTCGCTATCACAAGATCGTCATCATGACCGATGCTGATGTCGACGGCAGTCACATCGCGACATTGTTGCTCACATTCTTTTTCCGTTATATGAGAGAGGTCGTCGAGGGAGGATATGTTTACCTCGCAAAACCACCACTTTTCAGTATCAATAAGGGACAGAAAAAGCAGTATGTTTATGATGAGCACGAGCTTGAAGATGCACTTGATGGTGTCATTGCTGATCGAAAGAGCCGGGGTGTTGCTATTGACGAGAGTGAAGATCGCATCAAACAAGCAGGCGTCACCGTATCACGCTTTAAGGGGTTGGGAGAGATGGATGCCGAGCAGCTTTGGGAGACGACTATGAATCCTGAAAATCGCGTGCTCATCCAAGTAAACGTGGAGGACGCGGAACGCGCCGACGCGATCTTTACCAAATTGATGGGCGACGAAGTAAGTTTACGCAAGACATTTATCCAGGCACGAGCAAAAGATGCTGATCTGGATGAATTGGACGTATAGGATAGGACGGAAATATGGACGAAGACAGGACGACAAATACAGCACCCGTAAGCGACGACATGCCAGTTGAGGGTGATATCGTTGAAGAAACACCGGGGCTGGAACACCGCACGGTTGAGAGGGTGATGGAGGATAATTTCTTCCGTTACTCGATGAGCGTGATTATCGATCGCGCCTTGCCTGATGTTCGTGACGGTTTGAAACCGGTACATCGACGCATCTTATACTCGATGGATCAAAACGGTAACCGCTCAACGGCAAAGTTCGTCAAGAGCGCCTTGATTGTCGGTGATGTGATGGGTAAGTACCACCCGCATGGTGATTCGGCAATCTATAACTCGATGGTGCGTCTGGCTCAGGGTTGGTCGTTGCGCTATCCGCTTATACAGGGCCAAGGTAACTTCGGTTCGATGGACGGTGATGAGGCAGCAGCCATGCGGTACACCGAAGCACGTATGGCAAAGCTTGCCGATGAGATGCTGGCAGATATCGACAAAGATACGATTGATTTTAGAGACAACTACGACGGCTCGAGGCAAGAGCCGGTAGTATTGCCTGCCAAGGTGCCAAACCTACTACTCAACGGTCAGATTGGTATCGCGGTGGGCATGGCGACCAACATTCCTCCACACAACCTGGGAGAGCTCGTGGATGCCACAGTAGAGCTTATTAACAATGAAGACGCTACGATTGACGACCTGCTGCAGCACGTTAAGGGTCCGGACTTTCCAACTGGAGCGACTATTTATGGCGGCGCCCCAATGAAGCAGGCCTACCAGACCGGTCGCGGTAGCGTGATGGTGCGGGCTGTGGCTGATATCGAGGAGACAAAGAAAGGCCGACACCAGATTGTCATCACCGAAGTTCCGTATGGTGTAAATAAAGCAACACTTATTGAAAAGATTGCCGAACTTGTGAAGGATAAGAAGCTTAACGGCATTGCCGATTTACGTGACGAAACGGCGCGTGGACAGGTTCGTGTCGTAGTTGAGCTCAAAAAGGACGCTTATCCGAAGAAGTTATTGAACCAGCTTTACAAACAAACGGCCTTGCAAACGAGCTTTAACTTCAACATGCTGGCACTTGTCGATGGAGTACAGCCCCGTGTACTCGGTCTCAAGGAGATGTTAAGCGAATTCGTGAAGCATCGTCAGATTGTTGTACGCCGTCGTACTGAGTTTGAGTTGCTCAAGGCAAAGGAACGCGCTCACATTTTGGAGGGCTACAAGATTGCTCTCGATCATATTGACGAAGTAATCAAGACGATTCGGGCTAGTAAAACTCAGGATGAGGCCGAAAAGGCATTGATCAAGAAGTTTAAGCTGAGTGAAATTCAGGCAAAAGCGATACTTGCGATGCAACTTCGTCGTCTCACTGGTCTTGAGCGCGAAGCTGTCGAGAACGAACTCAACGGATTACTTGCCCTCATAAAGAAGCTTGAAGGTATCTTGGCCGATGAGCAGGAGATTCTAAAAATCATCAAGACTGAGCTCTTGGAAATGAAAGAGAAGTATGGTGATGAGCGCCGAAGCCAGATCATCAATCATGAACTTGGTAAGTTTAGCGATGAAGAACTCATCCCAGAAGAAGACAGTGTTATACTTTTGACAACGGAAAATTACATCAAACGAACGCTACTCAGTGAATATCGACGTCAACATCGCGGAGGCAAGGGCAAGCGCGGCATGACGACCAAAGAGGAAGATATCATTGCTCACCTCGTGCCAGCGAGCACCCATGATTTCCTGCTATTCTTTACGAACAGAGGTCGTGTATTCCGCTTGAAGGCATATGAAGTTCCTGCAGCAAGCTTACAGGCGAAGGGCGTCGCTGCGGTAAACCTACTGCAGCTTCAGCCTGAAGAGAAAATTACATCGATTATTCGTCATGAAAAGGGTACTAGCGATGAAGGATTCCTGTTTATGGCGACGAGCAGGGGGACGGTCAAGAAGACTCCGCTGAAGGATTACGCGAACATACGAACGAACGGTCTTATCGCTATCAAGCTGGATGATGGAGATGAGTTGAAGTGGATTCAGAAGACGACGGGTGAACACGATGTCATAATATCAACATCTGCCGGTCAAGCAGTTCGATTCAACGAGAAAGATGCTCGTCCGATGGGACGTGCCGCACGAGGTGTTCGTGGGATTCGTCTCAGACCAAACGATCGTGTCGTAGGTATGGATATCGTTTCAGATGACGAGAGAAGCCTGCTCGTCATTAGTGAGAACGGCTATGGCAAGGCTACGAAAGTCGCTAACTTCCCGAGCCATAAACGAGGAGGCGTGGGTATCAAGGCGGCAGTTGTCACGGCGAAGACAGGCCCCATCATAGATGTACGCACCATCGAAGAAGATGCCAGTGAAGTTCTCATGATATCAAACAAAGGACAAACGATCAGGGTGGGACTAAAGGATATTCCGACGCTTGGTCGTACCACGCAGGGCGTGCGTATCATGAAACTATCTGACGGGGATGCAGTATCATCGCTTGGTCTGATGCCAGAGCAAGCTAAAGGTGATAACGATGAAGAAGAAACGACTTCTGCAAAGCCGACCTCGCCACCCAAAAAGAGCAAAAGCGACACGAGTAAGGAGTAGGCGTACCAGTGCTGTCTCCCTACATCTTGGCAATCGTACTCGCATGGACAGTATCCCAGGGTAGCAAGTTTTTGATCTCAAGCGTCAAGCAATGGGGTACGGTGAATATACGTCGTCTTTACGCTTCCGGTGAGATGCCGAGTGCACATACGGCAGCAGTTGTCGCGCTGATGACGATTATCGGCCTCAAGGATGGCATAAATGGTGCCGGTTTTGCCGTCGCCGCTCTGCTTGCCGCGATTGTCATGTATGATGCAATTATGGTGCGTCGCTCTACCGGAGAGCAGGGACTGGCTATTCAGGAACTGATCAGAGAGCAAAAGAGCAAAGTCCTTCTGCCAAGGGCGGCAAAAGGACACAAACCACTAGAAGTGGCGGCGGGCGCGTTAATTGGTCTGGGCGTCGGATTGCTGGCATTCTTCATTACTCGATAAAAAATGTAAAAATACCCCTTGACCAGATTCATATTTAGAGATATGATGGATAACAGTCTGGTCGCCAGTCTATTTTGAGA
>CAZIOA010000025.1:0-12248 GCA_964540835.1 uncultured Candidatus Saccharibacteria bacterium
GGCAGAAACCGCGTGGCTATCAAAAGATACATAAAGATAATCAAGGATATGCAAAGGTGATAGTTGCAAGCTTTAACATCACGGTTAGAACATCAGGAACATCAGAATTAGACCCTCACACACTTACAAATAAGAAAAGTTAAAAAATGCTCTAGAGAACAGTTCTCTTGGATAAGTTCAAACCATCTATGCTTGCAATTGATGATTAACTCTAAGGGTATAGATTCATGAAAAAGACTTCGTTGGGAATAAAGGTCGGACCCCAAAAAGTTTGAAAGTGTTGCATAATATACCTATATGCAAATCACCGTAAGGACCAACCCAAACTCCACTTGATATAAACTATCGCTATGAACAAAGACATCCAAGCGTGGAATCGCACGCACGAACCGAATGACGAAGTCATCCTAGACCTGCTGGCAGCAGAGATCGACAAAGGCCTGCCCGATGCCACCAATAAAATTTGGCATGGCCACCCGGTGTGGTTCCTGAATGGCAACCCGATCGTAGGCTACAGCCGACGCAAGGCTGGCGTGAACCTGATGTTCTGGAGCGGGCAATCGTTCGACGAGCCGGGGCTGTCGCCAGAAGGCACATTCAAAGCAGCCGAGAAGCTATACACCGATGTGTCGCAGGTCGACACGGACGAACTGGCTCGATGGCTGCAAAAATCCGAGAAGATTCAGTGGGACTACAAAAACATCATCAAGCGCAAAGGTCATCTGGAGCGGCTGTAACTCGAAATAACTGTCGACAAGTTTGATAATCTTGTAGTTTTGTGATTTAATAACTCTACCTGAAAGGTTCAGGAAGTTCGCAGTAGGGAGAAGAGATGAACACTGGCACGGCGCAAGCGCAGCAAGAGATCATCACCACCGGCGGCGATGGTGTCATCTGGTCGCATAGCGAGTGGAATGAGGATCTGAGCGAGGCGATGTCCGATGCGCTCATGCGCCTCGAGGAAAAGGCTATCGAGCGAGCCCGCAAAAACGGTCACAGCCAAGTCGTGCAGTTCAACATCATCGCGCGCAACGACACTTTCTCTCAAGTGGACGACATGTGGACGGTCTCGCTCACCGCGAAGATTCACTAACCACATCAGCCACGCTCCGGCTCGTGATGAACAGAAGGCTCTGTGTCGTCGATGTCCGGAGCCTTCTTTTTGCTTTACTGAGAGTATGTTTACGCGTCGCGACAAAAGTCGTGGAGATGATTGGATACAAGGACGAGACCCTTTACGAATGAGCACATGTTGATATATATAAAAAGTTGTATGATAGGCATATGAAAACGATTGAGAGTACGAGAATGTGTGGTAATTGTCCAATCCCGGATGATGATCCTGGGATACTAAGTGAATCGGCAGCGAACATTGCAAATGTCGAGAAAACAACGAGTATCTACCACTCGACATCCGAGTCTATGGACACGGATGATAGGATAGCAACCGAGCAGTATTATCTTGAAAGTATGGAAGTGCCGCCATGCAAAATCGAACTCGTCAAAAAATGCGCCTACAAAATCCTGTCTGGCGAATGTGAGTTCCACAGCCTCGATGCCTAGTGGGGTATACTGGATGCATGGCTCTATACAACATCACGACCAGACAGGAATTTGAAGACAAGGTGCTAAAGAGCGACAAGTCCGTGCTCGTGGATTTCTGGGCACAGTGGTGCCCGCCGTGCCATGCGATGACACCGATCCTGGTCTCGCTCGCAAGGAAACTCGACGACACGGCGGACGTGGTCAAGGTAAATATAGAGGAGTCTGCCGACAACAATATGCTCGCGCGCGAGCATCGGGTGCAGAGCATCCCAAACATGGTGGTGTATAAGGGCGGCGAGCAGATCGACAACTACATCGGAGTAGTGTCGGAGTCGGTGCTGCGTGAATCGCTCACCAGTGCTTAGCGGACTTGCGATAGCAGTAATCAGCGCGACCTTGTGGGATATGTTTGTATATGTTAGAAATGGAACACCATGCATGAATTTCTGGAAAGCGAAGAGGTGAGCAGCGAGTTACGTCGTCAAAACGTGACAACTGTGCTCGATACTATCCAGAGGCTCATCGATAGCGATCCACGACGGCGGATCAGCGCTGATTCTTCGTTGAAAGACTACGGTCTGCCAGCCGACATGCCACAAGAGGACAAAAACCGATTTGAAAGCCAGTACAGGACTATCCTGGATATGCTGCAGAGCAACTGGTGGGAGAGTAGGCAAGATCCAAACAAGATGCCAGAGATCGCATCAATAAAAATAGATGTGTCTCAGCCGACTGACGCCGTGCATCGAAACGCATTCTACACGTCTGTATCCGCCACGTCTATAGATGGCAATGTTTCGCGGTTTGCCACTTCGTCATGGATGGATGAGGATGGAATGGTCAAAATATATGATCTCTTTCTCGATGAAAATGGCCATACCTCAGCGACGTACAATATTGACTTTCCTGACGACGGTCTATACCAGCGCCTGAGTGGTCTTTTGTCTGACAAAAAATCACGCACATTGCTAGAGTATGTTTACCGCGGCGGCATACCACCAGATGCGCTAGACTATGTGCTGGAGCACATTCGCAAGAGCTTGCGCAAATCACTCGATGATACAGAGGCAGATAACTACTTGGTTCAGCTGAAAAGCCATAGCCTCGACGCACACGAGGCGATCAATATAGTAAAGGCAACTGAGCCTGACACAGAGATGTCAAATATAGAGCTCCTTGATCTGCATGATGAATTGAAAAGCCGGGAGATTTAGCGTCGAGTTTCGTTCAAGTTGTAGCGCCATGAAGCTCGCACTCATGTCATAGTGCCCTTAAAAGGGAAGAGAAGGTAACGACCAACTCGTCGCGGACTAGATGGTTGCTTCCCAGTCAAACAAGAAATGATCTTCGCGGTGACCACCGAGTCCTGCGCCAATGTGTGAATAGTCGTCCACAAACTCGATAGATTTGATCCATTTTGCCATTTTGTAGCCTGTTTTGTTTTCTTGTCTGAGGCGTATCGGCGCGCCGTGGTTGAGTGGTAGTTCTTCGCCGTTCATCTCGTAGGCGAGTATGGTTTGCTTGTCGCGCATGTCGCTGGTGCGGAGGCTGGAGTAGAACTGCGAACCATCTTCGTACACGTCGTAGCAGTGAAATACCACATACTTGGCACCTTTTTTGGGCTTGCAGAGCTTGAGGATGTCACGCATTGGCACGCCAGTCCACTCAGCGATAGCAGACCAGCCCTGGATACAGATATGCTTGGTGATCTGCGTCTGCTTTTTCATGGCTTTGATATCGTCCATTGATAGCTCGAGCGGTGTCTCTACCATGCCGTGAACCTTTAGCCGATAATCCTTGAAATCGTTCTTTAGTAGCTGGAGATACTCGTTTGTCTTTGGTGGGTAGCCGTTCACGCGGAAAAATTCCGATATATCGGCCTTGGTGTATTTTTGCCGTGACTTCAAGCGACCAAACAACAGTTTGAGAACCGGAACGTAGATCTTTGTCATGATCGAACGCAGTTTGATCGGATGACGCAGTGAGAACATAGTCGCCCATATATGAAAGGCGAGCAGCAGGATCATGACCATCAAAAACAATACGAGTGCGGCAGCAAAGTCTATATCGGTTCCGCCCGTCAAGAAACGCTTGATACTGGTGTACGTATGGAAACCGATTGTCATAGTGACGTGTACCAAGATAAACAGCGAGAAACCAACCATAGCGAGGAAATGAAGACTCCTCGCCACTTGACGTTGTCCGCCAAACAACTTGAGTAGCCATGGGTAGCGTCCAGTCAGAGCAGGGGACATAGCAAGTCCGGTAATGATTTGAAGCGGTGCCAACACAAAGATGATGACGGCATAGCTAATTTGCTGCAGTGCGTTATACGTCGCGCCTTCTTCCAAAATATTGAGAGTCAGATAGCTGCCAAGTACAGTGATAGCCTGCGATATCACATCCCAACTAGTAGGGATGATCCGAGACCATTCGCCGCTCATAAGTAGATACACGCCATAAATAAGTCCAGTCACGACCCATATGGTCGCGGCTGCGAAATGCCAGTGCCTACCGGAACCGAGATTGTGATGACCACCAGGGAGTGCCATGGTTGCTTTGGGTGGCGTTTCAGCTTCATCTCGAGCAGTCCACAACCTGTCTTTGGGCATGAGCTTTTTGCCGAAGCGAATCCACCAGTTGTCATCAGTTGTATGATCGGTCCAGTAGAGTTTGGGGTGATCATAAAGTATCTGTATACCACTCCGGATGAGTATGAGGAGACAAAATAGATTCACAAGATGCAGTATCATCACGATCACTGATACCGTTAGTTGCCCTTCTTCCATATCAGCATAATAGCATTGCGGCATGACATCTTCCAGTATCGATGTAATCTGCTCCACTGCTATCGCTATAAAAGCCATATATGACCACGTGTACTTGATTTTTGTTTATCTGTATTTTTTGCTGTCATATATCTGCTGTATACTGAGCATATGCTTACTTTTGCGGTTCCGGCTATCTTCGTCAGCGTCGTGCTGCTAGCAGTACGCGTCGTGCTGGCAGTGACGTTTCTGGCAGAAGCACGAGTGAAGTTTCGCGATATCAAGAAATTTAGCAAAAACGACGGGATACCCGTACCCATAGCGTATTTCGTCGCTATCGCCGAGCTATGCGCCGCGCTCAGCATGCTCAGCGGCGTGCTGTCACAGTGGGCGGGCGTGGGTCTGGTACTGCTGATGTGCTGCACGATAACTCTCCATGTGTTCAAATGGCGCAGTCCATACTGGGCGAGCAAGCGCGGTTGGGAATACGATCTGATCATGCTGGTGCTGGCAGCCGTCATCGTGGTGTTTGGCGCTGGCCAGTTCACGGTTCTCGGGTAAATCGATAGTGCTGAGTTGCTTATCCTTGTAATTTGCATCGTGACACCTACAATGATGACTATATGAGAGCAAACGAAACCTATGAGTTCATCACGCAAAAAGCACTCGTGTTTGAGCTGGCGGACGTTATCGTAGACAAGATAGGGGAAATAACGCCCGGTAGTGACAAGCAGCGTATCGCTAAATGGCCTGTCGATACGGACGGCATCCACTATAGTTTGGAACGTCATGACTGCGGCGATGTAGGCAAGCTGTTTACGCTACGGATAGGTGATGGCGACAGACAGATCGACCAGATATCGATACAAAGAAGCGGGCGTGGTGCATACAAGATATACCGGCTCGATGAGAACGGATACGAGGTAGACGCCGACGCGGCGGCACAGACAGAGCTTGAGGAAAAGGCCTTTGCGATCCTCAGCACGGATGGAACTATAGTGGAAAAGGCCACGCAGACCATGGTCGACGGCGAGTTCGTGCGCTTAGCTGGCAGACTGATGCTCAGCCCCTACGCGCTACTGTCGCCCGACGGCATGTTGTGCCAGCTGAATAGAAGCGAACCGGCAAAACTCGTCGCCGATTACGAGCAGCTCGTCAAGGAAACGGACATGGCCGTGAGTAAACCTCAATCTACCGAAAAAGTGACATTCCTCGATATACATCCCGTGCGATTGATAGGAGACGCGGCAAACGAACTGATGGCATCTGGTGGACGCTGGCAAAATGCCTTTGACGACAGGTTGCCACCCTCTCAACGCATCCAGCGCGCTGATCGATAAAGCGCGTAACATCGTATATACTGTGCTCAAGGATACATAGGATGAGAGAAATCCCCGACAGACAAGACTTTTTACGATCTCCGGACTCATACTCCATGTCTGAACTCTGCTCCTACGCTCGCGAGATACTCACGCGCACGTGCGAAGACACGACATTTAGCAGCAAACTAACGGTCCACTGGGAGACCGAAGAGTCTACGATATACTTGCAATGCCGGGATCTTGATATACAATACCCTAGCTATGAGCTAAGTGTCCGTAACAAAAACGGTATCGAGTACGAAGAGCTTATATACATCATGGACGCGCAGTACCAATATGTCGGTCTGAGGCAAGTTGACCCGCGGACCAACGAGTCGCACACCGTCGAGCACTCGACTCCGCAGGAGCTCACAGGCCACGCGATGATGCACTTACGCTCGCAGCCATCTCGATACCCGGAAGAGCCGCGAAATAACCAACGTACCGAGCATCAATTCAAATACATGATGGTCGATATCGCTATCAACGAGGCGCTCGAAGCAGGTGAGTTTGAGCTTCAACAGTTCATAGGAGCGACGTCTATGACACCCGATCATCGCCATGCAGTCGATGCAGTACTTTCTCGCTGCATGGCAATAGACGACATTTCGTTTCCCTATACGAGATCCGAAGTATACGTGAAAGGAAGGCTGAATGAACGCGTCAGGGAAGTCTCGCGCCCACAACTAGAATCCGGAGACGCTACTGAGAGCCAAGACCCAGCCTCGTAGCTATGTGGGTAGGCTACTAAAACGCTGGCTAGAAACGCTTGTGCTATAGTTGAGTGCATGAAGAGTCTGGGTAGCGCACGACGCAAGAGGAGAGTAGTCGTCACTTTGGTCGCGGCTGCTATCGTACTCGTGATTGTCGGTGCTGTCGCCGTCACAGTCATGTGGCTGCAATCGCAACAGTCGAGCGGCACATCTACAAAGCAAACGAGTCGCGACGCCACGATCGTACCGGAGCAGCCCGTCCCGACAAAGGTGACGTCAAACATCCTCGTGCTGGGCAATACTTTTTGGGGGCGTTACATCCATGACTGGTCGATGAAAAGTGAGCTGAAATACAAATATCCGTTTTCTCGCTTGCATGAGTTCGACCGCGACAAGTACGACGCATGGATTTCCGGACTGGAATGCCCGACGGCTCCGGGTGTCAATGTGTCGTCAGCCGAGCAGGAGCGACTACTGTCGTTTAACTGCCCGCCGGAGTATCTGTCCGAAGCGGCTAAATGGTTTACCGCATTTACGCTGGCAAACAACCATACGGACAATCAAGGTATCGACGGTTTTGCTGCCACGCAGCAGCAACTCGACAAGCACGGCATACAGTATTTCGGTCACTACGATCCGCGAGCGCTCGACGATGTCTGTGACGTGATCAGTCTGCCGGTCACCGTGCATATGAGTAATGGCACTACTCAGCAAGGCAAGCTACCAGTCGCCATGTGCGGATACCATGGCGTGTTTCGTATACCACCAGCGGAATCAATCGCCGTCATGAATCAGTACAGCCCTCATATGCCGGTGTTTGCGTTTCCACATATGGGACTAGAGTACAAGCCCGCTCCCGATCAGCTCAAAATCACGACGTACCGCGCCATGATCGATAATGGCGCGGATGTAGTGTTTGGCGACCATCCGCACTGGATACAAAATACCGAGAGCTACAAAGGCAAGCTAATCGCGTACTCCATGGGCAATTTCATGTTTGATCAGCAGGGCACGAGTGAAGTGACGCGCTCGGCAGGCATAAACCTCCTGCTGCAAACAGCCGACTCGACAGATAGCGACTTGCTCAATGAGTGGCTACGACTTGGTGAAGCGTGCGCGACGTATCACGATGATTGTCTCGAGCAAGCACGCGAGCTCAAACTGCAAAAAGTTCTCTATACATACACGTACAGCATCGTCGGCACGGACGATGGCGACAAAATCGTCAAACCCGCCACCAAAGATCAGCAAACAGCCATCTTGCAGCGACTTGACTGGGCACGAACATCCAGCCAACTCACGAGCAAAGCATTTTGACGTCTGATATTGTGCTTTGTTTGTCGTATCCAGTACACTAGAACTATAACTCAAGGAGCTTCTATGAACCGTCAATCTCTGTCAAAAAACATCACGGGCATCGTCATCCTCGCCGCAGGCGCGATGCTACTGCTTAACTCGCTCGATATCGTGAGCGTCGACGCTTTCGTGGCGGACTACTGGCCGCTTGCCATCGTACTCGCAGGCGTACTGGTGCTGATCAATAGCTGGCGGAGCTGGCCTGTCGCGGCGTTTCTCGTGGCGCTCGGCGGTCTGTATCAGCTGCGTGAGCTGGACGTCATCGACGTGCAGCCGTGGTCTATCGTCTGGCCGCTGATCCTCATCCTGGTCGGCGCGTCCATCGTGTTTGGCCGGTCGTTTACTGGCAAGCGCGTCAGCAAGGCACAGCGCGACGACGTGACGGCTATACTGGCTGGTGCCAATGTCAAAAATCACTCTGGAAACTTCAAGCAGTCAAACGCCACCGCGATCATGGGCGGCGCACAGCTCGACCTGCGCAAGGCTGAGTTTGACAAGGACGCGCTCGTAGAAATATTTGGCTTTTGGGGAGGCGTCGAGATCATCGTGCCTGAAAACGTCATCGTGCGCAACCAGGTGCTCAATATCATGGCTGGCACAGAGGACAAAACTCATCAAAAGACAGACAAAAATTCACCTACGCTCACTATCGCGGGGACGCTGATCATGGCTGGCGCCTCAATCCGCAACAAGCCAAGCGAAAACTAGTAGGTAAGTATATGAAAAGCCCCGAGGGGCTTCTCGGATAGAGATCCTTTCTCGGGGTTATCGGAGGTTGAGCGGGCTGGCTTCGACGGGGTTGTCGTGAAGCGTCACGTCAACCTTGTGGTCTCCCTCGTGGATCGTGCCCACGATGTGCTCCACGGTCCAGTTGTCCTCGGCGAGGCGCAGATCGCAGACACGGACGTACGGGTTCTCCAGTCCGACCACCTCGACCTCGATTGGGCGGTCATTTTGCATGGAGAGCCTGACGGCATCCATGCTCATCTCGAACTCCGGATGCACCGTGAGCATCTGCGTGTTGCCTACCTGCACAGCCAACAATTTACTCACTATCTGCACCACCTTCCGTAGATACGCTGAATAGTGTAGCTATATTATAGCACTTATACTTACTTTGTGCAAGTTTTGCCCTGAGGTCAGAGGAGTTTATCTCTAAAAAATAGTTGACTGTATGGCAATAAAATTGTATAGTACGTATATTGTGAGTGTGTATGCGAACAAATCGCACAAATATACGGGAGTGAAAGTACTCGTCGGCCTCGTAGGGCTACTGCTCAGCGTGGTGCTGCACGAGCTGTTTCATGTATTCATGCACTGGGGTGAGGTAGTGCACATCGGACTGTTCCCCGGTCATGGCGTCATAGCGGAAGTAGCCGTGTCGACACCCGGCGACTACGATCTGATAGGCGAAGAGATAGCCGCATATATGATCACGCTGCTCGTCATACTCGCGACCGCCATGATCATATGCAAGATACACGACGCGACAGATAAGCGCAGCGCGAGCCAGATACTGTTTGCGCGTGACAGCGACATGCAGCGACTCTCCACGTCGGAGCTGCTTGAGCTGGCTTCTCGGGCTGGCATAACGTAGCAAGCGGCATAAATGCAATTTCATGTCATTTTCATATAGCGCAAACCGCGCTTTTTCTGTATGATGCTCCCATGACACACATTTCCGACACGGGCGTGCTGCAAAAGTTTGAGCTGCAGCCCGGGGAATTATCTGGCAAAGTCGCCAATGGCATAGGACTGGTAGCGCCGTTTGATTTCGCGCTCGACGACGAGTGCCGCAGGTGGCTGCCCGACGGCACGCCGATGTTCGTAACTCGCACGCCAGAGCTCGAAAGCGCCGAAGTGACGGTCGAACTGGCCAAGGAGGTGAGTAGCGAACTGGCCGTCGCGCCCGCCGTAAAGTCCCTGCTCGCCGTAGAGCCTGCCGCCGTCGGCTACGCTTGCACATCGGGGAGCTTCATCGATGGTGTCGAGGGAGAGGAGCGATTGCAGCAGACTATGATCACCGCAGGCGCACCAACTGCCGTGACGACGTCGGGAGCGCTCGTGCAGGCGCTCAGTTCGCTCAATGTCAAAAAAATCGGTATCGTGACGCCGTACAATCACGACTTGTCGCAACTACTGGTAGACTATCTGCGCGAGGCAGGGGTCGAGGTAGCGACCGGCGGCTATCTGGGCATGGAGCGCGACATCGCGCGGATCAGCCCGGATGCTATCCGCCGCCTGGCAGAGTCGATCGACCGGCCAGATATCGAAGCGATATTTTTCAGTTGCACCAATCTCCATACATACGACATCATCGAGGAGCTCGAGACACGCCTGTCCAAGCCAGCACTATCGGCAAACCAAGTGACGATATGGGCGGCGCTCCGCGCGGGCGGGCTGCCTTTGCCAGACGTCAACCAACGCCTGTTTCGGAGCGCGTAGAAATACTCAGCCCGGCAGATTTACTGTACAATACGGTCATGAATGTGATGGAGAATGCCAAGCCGCTCATCGACTACGACAAGGTGCAAACACCTGCGGAGAGACGAAACAACGTGCTGATACAGCTGATACGCGATGCCGCGATCAAGCGGGGTCTGGATGACGTCCTCGACGGACTATCCGAGCGACAAGCCGACGTGCAGTCTCACACCATGGCGACAGAGTACGCGCTAGAACTACTGGGTACTTACGCGCCCTCAGCTGAGCAGCATATCCTCCATGAAATGCGCCGATACGCCGAGTACGAGCAAGAGCTCAGGAGGCAAAAAGTTAGCCTGGAGATCCGCAAGATTTTCCGCGAAGATGCGTACTATATGAGCTCGCTCCTGGAGAGTGATGACGACTACGGCCCAAATGATCCTATCGCAGACGTCGTAAGTATGGACGACTACCTCATAGGCAAGGTAGATGCTCAAGTATACAATACACCTACGAGATTCTAGGTCTCAGTAGCTACTTTTTCTTGCCGACGATTTCTATAAAGTTGTTTTCTCATATTTTATGATACTGTCAACTATTGCTTGTTCATGTCACATCTGGGAATGTCATAAGTTCGATGAAATGAAGAGCCCGCCGCGAAGGAGCGGAGCTCAACTTCGGGGCGGACTGATTATATGCCAAGTCCTAGGAGCAGAGCATTGGCAATTATGGCTCTTTGATCACGAAACAGTTCTGAAATCTTTCGGATGGCGAGGTCGTCCTCTACCTTCTTGCCACGACCATCCCAAAAGATGCCATAGTACTGGTAGACTCGTCGTTCGACGAGTGCGATACGTTCATCTTCCAGTACATAGATAGGTTGACCAAACGACTCCACGCCAGGGAGCTGCCATGCAGCAACCTTTTTGAACCACCCGCACCTCAGGACGAAGTCAGCTGGAACTTCACGCTCCCGCATCTTGTTCACGAACTCCTGGATGCACCACTGGGCATTTTCTAAGCTTGCTCGCTCAAGTTGTGCGACATCTGCCGTTGTCACTATAGACCTGCTTTCAATCACTCCTTGCCGACTCTCGACAACTAGGGTATGTTATGTTACTTTTTTATATTTATGTCAACAATGCGCCGTGTAGAAAGCTCTGGTCTTGATGACCAGAGCGTTTCTGTTTGAGTACATTTCTACGGTTGACATTTCGCAATATCCATACAACACTCTACTTATGACATATCCTGAGACAAGCGGAGAGGTGCCTCGCTTTGGCATGGTAGGTGAGTTTATAAACGCAGAGGAGTTCATGACCGAAGACCAGCTGCAAATTCTTTCTGATATACACCGGCTGCAGATGCTCGAGGAGGAATTTGGACAAGAAACTTCGAGTGCCGTCCTGGAGACCAGGTTACGGTATGCGCACGACCTCCGCACGCGGATGGACGCAGCAGAAAACGTCGTAACCACCTTTGCCCAGAACGCACACGACTCGTACAAAACGATGAGCCTGCACGGCGCACGCGTCGCAGAGTCAAATGCAAGGGTGGCATACGGACACTATATAGACGCGCTGTTTGCCATGCAGGACCAGACTCCGGACGCGCTTCGCGACGCATTGATCGAAGCTATCGCCTGGGCGGATTACTCTCAGCGGCAATTCAATGAATCAAAAGACTTTGCCTATCAAGTGGATGTTCATTCCATAGGAGAGTATATAGGCGAAGTCCTGATCATGAACGAAACTTTCGCGGCAAAAGACATGTTAAAGGCCATATACAACATGCACTTCCATATCCCCACAGAAATGTATCTATCGAAACTCGATAAGCAGCTATAGTTGATGCGGGATATTCACGTCCAGAAAAGCAAACAGCCTCCGAATCATCTCGGAGGCTGCCGCCTACAACGAGATAATCAAGGGGGCCGTAAAGTCCAGCGTCGCTCTTTTTGTCACTCCTTACTTTACCACTGGAAAAGTTGGAGCATATAGACAAAGAACACGATATTCGCCGAAAGCGTAACCCAGCAGACGACCTTGCGAGATTTCGGCGTGGGTTTCTTCGCGATGGCG
>CAZIOA010000026.1:0-7122 GCA_964540835.1 uncultured Candidatus Saccharibacteria bacterium
GTTCCCCTTTCTGGGAATGTACATGCTAGTCTTGCCCTAGCGTTGTGCGTACATTATAGCACAAAATGCAAAAAAGTCAACAATGCTCATGGTTTGAAATATACATAAGCATCAAGCATGGTATAATAGAGGTACGATACTACTGAAACGACCGCAAAGGGGGCAACATGACAGCAGCAACAATAGATCAGCAATTCGTAGAATATATCGTTAAATCGCTCGTGGGGCATCCTGATGACGTGTCCGTAGAGCGAATCATAGATGAAAAGGGCGTACTGCTATCGCTCACCGTTCATCCGGAAGATCTAGGGCGTGTCATAGGTAAACGCGGCGTGACCGCACAGAGCCTACGCACGCTTCTGCGTGCGCTTGGGACCAAAAACGACGCACGCTATAACCTGAAAATCGTCAATACTGACGGTGGTCGCGACGAAGTCGTTTCTTCGTCGGACGATGCATCCAACGATGCCGCTTCGACTCCGCTAGCTGGCGGAGACGAACCTGTGGAAGAAGCAACAGAGGAGTCTGTGGATAACCAGGACGAAGAGTCGGATTATGCTAAAAAGTCTCGAAAAGAGCTTGCCGAACTCGATGACCTTGATATATAATCATAAACAAGTTCACAAAATCTGAACTGCGAGATCACGCGAGATAGCACCACCTATCACGCCTGAGAGATTTATGTGTAAAACCGATCCTGACATGTCAGGATCGGTTTTCGTATGTACACAAATGACGAGAGCCTGCTTTTCAAGCAGGCTCTGAGGTCGTAAATAGTAGGGACTAGCGTGGTGCAACGACCATGCGATCGTTTTTGATGTTTTCCCACTGATCCTCGATCAGTCGCCGACGATCTGGCAGGTCGGGAAAAATCTTGGCGCGATCGCCTAGGCTGTCGATCTGTCGCTTGATGGTGTTGAGGTCACGCAGCGATGTGCAGCGCATAATGAATGACCCAAAATCACCTATTTTCATGCGGGCGTATTGACATCCCGTAATGTGCGCACAGTCGGGCATATGTCCTCCTCGGTCTGGCTGTGTAAATATACACTATATACTATAGATACATGTATGTCAATTGAAAAAGCCCGCTGGAGAAGCGGAGATGAAGCGTATGCTTCTCCTGGGGCTTCTTCAGCGGGCACGTATCCGTCCCGCGATGTGGGGATTGGCGTGACACAGCTTTTGAATATCAAACGTGAGCCGTGACCCTTCCTCTAATTGCCGCTGGATGATAGGCGTCAACACACCTATCCCAATCGACGATCCCAGGAGTGTAAACATGATCATGAGAGTCGTGGCATTGACGCTATAGCCATGCTGGTGCATTGTCGTGGCGGCGACATTACCAATGACTGCCCAGAAGGCTGCCCATAGACCAAATCCAGTGACCTCGAGCACGATGAAGGCCTTGAGGCGTTTGATCCGCTCTATTTTTTGTCGGGTTTGCTCGACGGTTGATACGTGAGACACGATGGGTCTCCTCCCACAGGTAGGTACATTCAAGTACACGCAACGATGGACGAATAAATATAGTATAAAAATGATTTACAAAAATGTCAATATCCTCTAAACTGGTGTAAATGAGAAAGTTTCAAGTCATCACACTGTTTCCTGATATGTTTACCGGCGTGTTTGGTAACTCTATGATGTGGAAAGCGCAGAAAGACGGCATAGTGGAGCTTACAACGATTGATTTGCGGCAATTCGGTCTGGGTCCTCGCAAGACGGTCGATGACACGCCCTACGGCGGAGGTGACGGGATGCTGCTGCGACCGGAACCGCTATTTGCCGCTGTTGAGTATGCGAAGCAGCATGATCCAGACGCAAAAGTCGTGCTCATGACAGCACGTGGAGAGCGCTGGAAACAAGCAGTGGCTCAAGAGCACGCAGATAGTAACGATAACTATATCTTCATCTGCGGACGATACGAGGGCTACGATGAGCGCATCGTGAGCCTTGTCGATGAACAGATCAGCGTAGGCGACTATGTACTGACAGGAGGCGAACTGCCCGCTATGACCGTGATCGACAGTATCGTGCGACTGATACCAGGTGTGCTCGGAGGTGAAGCCAGCGCCGTGATAGAGAGTTTCAGTGACGGCGAAACACTTGAGTTTCCGCAATACACGCGGCCAGAGGAATTCCGCGGCATGAAAGTACCAGATGTTCTGCTCAGCGGTAATCATGCGGCAATAGCCAAGTGGCGAGCTGAAAATTCGAAAAAAGTTGAAAAAGAGTAAGGGTTCGTCAATTCGACGAACCCTGTGGGTCGGAAAGAAGATCTTCGAGATATCCTTCGTTGGCAACCTGCTCAATAAACGATGGCGACCAACCGAGGAACTCGGCACCTTCAGCGAGGCAGTTCAGGTATCTATCGCACCGTTTTCGCAAATATATACGTGCCTGGTTGGCATAGTGTTCACACACTCCCGCCCCTTTGAGTTTATCGTTCAGAGTAGCCAGCTGCTCTTCGTATTCGAATAAGAAGTCAGCTGGTTTAGGTAAGTGTACCTGAACGAAATTGGACGGAAAGCCGTGCCACTGGACGAAAGGGTCGCAGCAGCCAAGCTGAACATCGGTCATTTCTCTCCTCTGGAAGGTACGAAAAGTAGTAACATTATATCATTTAAATAGTAATTTATCAAATAACAAACCCCGGGTTATGGATCCGGGGTAGGTTACGTTGTGGTGGATGTCGTAGAGCGATCAGTCACATTTTGTTTTTTTGGAGTGGTGTTTGTTTTTGTAACTTTCGCTGTCATCAAGATATCGTATTTCTCAGAAAAACGCAAGCAATATGACGAAAAAACAACAAGTTGGGGAAAACAGTTGAGTGGAATCACGTGTATACTGATACTATGAAGTTCGCTGAAGCAAAACCCGCTCCCAAGCCTCGCTCGAAGTTAGCGGTCAAAATCGCCTGGATTTATGCTGCTTTGCTAACTGTCATGGCTCTCGGACAACTATTTGCGTTTGAAGAGTTCATACCGTTGATACGGGAATACAATTTGCCAGGAGCGTGGGGCACGGCGAGTTTGGTCGCAGGTCTAATCGTCGTGACAGAGGTTTTTGCGTTGCCATTTCTATTGAGGATGAGACTAAGTCCTTTGATGCGGTGGTTTGGCTTCATATGCAGCGTGGCTGCTGCGGCAGCGTGGGTAAAGCTATCGGTTTATGCATTGCTGGCAGATACCGCGCTTGAAAATAGCGGCATATTGGGCACAAAAATCGCAACACCTACTGGGTTCATCACGCTCGTGATATCGTTGACGTTGCTCGTGCTCGCAGTTTGGTCTGCGTATGGCTTGTGGCCGCAAGTGCGTAAAAAGACCAAGTAAAAAGCCCCCCAGACCTATAGTCTAAGGCTTTTTATCTGTTTGGGGATGAGGGATTCGAGTGCTTACTACCTGGCTGGGGGTGAGGGATTCGAGTCACGTTCCGCGACCCCGGAAGTCAGTCAAATGAGCATAGCTCATTTGTGACATTCCCTTGCGAAGTGCCACTGGCACTTCTCACCCGATCAGATCGGTGGTTCAAAATCACAGCACAAACATGAAAAAATGAGCCCAAATGGACTCATCTTTTCATGGCTGGGGATGAGGGATTCGAACCCCCGATCATGGGACCAGAACCCACTGCCTTACCACTTGGCCAATCCCCATTGCGGTCGTTTTGTCTCAATGATTATACCATCTATATCTAACTATGAATAGTGTTGTACGGGCTAAATCTCCAATGTAAAATACGAACAATTATAGAAAGTGAGGGTAAGAGAAGTGGAAGCTTACAAAAATAAGCTTGTAGTTGTGGAAAGTCCGTTTGGTGCTGATAATATTGACGATCTAGTTTGTAATGTGTCGTATGCGATGTTGGCGTCGCGGGATAGCTTTGCACGCGATGAAGTTCCACTTGCCAGTCACTTGATTTATACGCTGATGCTGGACGATACGGATCCGGTAGAGCGTATGAAGGGAATCGACGCTGGTCTTGCTATAGGTAGTCACGCCGAACTAACTGCGCTTTATGAAGATCTTGGACTGAGTCGTGGGATGCAATATGGCATCGAAAACGCCAAGAAGGCCTGAAGGAAGGTTGTATCACGTACGTTATTTGATCCTGATATGCCGCCTGAGGATATGCGGCAGGTTATTCTCGAGGCAAGTCCGGTCGACCCGGATGCTATCGCAAAGATGTACGGTCGTATTTTACGTAAGTAGTTTTAGATTAATCTCTATATAATACTGTGTGTAGATAAGCTCCGGTAACTCACTGATCGCTCCATGATAAACTGATGATATGCAGACTGACACGAAATGGCGACAAGATAGCTTCGACGAAGCAGTGGCGCAGGCACAGAAGAGCCTCGATGAAGGAGGAGTGCCTGTCGGTTCAGCGCTCGACAGAGCAGGCGTACTGATAGCTGCGGGACACAACGAGCGAGTACAAAAGGGCGATCCGATCGCGCATGGCGAGATGTCATGTCTGCGCCAGGCAGGTAGGCAGCGGTCGTACAAGGATACTGTGCTCTACACGACGCTCGCGCCGTGTGCCATGTGCGCAGGCACGATCGTGCAGTTCGGCATACCGCTCGTGGTGGTCGGCGAAGCGCAAACATTTCCCGGAGAGATAGAGTTCATGCGCTCGCGCGGCGTGGAAGTCGTGGTGCTTGATGATGAGCGGTGCAAGCGAATGATGCAGGAGTTTCAGGAGAGATATCCAGAGGTATGGGCCGAGGATATAGGGGAGGACTAGGTATGCAAGACAGAGAATTTATGCACCAAGCAATCGAACTCTCCAGACAGGGGATGGACGGCAACATAGGAGGTCCATTTGGGGCGGTCATCGTGAAAGACGATCAAGTGATAGCTACAGGAAACAATGCCGTGACGAGTACGAACGACCCGACAGCACATGCAGAGGTAACCGCTATTAGGACCGCATGTCAAAAGCTGTCTACCTATGATTTGTCTGACTGTACTCTCTACACGAGCTGTGAGCCGTGTCCGATGTGTCTCGGCGCTATCTACTGGGCGCGGATCAAGACTGTTTACTATGCAAATACTCGTGAAGATGCGGCGGACATAGGCTTTGATGACTCATATATCTATGATGAGCTGTCTAAACCTATGTCGGAGCGCACGATTACGTTTACTCGGCTCGGGCAAGATGAGGCGCGGCAAGTCTTTCATGCCTGGAGTACAAAGTCAGACAAGACTCCTTATTGAGATATATCATCACTTTACGAAGCAACTATGTTTTGCTCATGCTTGCGCATAATCGTTCCATGGTCTTTAATGGACGAAAAAGCATGCCAAAACATGGGGGATAAGGAGCGACTATGCAAAAAACCTGGGTAGAAAAGGCACCTCAGCAGCTCCATGATTCATGGGTCTCGTATGAGCGCAAAGAGCAGAACAAACACGTTTTTATAAACAGGGCGGCACTGCGTCGGTTCATAGCAGAAAGTCCGCTGGCAGAAACCGAAGATCCAGACGAGTTGACACCGGACTGGACATTTCCGGAGGGTATCTACGAAGAAGACGATCGCAAGTATGCTCAGCAAACGCTCGTGTCGGGCACGATAAACTATGCGTTTAACAACATTGATGGCTCCAAGTGGGAGCTAACGAATGATCAGGGAGGTACGCTGAGTGGATCCACGGCGCTTCACGTCAGAACCAGGGAAGTGTTTGGTGATAGCGATGATATAACCTCAGACGTAATCCGCGACGTGGCGACAGAGGCGGGCATGACCGAGTATCTGCCTGGCGTGCCTGGTGCCGATAGCCGCGTGCGTTTGCTGGGTGATCTCGCGCTTGGTCTGGATAAGCACTACGAAGGATCAGTTCAGAAGCTACTGGACGCTTCGCTGGATAGCGATGGTAATATGCGAGCTTATAATGGCGGCAAGGGTCTGGTGGAGCGATTGCTGCACCGCGATTTTGGCGATGCATACGGAGGAGACCATAATTTCATCAGTACGCCTAGGGGCGCATTTTACTTCCCGTTTCATAAGCGAGCTCATTTAGCTCCTACACTCTACTATGGTCGCGCGCGAAAATCAGCCGAGTTGCCGGATCTCGTGGATATACACGAAGTCGGCACGATTTGTGACTATAACGTTCCCGTGCCGTTGAGAGCCGAGAATATACTGTCGTATAGTCCTGACCTTGCCCGCCGCGTCGATAGTCGAAAATTTATCGCAAGGGGTTCACGCGAAGAAGTTGAGATTCGCGCAGCTTCTGGCTATGTACAGGGGGAGTTTAAAAGAGGCATCAATGAAATTCGCCACGAGCGAGGACTGAGGCCGATTAGCATCGCTCCTCTTGACGCGCATTTGTTTTTGCTCGGACGCAAGCTGGCGAAATCAGGAGACGCAAAGCCACACCACCTCACTACTACGACAGCTTATTGAGACGCGCGTTTCTTTGACGTGAAGCACTGTTTAATTTATACGCACCTAAGAGTATAATGGAATCAGGATTAGGGAGCATAAGCGGAATGTTAGCAGAAGAAATCGTTGCAAAAATTCGAGAACAACGCTTCCCGTACGGGTCATACATCGTTTTTGGTAGTGGTCCGCTCGCGGCAGCCGGCATCAGACTGACGCAAGATATTGACATCGTTGTCACCCCTGAGCTGTATGCTGATCTGAAATCAAAAGGATGGAAAGAAATCAACAACGGCGAGAAAAACCTGCTATATCATGATGTCTTTGAGGCGAGCATAACGTGGGATTTTGGCGACTATCACAAGTCGCTGCCGGAGCTGCTGAAAAACAAAACGCTTCTCGATGGCGTACCTTTTGTCAACCTTTCTGAGGTCAAGCGTTGGAAGCAGCATATGGATCGTGAGCAAGATCGTGAAGATATCGATCTGATTACCAGGTTTGAAAACAACGACACGCAAGATTTTTCTTACCTGAGCGCAACGGCTGAGTAGGGTCTCGACGCCATACTGTGACTCGCTATTCAAAGTTCAGTTTTTCTGCTAGCTTGCTAAGGCTCTCGAGCGTGCTTTTCGTGATGTCACCAGTATAGCTGGTGAGTATATACCAGTTGCCTCCGACAAGTACGTTGAGCTGGCGAAAAGTCGGACTGAAATAGGCGGCGTCACCGA
>CAZIOA010000026.1:7222-11684 GCA_964540835.1 uncultured Candidatus Saccharibacteria bacterium
CCGACAAGTACGTTGAGCTGGCGAAAAGTCGGACTGAAATAGGCGGCGTCACCGATATCCTGGACATCTTTTGCATCGTCAGGACGGCTGTTTTTGAACTGCTGTTTGTTCGTATCGGATCCGGCGGGTGTCAGCGCGACGCGAGCAAGGAGCGTGGCGTTGGCAGGCTTGGAGGCATTCAGAGAGGTTGAGTAAGCGCATGTCGTTATGGAAAGTTCACTGTTTCCCGTGGCACCTGCTGCGGGTTTTTGTTGAGCGATATCATCGCCGAGCACTTCCTGGACGACAGTCTTTGTCAGGATGTCACATGCTTCGACGGGGATGCGCGCCTGATCACCGGTCGTCTCCACGCGCTGCGCGTTATTGGTGATGTTCATGAATGCCACGATGACACCGACAATTATCATTACTACAATGATGATACCAACGAGAAGTTTGTTTCGCATGTGCCCTCCAATTATATAAAAAAGTATAACACGAGATGGTGGCGCTCGACACGGCGAGGGGGTATACTAAAGCGAGATGAGCGTTATACAATTAATAGCCGACGGTACAGTTTTTCCGGTCATGCTGATAGGCGCCTACGCGTTGATTGCGAAAGTTCCGACAGATCGCAAATACGAGGCGTATTGTCGCGTATTGATGGCAGGTCTGACGGCATTTTTGTTCGCCAAGCTCATGGCTGCGCTTTATCAGCCAGCAGTTGAGCGCCCGTTTGAACTTATGGGTGTGGCTCCCGGCGCGGCGTACTTGGACAATCCTGGTTTTCCATCTGATCACGCACTGTTCGTGACGGCGATATTGCTTGCGGTGTGGTTTGAAACCCGCTCGCGCGCTATCACTGCGATTTTGCTGGCATTTGTCGTACTTGTGTGCGTGGGACGGGTTTTGGCTCTGGTTCATACGCCGCTCGACGTCATTGGAGGTATAGCAGCGGCGCTTGTCGGCTCGTTGTGGTACTTCACTACAAAACCATCCGCAAAACGCAGCAATACTTCACGACGCAAATCATCGTAACATCAAGTTATTGCGAGGAGCGCGTGCGCGCTCATGTCTGAGCTAGTGGATACTACTAGTTTGTTTCGGCGCGAGGATGATGGTAGAATTATGGTAATAGAGGAGATGACATGGACGAAGCCGACGTGACCGAATCATCACCTCGGTGGGGAGGCTTAATTGAACTGCAACCACAGCAGCTAGTTCAGATTGTTTTGCTAGGGCTTGGCGTTGGTGCCGCCGCATGGCTGCTCACGCTATTGATTCGCCAAGCGATCCTTGTGCCGCTATTTTGCGGCGACCCGTCCAACGGTATATGCGGCGGTTCAGTCGATATCGCTGGAGGCATCGCGACGGTGCTTGCTGCGATTACCGGACTCATGGGGCTCGTGCGGCTGGGTATCTATAGGCCGCTCATCATCGCTGTTGCATCGGCTATAAGCTTGTGGGGTTTGAGCGGGTTGGTGTCGGAACTGCTATGGTTCGAGGCGTTGGCATGGTTTGCATTACTCTACGCGCTTTGTTACGCGGCATTCGCGTGGCTGGTTCGTCCACGCTCGCTTGCTCCTGTGGTGGTAATCATCGTGATTGTTGTTATAGCGGCTCGATGGCTACCAACACTCTGAGCCATGGGTTTGTAGTGGTATAATAATTTTATGGAAATGCTTATTCTTGGTGGCATCACGCTCGTGCTGGCAGTTGCGGTGGTCGTTTTACTTTTGCGACAGTCAGGTAGACAAGATGCAAGTTCGGTTGATTTGATAAAAGCCGATGTCACGGAGTTGAATCGCTCTATACTCAAACTACAAGAGAGCGTCGGCGACAGACTCGAGCGTAGTAGCACCGCTATGCAAACATCCGTACAGAAACAGCTTACTGAGAGCGCTAAGTTGGTGGCTGACGTGACGCAACGTTTGACGAAGCTTGACGAGACGAATCGGCGCGTCGTCGACGTCGCGACGGAACTCAAGACTTTGCAGAACGTGCTACAGAACCCAAAACAACGCGGCGTTATCGGTGAGTATTACCTGGAGCAAATTCTCAAAAATACATTGCCCCCGGGAGCGTTTACGCTGCAGTACAAGCTCGGCGAAGGACTGGTAGTGGATGCCGCGGTGCGCTACGAAGACAAACTACTGCCACTCGATAGTAAATTTTCGCTGGAGAACTACAATCGGATGGTCGAAGCGAAAGGTGCTGAAAGGGACGCGCTGGAAAAAACGTTCAAAAACGACATCAAGAGCCGTATAGACGAGACATCAAAATACATCAAACCTGGCAAAGGGACGCTCGACCAAGCGTTGATGTTCATCCCGTCGGAGACGATTTACTATGACATCTTGACCGAGAAGGTTGGACTAAATGGCCGCAATCTACTGCAGTACGCCGCCGAGAAAAAAGTCACTATCGTTGGACCGACGACGCTATCAGCGATGCTGCAGACTGTCGCTCATGGGCTCCGATCTATCGAGATCCACAAGGACACCGAAAAGATACGCAAAAATATCGAGCAGCTGCAAAAGCACTTAATCGCGCACAACGACTACATGATCAAACTGGGAAATAGTCTGGGCTCTACCGTAAGCAACTACAACAAAACCTATAAAGAACTAGGCAAAATCGACCGGGATATCGTCAAGATTGCCGACACGGATCCATCGGTCGAGCCGCTTCTCCTTGAAAAACCGACCACGGATGAGTAGCTTGACAGTATCGTAGATACATGATTACATGTTGTTGTTCTTTGTATCGCGTGTTTGTTTATACGAACAGCACACAACCAAGGGAAGGTGACCCACGTGTCATTTACAAACGAAACGACCAGCAGCAGGCAGTGCGCCAGTATTTCACGAGCAGGTGATTTTGCGCGGCGACTGTCTGGACATGGCGTCCAGGATAAGCATCTCCAGCGCCTTTACGACGATCCCGAACTCATGAGGATGGCGGCTGAGCATATCACGTTTTTGGCTGAAAATCCGGCGTACCACGCCCATAGCTCCAACGGATGAATGTGCACTGATGATTGACTGGCAAAGAGCGCACCCCGCTCTCTCAGGACATATCCTGAGAGAGCGGGGTATTTTATTTACATGATAATAATTCACCTCAATTCGACGAATGAACTAGTGATGAATGGTCGACATATATCCCGCCTATGCTTGCAAGTAGCTCTGTTTCTACTCATACTCATGTTTTATGAGTGGCAATGTGCCACTCCGACTCAACCGAGTTGAACGTTCACATGGATGAAGGAGACGCAATGAGTACTCTCACGGATCGCTCTGTCGATCACAAGTTGCTTGGTATTCTCAAAAGGACTCTGGTGTATGGTTCATACTTGAATCCTTCGGAGATCCACGATCTTGGCGTAGGCGCGATATATCTAGAGCGGATCGTCGACCTATTAAAGCAGCAACTGTGGAACCTATCGAGCTACCGACCGCTCAAGGAGACAATCGATTCTAAGCGGGACAACGGACGCTGGCGCAGGCTTGCAGAGGCATCGGGCCACGGTGAGGTTGCATGCGTGCGCGTCACGAGGAAGGTACCGAACTTTCTCGATTCGTACAGTGACCCACACGCCAATGTGCCGCTGCTCAGGCTACATTCGAACAAGGGTGACACTAGTTTCACTATCGAGCTGTTTGTCACCTGCAATGGCGAATGGATCGTCTATCATGAGTGCCGGTTTGCGGACAAGAACCTCTTCACAGTTCACAAGTCTGTCGAAGAGTTGTGCATTCGGTTAGACGAGCTAGCGGGTGACCTGTATACGTACAGTCCGGCTGATTGGTACACCTGTCTGATCGCCGATGCGCTCCAAGACCTCGTACGCGCGGATATCGAGAAGAAGAAGCGGGATGTCGAGTATCGCGAGGCGCCTTTGCGCGAGTGTGAGTCGCTACGAAGTCGACTGATGAGCAAGTAGCCAATCCTGTGAACGGCAGGACGCGGATTACGATCCGCGTCCTGCCTAAGTATTTTTAGTAATGATTCAACGAATAAACCCCGCTCCTGCATGCGGGGTTTATTTCTATTCTATATTCGAAATTCTACTTTGACTCGACAACGTCACGCAGCGCGAAGCCGATGACACCACCGACAAGCGGTGCGAGTACGTAGACAGCCAATGCCATCCAGTTGACGTTTGCAAAGTCGACAGCACCTGCCGCGAGTGCAATTGCCGGGTTGACGGCAACGTTTGCCATGACGTAACTAGCGGCAACACCTGCTACGAGCATCGCGACGAACAGACCGAAACCAACAGTTAGGGCACTCGCGACACGATCAGCTTTTTCACGGAGCGCGCCAGCGAACGCGAAGGCGAATACGCTCGCACCGAGTACTTCGGCACCAAAGACATACCAGTGAGTTGCTTCGTTGAGCGCAGCCATCTGGAATACTTCGCGGCCAACTTGACCGAGAGCACTCGCTTCAGCTGGCTGGCCAGCGGTAATGTACGTTG
>CAZIOA010000027.1:0-7912 GCA_964540835.1 uncultured Candidatus Saccharibacteria bacterium
TTCTTACCGGAATGATACTGAGTTTGATAAACTATATAGTAAGCAGCGTGTTAGAGATTAATTCGCGGCGCAAGGAGACAATATGACAATAGATGGATTTTTACAGTTTTTGACGATCGCTTCAGGCGTGCTGATGGTCGTGAGCATTCTGTTGCAGCAGCGCGGTGCCAGCTTGGGCGCGGGATTTGGTAGCTCGGGCGAACTATACACGACTCGTCGCGGTCTAGACAAAAGCCTGTTTGAGGCGACGATTATACTAGCCGTGGTATTCGTTTTATCAATACTGGCAGGACTACTCCTGCCCTCGTAGCATGACGTCTGTATTTAGTACATTTTGGGCAAGAGTTCATAGCGTGGTACTGAGGTACGAAACGCGTTATCTCGGAGGACTATAGATACTCATGAATGAAGAGGATAGGCGCACGTGGAGGAAGCGGTTCGAGTTAAAAAAGCGCTCGAAAACCATCAAGAAGTCCGCTCGAAAGCAGGCGCGAAAAGTTGAAGGCGCGACCGTGCGTCACGCGAGACGTTTTTTGGTTGATCGATGGGACAAGATCCGCGAAGTACGGTTGCGTATCATATTTTGGCTGGCAGGCGTAGGGTTGCTGATTTGTGTCGTCGGTTTGCAAATGGTGTGGTTTCAGCAGAGTTATGTCACCACGGCAGGAGTAAGCGGCGGCACCTACGCGGAAGCGGTCAGAGGTCCAGTCCAGACGCTCAATCCCCTATATGCGGCCAGTCCGGCGGAGCATTCGGCGAGTCGGCTTATATTTTCATCTCTTTTCAGAAGAGATACGACCGGTCATTTAAAGGGTGATTTGGCTCAAACGATGACAAACAAAAAAGATCAAACCTACACTGTCAAGCTTCGCCACGACGCCAATTGGCACGACGGCGAACCCGTCACGGCAAAAGACGTCGTGTTCACCGTCGATCTGATGCAAAACACTTCCGCGCGTTCGGTCATGACAGCAAGCTGGCAGGGCATAGACGTCAAACAAATCGATGACTACACCGTGCAGTTTGAGTTACCGGCTGCATATGCGGCATTTCCGCAGGCGCTGACGTTTGGTATCTTGCCAGAGCACATACTTCATTCGGTCGATCCGGCTTCGCTTCGCGAAAGTGTATTTAGTAGCAAGCCTGTCGGAAGCGGTCCATTCAGTTTCCAACTCCTGCAAACCATTGATCAGACGACCAAGCGAAAGATCGTGTACCTCAATGCCAACGAAAGCTACTATGACGGCGCGCCACGACTCGACCGGTTACAGCTGCATATATATAACGATGACGCTACGCTCAGTCAGTCGCTACGAACAGGCGAGGTTACGGGAGCCAGCGATGTCCCCAGCAGTATGATTCAGACGCTCGACAAAGGACGATACACTGTCGTTGTCCGCCCCATCAATAGTGGCGTATACGCGCTGTTTAATCTCACGAATCCGTTGCTAGAGGACAAAAACATTCGAAAAGCGCTATCGCTTGCGACAGATACGCAGTCTATCCGTGAGCAGATATACGGAAACCCACGGCCGCTACACCTGCCTTTCGTCAAAGGGCAGGTAGCTGGAGCTGATGCTATTTCGGTACCGAAACCAGATATATCCTCAGCAGAGAAGCTACTTGAGCGCAAAGGGTGGACCATGAAAGACGGTGTTCGCACGAAGGGCAAGGAGAAGCTGCGGCTAAGGATCGTCACGCGCAAGAACAACGATTATGAAAAAGTACTCAGCGCGCTTGCGAGTCAATGGCGCGACTTAGGCGTGCAAGTTGACGCGGTGGTTTTTGACACGACAGATACGAGCAAAAGCTATACCAACGATATCCTGCAGACACGTGATTATGACGTTTTGCTTGATGAGCTAGTGATTGGTGGCGATCCTGATGTCTTTGCGTTTTGGCACTCGCGCGGTCTCCTGAATTTCTCTGAGTATGGCAATGGCACGAGTGATGACGCGTTGTCGAGCGCTCGCACGACATCTGATGAAAAATTGCGAGACGTTAAATATACCGCTTTTGCGCGACAGTGGCTGTCAGATATACCTGCCATAGGCATATACCAGTCAAATTATTTCTATGTCCGCACCAAGGGGACTCGTGCCGTAGAGCTGACAGAAAAAGTCGTGAGTCCAAGTGAGCACTATGCTGATGTTCGCTACTGGACTGCTGAGCAGGGGAGAGTATACAAGACTCCGTAGTATAATGGCGGTACATCATGGCGCAAAAGTTATATGATTTTGAGCATCTGACGGATCGACCTCCCGAGAAAGAGCGGCTATTTACAAGTGGGGTGATAGAGGATGCAATCGCCGACACTGCGCGCAAAATCAGCAACCCGATTTTGAGGCGGATGTTCGAAGTGGACGCTCCCAACACGCTCGATACGACGACATACTATACAGAGAGACCCGATGGTCGACCCGACACGGTTATCATCACCGGCGATATTTTAAACATGTGGCTTCGTGATTCGTGGCGACAGTCAGAACCGTATCTGCCTTTTGCAAACGATGATCCGGATGTGAAAAAGATGTTCCAAGGACTCATATATCGTCAGGCTGAGCTCATACATATCGACCCGTATGCCAACGCGTTTAAGCATCCGCATGTAGAAGATCCGCCAGAAAACCGCATGTGGGGTCCTGGCAAGCAGTGGGACAAAGCAGTGTGGGAGCGGAAGTACGAGCTGGACAGTTTGGCCGCGTTTCTCCAGCTCTCCGGTGAGTACTATAGAGTGACTGGTGACCTGACGCCTTTTGATGCCCACTGGGTAAATGCGGTCGATATCACGTTGGGTGTCATGGCTACTGAGCAGCAAGAAATTGAGGGCGATGACGACACGGAACGTCGTGCACTCAGACCAAGTGGCTTGCCAATGCCCAAGTATTGGAAAAGCTGGGGCAAGGGACGACCGAACAAAGAAGTCGGACTCGTGAGGACACTCTATCGTCCATCCGATGACGAGGTGAAATACCCATACCTCATCCCGGCGAATGCCATGGCATCCGTCGCGCTCAAAGGTGTTTCGGGCGTGCTTGAGGACGTATCTCAGCTGGGACTGGCGTACGAAGCCGCGACGCTTGCTCACGATATAGACATGGCTATACAGCAGCACGGCGTCATTGATTCACGCTACGGCAAAGTATACGCCTATGAGGTCGACGGGTTTGGCAACTATGAGCTGATGGACGACCCGAACATACCAAGCCTTCTCAGCCTGTCCGATATGGGCTATTGCTCGCGCGACGATGAAGTAAACGTGAATACCCGACGATTTCTCCTAAGCGACGACCACAAGTATCACATACGGGGCAAAGCACTCGAGGGGCAGTCGAGCCCGCATACGCCACCCGAAAATATATGGCCGATGGCGACCATGGAGCAGGCACGGACAAGTGATGACGATGAGGAAATCGCGCTTTGTCTGCGGTCTATCATACGCGCGCACCCAGACAGGCTTTTTGTGAACGAGAGCGTCAACGTCAACAATCCGCGAGAGTTCACCCGTCCGTGGTTCGCATGGGCAAATTCCATGCTCGGGGGATTGATTTTTGATCTGGCCGAGCGTAAGCCAGATGTTTTAGGCTCAAATTTATAAAAAACGACCCGCGGGGAGTCGTTCACTACTACACCCTCCACTTCGCGTCAGCTAAAGCTGCCGCCGTGGAGGTACAAGACTTCATAGACATACCAAATAAAAAACTGGTACAAGACCAGCTGTTTATTTGGTGCGCGAGAGAGGACTTGAACCTCCAAGCCTTATGCAGGCACTAGCCCCTCAAGCTAGCGTGTTTACCAATTTCACCACCCGCGCATACTCTTCAGGAAATTATAGCACTTTGTCCCTTAGTTGTAAAAGATATTAATCTTCCATGTTTCCTCTTTAGGCATATGATATCAGTCTGATGATACATGGCGAGAAAAAGTTTGAGGGCGTCTTTTTTGGCGTAGGCCAGAATATACGCTCGAGAGCCTTTTCGCACTCCGCCGGCGCCTGTGCCCAAAAGCCGAGTATTTGTCGCTTGAATAAAGTGAATGAAGCTGAGACTCGCAGAGGTGAAAGTGATATAGTACATATAACTCGATCGCCAACGCTTATCGATGTATTCGTAGCAGCTACCGTCACCATCGAAAAGCCCGCGAAGAAAGTCTGGATAGTATTTGTCGGGTATTTTAAGGCTTGCAAGAGTCATGCTTTTTGCTGGCGTAAGGCCTATCGAGAGAAGGAAGTCGTAGTAAGCGACGTCGCTAAATTGTATACGATACGCAGGTGTGTTCGATCCGCTGTACTTCTTGCTGATACGAAACTCTCTTCCCATTGCTGCAGAAAAATTCTCTAACTGGTCCATATCTACTGACGTTAGGTCTATGTGCCTCCCGTCTTTTGATAACGAGCCGTCGCTAGTGATAAGGCCTACAGAATAAGCGATGTTTGGTGACCATGTGTATTCGCGTTTTGGGGCGTTTCTCATAGCACACAGTATACCATATATTGATATATAGTTGATAAAGTGCTACTCTATCATTAGAGGAATGCCCGGATAAGGGCATATTTATTTGATGAAAGACAGTTCTCATATCCGCAACGTTGCTATCATTGCTCACGTGGACCATGGCAAGACGACCATGGTTGATGGGCTGCTCAAACAGTCCAATACGTTCCGTGAAAACCAAGCAGAGATGGCTCAAACGCTGATCATGGATAGTGGCGATCAGGAGCACGAACGAGGCATCACGATTACCGCCAAACAAACATCAATCTATCATGGTGATTACAAAATCAACATCATCGATACCCCGGGACATGCCGACTTCAGTGGTGAAGTCGAGCGCACGCTCAACATGGCAGACGGCGTACTGTTGATCGTCGATGCGCAGGAGGGTCCGATGCCGCAGACGAAATTCGTGCTGTCAAAAGCGCTCGAGCTGGGGCTGAAGCCTGTCGTCGTGATAAACAAAATCGACAAACCGTCACGGCGCGTCGCGGAAGTAGAAGACGAAATTGCCGATCTGTTCCTAGAACTCGCGGTCGATGACTCGCAACTACACTACCCGATTTACTTCGCGATTGGTCGCGAAGGCAAAGCATGGAAAAGCCTGCCCGACAATCCGTCCGAGCATGCTGATTTGACGCCTATTTTTGACGCGATTGTAAATGACATCCCAGCACCAAAAGTTTTGCAAGGACAGTCCTTGCAAATGTTGGTGACGTCGCTGCAATATGATTCGTTTCTAGGCAAGTACGCTATCGGTCGCATCACCCGTGGCGTGCTCAAACCACGTCAGCCAGTGACCCTTGTGAAGCGAGATGGTACTCATGTGTCCGCACAAATAGATAAGCTCTTTGGTTACCGTGGGCTGTCGCGCGAGGAAATCGACGGTGCGAGCGCTGGTGATATCGTCGCCGTGACTGGCGTCGGTGATGCTCATATCGGTGAGACGATTGCCGACAAGGATAACCCTGAGGCGCTGCCAGTGCTGGAGGTCGAAGCACCCACGCTGAGTATGTATCTCGGTCCAAATACAAGTCCCATGAAGGGGCGTGAAGGCGAGTTCACGACCAGTCGACAAATCGGCGATCGCCTGAAGCAGGAGCTTGAGACAAACGTCGCGCTTCGTGTCGAAGAGGACGGAATCGGCTTTGTCGTGAGCGGACGAGGTGAGCTGCACCTGTCGGTTCTGATCGAAACTTTGCGCCGTGAAGGCTACGAGTTCGAAGTCGGACGCCCTCAAGTCGTGACTGTCGAAAAGGATGGACAGACTCAGGAACCGGTGGAGGAGCTCGCCATCGAAGTCGGCAATGAGTTCGTCGGTACTGTCAGCCAGGAACTGGGGCTTCGACGAGCGGAATTGAAGCATCAGGAAACGACTTCGAGTGGTGCTACCCGTCAGACGTATATCATCACGACACGCGCGATGATTGGTCTGCGCAACCAGTTGCTGACCGCGACTAAAGGCACGGTTATCATGAACAGTCTGCCACACGGCTACCAGCCGCTTGGTCCGAAGCTGACCGGTACGAGAAACGGCGCGCTTATCGCATATGAACCCGGCACGACGACGCCGTACGCTCTGCAAAACGCTGAATCGCGCGGCGAATTGTTCGTTGGTCCGGCGGTCGAGGTCTACGCCGGTATGATCGTGGGGCTCAACACGCGACAGGAAGATCTGGAAATCAATGTCTGCAAAGCCAAACATCTGACGAACATGCGCAGCAAATCATCAGATGGCACGGTGCAACTGACGCCATTTACCGATCTGAGTCTCGAGCAATGCATCGACTTTCTCAACGATGACGAACTCCTGGAAGTTACGCCGAAAAGCCTACGTCTCCGCAAGCGTCACCTCGATGCCAATCAGCGCAAGCGCGCTGCCAAGAAATAACATCTGTTTTACCTGAAATTGTGCTAAGATGGTTATGCATGAAAGAGAGGGTTCACGATACAAACGTCGCTCTCGTCGATATGGACGGCGTGTTAGCCGATTTCGATGGGTATATCCTCAGCAAGCTGCCAAGCGGTTTGACGAAGGTGGTGCGTAAAAGTTTTTACCTCAACAAAGATTATCCAGAGCACAATGATTTGATTTGGGATATCGCGGGCGATGATCGCTTTTTCTATGAGCTACCTGTCGTGGATAACGCGCTTCGTGGCTGGGAGCGGTTGATGGAAGAGGGTTATGATCCGCGCATTTGCTCCGCGCCATTAGCGCATAACAATAAGTCCAAAGAAGGTAAGTTGTATTGGCTCGGCGAGCATATAGTTCCGCGGTTTGGCAAGCAGGTTGTTGAGCGAGCAATTATTGATCGCAATAAATTTGATCATGACGGTCTCGTGCTCATCGATGATCGTCCGGTTATCGATACCAACCAAGGACAGGCGACCTGGCAACACGTTGTCTTTGATCACGAGTACAATCAGGATTCCAATGCCGCTTTTCGCTTGCATGGCTGGTTAGACTCGGCGCTTGGTGGCATACTGAAAGATGCCAGGCGACGCAGAAACGCATAGGTATAGAGTGCAAACAAAAAAATCTCCGCCGGACAGGACGGAGATTTTATGTTGTGCTGAGGGCTATTTGACCAACGTTTCTTTCACGCGGCGGGATTGGTAAAAGTAGAGAGCGAGGAGGGCGTAAAACACGAGCGCGACGACAACACCGCCAATTTTCATAGCGACACCACCTTCCTCGGTCGAGACTAGCTGAGACATTGTCGAGTAGAGGGCTGTCACGGCGAGCGTCACATAGGCCGCCAAAACAGCTATTTTTTTGCGCATAGTGATGAGTACGACTGATGTCAGAAAGCCAGCCGCCAGAAGAGGTGCAAAGACGACGTCCATGGTTCCTACGGCGTCTTTCACGCCATCACTCAGCGTTGTGAAGAAGAGACTTAGCTCTGCGAGTCCAAGTATGGCGAAAACGAATACGAAGAAGAGCAGCCATCCGCCTACGCCGCTGAGAGATTTTTGCGTGACGACATATTGCACTTTTTGACCCGGAGCTGGAGCTACCTGTGGGTCGGGAGGAGTCGTCGATTTTTGTGAGTTTGGATCTTGATTCATGCTGTATGCCTTGTTTATCTTTTTTAAAATAGTATTTAAATTCTATTACAAACATTAGCCTTTGTCCACGCAAAATCTCCGCCGTACGGCGGAGATTTTACTAGAACGGATAACTCATGGTTATGTTGTTCTGTCTTACGGGAACGCATTCCGTTTTTTTAAGCCCATTCACGAATCAGTTCCTTTGTTAGTTTGTATTGTGTTTGTCTTATTCAAGACTAAATACATATTAGCATAAGTTTTTTAATTAGTCAATACTATTTCATAAAATCATTTGCACCGCCTCAATATAACACCTATAATAGAGTCAATCATGGGCATGGGCAAAATACCAAAAATAAAAGTGAATC
>CAZIOA010000027.1:8012-10849 GCA_964540835.1 uncultured Candidatus Saccharibacteria bacterium
CCTATAATAGAGTCAATCATGGGCATGGGCAAAATACCAAAAATAAAAGTGAATCTGCAGCCGGAAGAGGCGATCAAATCAGCACTTGTGAGTACTGCTGGAGCGCTGATGCTGACTAAGGCTAGCCCGGACGAAGTACTAGGTGAGCTGTTTGACAAAGTACAGCATCACCAGGTGTATGACGATGGCAAGACGTTTGTCGACCTCATACCGCGCAAAAGGCTGAAGCAGATCAAAAAGGAGTATCTCGTCGAAAAAGACGATCCTCACTTTGATTTGCAAGAGTTCGTGAATCGTCATTTCTATGAGTTTGAACACAAAGCGCCGACGTACTTCAGCAACAAAAAGAACTCGCCGCGCAAGCACATACGTGAACTGTGGTCAGTGCTGGAGCGTAGGAATCGTCGCGATCGCGGCTCGCTGGTCGCCATACCGTATCCATATATCGTGCCTGGGGGTAGGTTCTCTGAGCAGTACTACTGGGACAGCTATTTCTCGATGCTCGGACTCGCGGCTGATGGCCGATGGAGCATGATAGAAAACATGCTGAGAAATTGCAGTTATATGATACGAAAGTTCGGATTTATCCCGAACGGTAACCGCACGTACCTGCTATCGCGAAGTCAACCGCCCTTTTTCAGTCATATGGTGAAGCTGCTCGCGCGGCATCAAAATCGTACCCTCACGCTACTGGAGTATCTGCCATATATGCTAGGTGAGTACAGGTTTTGGACGCGTGGCAAAAAAACACTGAAAAAAATGGATGAAGCGTCGGCACTACGTCGTGTCGTGCGAATGCCCGACGGGTCAATGCTTGGGCGTTACTTTGACAATAAAAAAACACCTCGTCCTGAATCACTCCGCGAAGATAGGGGAACTGCCGCCGAAACAAGCGAAGACGTGTCAGAGAAACTCTATCTGGATCTTCGAGCGGGGGCGGAAAGCGGCTGGGATTTCAGTAGTCGGTGGTTCAAGGATGCGTCTGAGATCAAATCGATCCATACGACCGATATCGTCCCGATTGATTTGAATTGCCTGCTGTATCACCAGGAATCAATGATCGCAGAGACGTATCAGCTGATGTTTCAGCCATTGCTTGCCCGTAAATTTCGTCGCCTTGCCGAGCGTCGCGTGAACGCGATCAACCGGTATTTATGGGACGAAAAAGAGCAGTTTTTCGTCGACTATGATTTCCGCGCGGGCAAACCGACTGGCCGTATCACGCTGGCGGGGGTTTTCCCGCTGTATACAAAAATAGCCACGCATGCTCAAGCAAAAGCCGTCGCTGAACGTCTGGAACGAGACTTCCTGAAAAAGGGCGGACTCGTGACGACATTGCTCGACACCGGACAGCAGTGGGATTCGCCAAACGGCTGGGCACCGTTGCATTGGGTCGCCATCCAAGGGCTTCGTGAGTACGGCTACCACAAGCTCGCCGATGAGATCAAAAAGCGATGGCTAAAGACGTGCCTGGACGTATACAAAACAGAAGGAAAAATGGTAGAGAAGTACAATGTCGTGACGCCAAACAAGCTTGGTGGCGGCGGCGAGTATCAGTTGCAGGACGGATTTGGCTGGACAAACGGTGTATTGGCAGCACTGCTTGCGGAAGACGACAAGCGCTAGTATGCTGGGAACACGATGAAAACACGCCTTAAACCATGGAACCAGATAGTACTCTACCAACTTTATCCATGGAGCTTCAATGAGGACAAGACGCGTACGCCGCAGCGCGGTCACGGATCAATCAAGGGCATCATAGAGAAGATTCCATATCTTGCCGACGTAGGCATGTCTGGACTATGGCTGTGTCCGCCGTATCCCGGACCAATGTATGATAACGGTTATGACATCGCTGACTATACCGGTATCCACCCGGAACTCGGCACTATGGATGACTTTGATGATCTCGTGAAAGAGTGCCATGCAAATGGTATTCGTATCATGCTTGATTTCATACCGAATCATTCGTCTGACACGCACGAGTGGTTTCAAAAATCCCGTCGGCGCGAAAAGGGTTTCGAAGACTGGTATATATGGCATCCGGGCAAGCAGGACGAGAGTGGCAACGTCATGCTCGATGACACCGGCAAGCCGCTTCCGCCCAACAACTGGCCTGCTATCTTTTCACAGGGAAACCGTAAACTGCGCGACGAGGGTAAGATGCCGTGGCTCAAGGATGACGAGCCGACACCAGCTATTTCGGCATGGCGATGGGACGATCTGCGAGGCGAGTATTACCTGGGCTCATTCTCTGTCGAGCAACCGGATCTGAACTGGGAAAACCCGGATGTGCGCGAAGCGATGAAAGACAATATGCGTTTCTGGATCGACCGCGGCGTCGATGGTTTTCGTATGGATGCTGTCAACCACATGGCAAAAAATCGAAGTTTTGAGGACGAGGAGCGTGATCCGACATATGATGAACAAGCGGGCACCAAGCATTCACGAAACCCTTACTATCAGTACAAGCATCGAAACAGCAGTAATTATCCAGAAAGGCTATTTTTTTATGTGCGGGAGCTTTGTGGCGTGCTCCGAGACGAAAAATACAAAGATCGCGATCTCAAAATGGTGTTGGAGTCATATGCAAATGACGAGTTGCTCGCTGATATCAACAATATTGATCCCGAAAAGACGTTTACGTTCAATTTCGGTCCGTTTTATTTGCCATGGAACGCGCGTGAGCGTCAGATGCAGATGGACAAGTACTATGCGAGTTTTCCAAATGGCGGCGTGCCAAATCAAGTGTTTGGCAACCATGACAACCCGCGACTTGCGACCAGATTTGGCGATGAGGTTGCTCGTGCCATGGCAACCATGGGCATGTTCGCGCC
>CAZIOA010000028.1:0-10662 GCA_964540835.1 uncultured Candidatus Saccharibacteria bacterium
AATACGCTTGCAAGTGGCGGCGTCATCAAGGCGATACGCGTAGCGGGCGGAGCAACCCTCAGTCGATCTCAAATCGATAAATTTACGGAAATCGCACGGAGCAAAGGCGCGGGCGGTCTAGCGTATCTGACATACGAAAACGGCGAAGTGAAATCTCCAATCGCGAAATTCCTGTCACCGGATGAACTGGCGGCCATACAAGAGCGAACCGGAGCACAGGACGGAGACGCCGTGTTTTTCGGCGCCGACGCGCGCGCGAAAGTCAACAAAGTACTTGGGCAGTTGCGAATTGAGTTCGCGGATCACTTCGACCTGAAAGATCCAAACGTTATATCACTGGCGTGGATCGTCGACTTTCCTTTTTATGAGCAAGATGAAAAAACCGGCAAGCTTGATTTCGGACACAACCCATTCAGTATGCCACGCGGTGGCGCGGAGGCATTTGACAGCACCGACAACAAGCTTGACATCGTCGCCGATCAATACGACATGGTGATGAACGGCTACGAGATTTGCTCGGGCGGTGTTCGCAACCATAGCCCAGCTACGCTATACAAGGCGTTTGGGATACTAGGCTATGACCAGGCGTACGTCGACACGAAGTTCAGCGCGATGATAAATGCGTTTAAATTCGGCGCGCCCCCACATGCTGGTTGCGCGTTTGGCGTCGACCGCATGTTCATGGAGCTCGTGGGCGAAGAGAACATCCGCGAAGTCGTCGCGTTTCCAAAGAACGGTTCGGGTGTCGATTCGATGATGGAGTCGCCAAGCGTCGTCGATACCAGCCAGCTGACGGAGCTTTCAATCGAAGTAAAAGAATAGATGTGTGATACACATCAAATGATGTATTTCACACATCGAAAACATCAGTATTACTCAGAAATGAAGATATTTTCTCATCTCATTTGCTTCGTTGGGTTATAATGAAAGTATGGTAGAAGCATCGACAATTATCGTACTACTAACCGTAACGGTGATATTGCTGTCACTTGTCATCATCGCGTTGCTCGCGACGATTACAGTGCTGATACTACGCGTGAATCGTATCGCCAAAAATATCGAGGCTGTCACGGAAAACGTCGCCAACGTAACTGAGTGGTTCAGTCCAGTCAAAATCGTGTCGTCGATTGTCGATATGTTTCGCAAGTAAGTTTCGTAAACAGGAGGTTAAATACATGTCGAAATTATTGAAAGTAGCAATCGCAGCAGCAGGCGGATTTGTCGCCGGAATTTTACTTGCGCCAAAAAGCGGCAAGGAAACTCGTGCTGATCTGAAAGCAAAAGCCGAAGACGCGAAAAAGAAAGCAGGCGTGAAAGCAGGTCAACTGAAGGAAGTTGCCGATGATAGCAAAAAGACACTACGCAAAAGCGCAGATGTTGCTGGCAAGGAAGCAGTGGCTTTTGGTCGCAGCGCCAAAGCAACGGCTGAGCGAATTGCCGCCGAAGCAGCAGAACTGGGCGGTGAAGCTCGCACTCGAGCGCGACACGTGGCAGCAGATGCAAAAAACTCAGCAGCGACGATCAAAAAGGATGCCAAAGAACACCTCAGCGAACGCAAATAACAAGCTATATTTCGAGCGGTTTATGTAGGCGTCGGTACTCGGCGCCTGCTTTTTCGGCTATGGGTGGCATGAGTCGGTCAGCCAACGCTTTGCCCGTATCGGAAAGTATCGCGTCATGGGTAGGAAACACTAGTTTTGGCTTTACGTTCGTCAAAAAATCCATGGCTTCGCTGATTTTCATCCACGGTGCGGCGACGGGCAGAGCCAGTACTTCGACTTGACGATCTGTCGGTAGGGCGAATGAATCACCGGGATAGTACAAACGCCCATTGATAAGCACGCCAAGGTTTGGTACAAGGGGGATACTATCCGCGATTGTCGCGTGCTGACCGCCAAAAAACTCTAGTTCAAAGTGTCCGACCTTCAGTCCTTCGTTTGCAACTACTGGCTTTGACCTGAACTCACTTACCTGTGATATGATGCGCTCATGAGCGATTACTGTTGCGTCCGGATTGCCATCAGTGATGACCTTTAGATAGTCTTTGTTCAAATGATCGGCGTGTTCGTGCGTGATGATGACACCAACGACGTTATCCGGGATCACAAGGTCGGTCGTCCAGCCGCCGGGATCGACGACCAATGATTCCCCGTTTTCTTCGACGACAAAACACGCGTGTTCGTACTTAGTAATTTTCATCTTGTTGAGTCCTCCTCTACCCATTTTTTAAACGCGGATCGTGCTCTGGCAAGCTTGGGCGTGATAACTGTTGAGCAATAGCCGCTTTGAGGATTTTTGTCAAAATAGTTTTGGTGGTAGTCCTCCGCTGGATAGAACATACCGAGTGGCTCAATCTTGGTAATGATTGGATCAACCCAGTGAGCTATGGCACGCGTTGCCGCCGCTTCATACGCGGTCTTTTGCTCATCGTCCGCATAAAACATAGCTGAGCGGTATTGCGTGCCGATATCGTTGCCCTGGCGGTTGAGGGTGGTTGGATCGTGGATCAGAAAAAACAAATCGAGGATGACGTCGGCTGGCACAACGTTTTCGTCAAATGTCACCTGTGCAGCTTCGGCGTGGCCAGTGGTACCCAAGGAAACCTGGTCGTATGTCGGCGTGGGCACGTCGCCGCCGGTGTAGCCGCTGACGACATTTTCGACGCCCTTGACGCGGCGATAAACGGCGTCCAGGCACCAGAAACATCCTCCAGCAAGTACATATGTAACCATATACCTATTATACTGGTAATAATGGAGACTGACGAATTCAGACGGCTTGTTCGGCAGCAGGGCGAGGAGCTATATCGCGACATGCCGTGGCGGCGGGACACGCGGCCATACTATGTACTGGTGAGTGAGTTGATGCTCCAGCAAACACAGGTAGATCGGGTGATTCCGAAGTTTGAATCGTTTATCGCGAAGTTTCCCGATGAAAAAGCGCTGGCCGAAGCGTCGCTGGCTGACGTTCTACGTGAATGGCAGGGGCTGGGGTATAATCGTCGGGCGAAATTTTTGCACGAGGCGGCGAAGACAATTGTTGAGGTGGACGGTTTCCCTGAAGACGAAGCTGGGCTGGTCATGCTACCCGGCGTCGGCAAAAATACGGCTGGCGCGATTGCGGCATATGCGTATAACCAGCCGGCGGTTTTTATCGAAACGAACGTGCGGACCGTATATATCCACCATTTTTTCGAGGATAGCGATATGGTGGATGACAAAGAAATCCGAAACGTCCTGGAGCAAACGATTGACTTTGAGTATCCGCGCGAATTTTATTGGGCATTGATGGATTATGGACATTGGCTCAAAAAACAGGGAGTTAAACCGAGTCGCAGTCGCCACCACAAAAAACAGTCGGCACTGAAGGGAAGCGTACGCGAAGTTCGGGGGCAAATCATCGCGATTCTCGCGAAGCGCGATGAGACTGAAGCGTCGTTGCGCCAGCTGTTGGCAGCCGATGAGCGGTTTTTGCCTGCCCTGGACAGCCTTACGAGAGACGGCTTGGTGGCAAAAACCGACGATCGGTATCATCTGACCAGATGATATAATAGTTGCAATGAAATTGGCATTATATAGTTTAGCGACACTTGTATGCGCAACGGCGCTTTTTGTCGCCGTGCCGGTGTTTGCGCAAACCTCCGCGCCGATGACTGATGATCATATCGAACGAATCAAAACGAACTGTCGCGTAGCCCTCGGTACGCTAGGCAGGATTCACGCGAACGACGCGCCGCTCTATATCAACCGCAACCAAACATATTTTTCCATCAGCGACAAACTGATGGCACGGCTGAACAGTCGTCTGACGCTGAATCGTTATGATGCGACGGATTTGGTCAAGACAGCGAGTGATTTCAACGTGGCGCTCGGAGAGTTTCGAGCAGCGTACAAGACATATGACGATACGATGTCTGATCTTGTGCGTATGGATTGCCAACGCGCGCCAGTGAGTTTTTACGATATGGTCGCGACAGCTCGCGAACAACGCGAAAAAGTTCATGAAAGCGTCGTCGAAATGCAGGCTTTGATGAACCAGTATCGCGAGGAAGTCGAGATTTTTCAAGCGAAGCATTTCGTCCAAACGGTTAGTATACAGGGCAGGTATTGAGCATGAGAGACGACATACCAGATACGCAGACTGAAGCAGTTGTACACATCCCATGGTATCGCAACAATCTGTTGCGTCTCGTCGTGGGCAGTATCACGATTGCCATTTTGCTCGTGATGTTCTCGATGGCGCTCTACACGTCGAGTGGGTCGGCACAGCTGGATCTCAGCCGACCAGGGTATCAGCTCGTACGCGACCAGGTAAACCAATCGGGTGCGTTTCAGAGCTTTCCGGCCAGCGGTTCCGTAGATAGAGAGACACTTGATGAATTCCTGGAGTTATACGACAAGCAAACACTGCCCGTGAGCGGTAGTGATGCGTTTTCAAGTAGCGCGCTTGATGCACAAGCTCTTGGTATCGATGCACCAGCTGCAGGTGAGTAAAAAATGACAACAAACAATCACATTGATCCAAATCAGTTTGTTATCACGCGTAAGCGAAAAAAATACCGTTTCGCATTGTTTGCTAACTCTCCGCTCTGTTTTGAGCTGGATGAGTGGGAAAGGCGTTCAGTTGACGTTGTCGAGTTGGGAGCAGGCACGGGCCTGTTTAGCGTTGAGCTTGCCGCGCGTCACCCAGCCAAGATATTCGTCGCCGTTGATGTCAAAGCCGACCGGCTACAAAAGGGCGCGTATGAAGCCGAGGCGCGAGGGCTCACGAACATCTGGTTTGTCCGTGCGCGCGCCGACCAGCTAGTCGAGATCGTACCGCCACACTCGCTAGAGTCGATATGGCTGACATTTCCTGATCCATTTCCCAAAAAGCGCTCTGCTGGCCGCCGCCTCACCCACCCGACATATCTCAAACTGTACGCATCGATCCTAAAAAAAGAAGTCTTCTTTAATAGAGGTGATAAATTACAATTTGTAGATGGAGGGGTTTATTTGAAGCATGATAATCGTGAGTTTTTCCAGTGGAGTCTTGAACAGCTAGTAGCCGAAGGCTGGCGGATTGATGAACTATCATTTGATTTGCACGAATCGAAATTGTCAGACGATTATAAAATCCTGACCACATACGAACAGCGCTGGTTGAACGAAGGTTTGAAAACGAATTTCGTTAGAGCCATACCGTCTATGCTTGCGTACACGGAAAAATAACGTTTAAATTGTTCTATCCAACCATCCAACACCGTTGATATTATCCGGTGAGGGTGGTGCGGTGTTTTTTGACAGAAGGGGCGAGCAGTGGTTTTTTTGAAAAAGCGTGCTGAGCGTAAACGGGCAGAACGTGAATCGAATCTGGAACTTTTGGCTATCCTGATAGCAAGGAAGTTTCTCTATGCCGAACTCGAAACCGTAGCGATACGGATGGGTGATACAGATGAAGAGATGGCGGAGAGCGTAGAGGTACTAAGTAGTCTCCTATTGAGAAAGGATGTCGATCAAGGCAAACTTGAACGATGCCTTGTCAGGCTTGAGCCAAAGACACCGGAGGGTAAATATAAAACGACGTACATATCCACAGGCTTGCCCGTAGTAGGAGTGTCCGTGAGTGATTGCCAGTTTTTGGCAGCGCAAGTACTCGATAAGGTTCGCGGACGTGCTCAGTTTGTCGGTGTCATGATAGGCCATGACGGATCTGTCAACGTGTGCATCACCCACTAGCACTCACGTCGAGGCGGCAGGCTCATCCCTTCTGTCCTCGTCTTGTGTTTTTCTCGATATAGAAAGGCAGAAGACGAGAGAATTTATTTTTTACGTATGACAGTGTCCAGACGCGGCAGGGCGACGCCTGTGCCGTAGATGTACGGGGTGTTACGAAATGTCCGAATACCGTACGATCCCAGTTCGATATGGTGTTTGCTGTCGACGAGATCGTACGTTTCAGTGCCAGTCTGTTCGATTTCGGTTCGCGTGTAGTTACCCAGGAAATCTTGGGCGTCATGAATCATGCGCCATAGGTTATCTCTGGAAGCATCTGTGTTGATAAGCTCCAGTTTCATGAAGTATGCGTGGTGCAGCTCATCATAGCTGTCCTCCATGCGAAAACACGGCGTGATGGCGCAAGCTTTGAGGACCGTGCGCCCGCGCAGGAGTAACTCTATAAATCCCTGCTCTGCGCTGCCCACCAGCTCGCCGTACTGAACCGACGTGGCAGTCGCATCTGGTGGTAGCGTAGCGGCTTCAGCCTCTCGGCTGACTACCCACGGCACCTCCATATATTCGTAGCCACGTGCCTCGTAGTGATCGAGTGCCGATGATAATTTATGATAGTCTATGCGGGACGGTTCCATAAACCGATTAGCGTCTTCCATTTTCAAATGCCCTCCGTGTAATGCGCGACATGATGATGAGGTCTTCGATGGTGGTTGAGGGATGATGTTTTTCCAAGTACAGTGCTACTGCACCCATCAGATCAGATAGCTCTACTAGTTCCATGATTTTGCACTCTTGTGCTTCGGCATCCTGCAGCTCCAGTACTTCTTCTAAAATCTTGTTGGACTCTCCTATAGTGCCCTTTGGTATGTCTCGGAGATGATAGCCAGGCTTTTTACTTTTCATTGGAGTGCTCTGTACTCCGGCTCAGTGTACTCTAGGTAGTAAGCGAGATTTTGCTCCGGAGAAAAACGCGGTCGTTCGGTCAGATCCCGTAGAATTCGTCGGCCGATGCACGTAGCAAGCGGCGTCGGTATGTCGTAGTGTAGATCAGCAAGTTCGCGAAAGTTTTGGTGATGAGCCTTGATACCTTCGATAAAGAGAATATCTTTGGGGTGGGTAAGATACTGGATGGGCTGCGTCTCTTCCGTTCTGAAGTCAAACCGGTAGTTCGGAACAGGGGCACCCGCTGCGAGCATGCGTGCGTGGTTGAGGCAGAGCTGCAGGTCGTATACCTCATCGGCGTCGAAATTCGTCCATGTGCCGCCACCCATTTCGTAAAGGCGTTTTTTGCCGATATTGTAGTTGTCTGTGGACAGTATAGTGCTCGTGACATGTCGATTTTGCAAGGCCTCACGCACGTTTTGCAGCAAGGTGGTTTTGCCAGAGCCGGATCTGCCGCTGACAGTGACCACCAGTCGTTCTCCCGGCTGCCACCTATCGAGGATTTCCTCTGTTATTTCCTGGGCCTCAAGATTCTCTGTGAGTGACATTGCCTCACGCCCTTGGTTTTGCTGACGGTATGCGTAGTGTGCGCGCCATTCATTGTCGACGATTTTGTCGGCCGTCACGTCGACGAAGTCATTTTCCATGCGGTGCTGCGCGAGGAACTGGTTCCATGATTCAACATTTTCGCTCTCTACGTGTATATGTCCGTCATCAAAAAAATCAATCGCGATGTTTTCGTGCGGTTCGACGCGGTATTTCTGGATAGTCGGTGCACCCTTTTGATAGTATTCGTATCGCTCGCGGCTGATGTCGGACGTGAACTCATATCTGCGAACACCTTGATCGGTCATCTGACCAGTACTCTTAAGCGTTGCAGCGTAGTTTGTTTCGTCGCCGACTGTTTGTTCGCGCAAGCGCAGGCTGAACTCTTCATCAGGGTGGCTTAGGTAGACTTGAACGATTTTCGAAGCGCATTTACGAAACTGCTCCAGACGCTCAGGAAACAGTGGCAGAAACTTTTGTTCAGTTTCGATGTATTTTTGCTCAATATTTTTATGCTCTATTGCTTGCTCGGTCATTTTTTACTTTTCGCCTTCTTTCTATATAACAGATGACATTCCGATAATAATGTAGTATCATCGTGACGTATAGAAAGTTTATTTTGACTCAAATTGTATTGAGCGGACATGATAGATCAAATTGAAATAAAACATCATATACAGAAACACATCTTGGGCGTACTGATGCATCAGAGAGTGACGCGGTTTCGGGATATGCGACCGCCGAAGGTCGATACCAACCTCTATAGCTATCACCTGACACAACTGTTAAAGGGCAAGCTGGTCAAAAAGGTAGAGGGTGGCTATACGCTTGATACGCTGGGCTTGATCTATGTTGATCGGCTAAACGCTGACAAGCTGTTTGTGCGTCCGCAACCAAAAATTATCACCATGCTGGTAATTCAGAACAGCGATGGCGGCGTATTGCTGCAAAAACGCGCCAAGCAGCCATATATAGACAAGTGGTCGCTACCGCACGGCAAACTGCACAACGATGACAGTACCGTGAAAGATGCGGCTCGCCGCGAAGCGTACGAAAAGCTACGGTATTTGCCGCCAGAGATAAAACACGCCGGAGACTGCTATATCCGCGTGCACTATGGCGACACGGCGGTGACGGCAACGCTGGCGCACGTTTTTACTTTTAACAGCGACGATATAGAGTTAACCGAACAGCTGCAATGGGCAAAGCCGCATAAACTCCACGAGATGGATCTGGCGCCAGGTGTCGAAGAGATTATCGCACGGACGTTTTTCCGCGATCCGTTTTATTTTGAAGAATATTCCTACGAGTGGTAAAGAACTTCCGCACACGGCACATTTCAGGCGAAAATCTGCGTTCCGGTGCTCACGTATCTTTATGTACGCTCCGCTCCGGCACTCGTTTTTCATCCAGAACTGCACTCATGTGCAAAAGTTCTGTAGAATAGTTACATGAATTTGAATGACTACAGCCAAAAAGCAATCTCAACGTTAACGGATAACTATGCGTATGGCGATATCACGGCGCAGATGATGGGGCAGATACTCGGGCTGTCTGACGAAAGCGGTGAAGTGCTCGGTAAGTTCAAAAAGCTTCTCCGCGACAAAAGCGGTAAGCTTACGGACGAAGATAGAAAAGAAATCGCAAAAGAGCTAGGGGATATCTTGTGGTATGTCAGTTCCGTCTCGCATCTTCTCGGGTATAGTTTGGACGAAGTGGCACGGATGAATATCGACAAGCTTTCGAGTCGCAAAGAGCGCGGTGTCCTGCATGGTAGCGGCGATAACCGCTAGCCCCAACTCCCATTTCCTAATCCCTGTTCCCCAACTTCCCTCGTACCCACTCGTCTATCGTGCCAGCTCCCATGCAGAGTACGAGCGCGCCTCTGGCTCGAGCGTCCTGGATGCTGTTCCATAGCCCGTCGTTCAGGTCGGTGATGTACACTGCGTCGCGATTGGTGATGTCTTCTACCAGATCTTCGGGACGGAGTACGGGCAGTGTCGGGTCTTCGCGGGTCAGATATGTCGGTAGCCAGTATATTTCATGAGCCAGGTTGAAGCAGTCCGCATACTGCGAGCGAAACTCATGCTGCCGCAGATTTTGGTGTGGTTGGTAGACAAGCACCACGTCGCTCGACAGTTCGCGTGCCATCTCCAGGGTTGCTGCGATTTCGGTCGGATGGTGGCCGTAGTCGGTGTAGAGATTCTCGCCAAGCTTCTCGAAGCGCCTATCGGCCCCAGGAAACCTGTTGATTGCCTCCACGGCGTTTTCAGTAGCAATACCTAGTCGCTCGAGAGCTTTCACGACGAGACTGGCATTGAGACGGTTATGCACGCCCGCCAAAGTCACGCCTGGAGCAATATCGTGCTCACTGAGCAGCCACGTGTCTTCGGGTAGACCCTCTCCGAGCAGGTTCGCGTCGTTTTGCCACAGGATACTATGTTCGCTTTGCCCCAGAAACTGCCTAAAGGCAGCGAGATAGTTCACAGAAGTACCGTAGGTGTCCGGATGATCGAAATCAATCGACGTAATAACCGAGAGCAAGGGGTAAAATTTGAGGAAGTTACGATCGAACTCATCGCACTCGTATATGAAATAGTTGCTCGAGGGATCAAACTTGCCGCTCGGTCCGAAGGGTATCGTCGTGCCGATAGAGTAGCCAATTGGCACGTTGAATTGCTGGAGCGCCCACACCATCATGGCCGTGGTGGTGGTTTTACCGTGAGTACCGGAGATTGCGACCAAATGAAGATCATGCTCATCGATGATTGACTGGAGGAAATCATCTCGCTTGGAGACTCTCATACCAAGCCCCCTGGCAGTTACCATCTCGGGGTGATTGTCAGGGATGCCAGACGTGTAAACGAACCAGTCGAGCGTGTGTTTAGTATGCGTCTCTCGTAGGAATTTACCATCTTGTATATCGCTTATCTGGACACCACGCTCTGCCAGCTTTCGTGTCATGGCACTCTCGTGCTTGTCTGACCCGTAAACCGTATGTCCAGCGTCCAGGGCGATTTCAGCAAGAGGGCCTAGGCCGACGCCGCCGATACCGCAAAAGTAGATGTTCATACAAAACAGTATACCGCATAGCGCTAGAAGTTTCCGCAATTCTTATGCTAACTTTCTGAGTACCGACTTTGCTATACTGTGAACAGAAGAAAAGGTGGGGTATCTAAGTTGGCAGACAAACGAAAAGTTCGACGCGGCATCAGGCGATTACAATATGTCAAAACATGGCAGTTGCTGCTACTGCTTGTGCTGTTTGGATTTATCACCGCGACGTTTCTGCGTCTGAACAATATCGGCATGGTACAGCGGCGCGAAGCCGTGCTCGACGCTGACAAAACCAGTGACGCGGAACACATCAAGGGTCGACTGTTTGATTTACAGCGGTATGTGTCAGCACATATGAACACCGACATGGGAACGATTTATCTAGAGAATCAGTACAGACGCGACA
>CAZIOA010000029.1:0-10633 GCA_964540835.1 uncultured Candidatus Saccharibacteria bacterium
GTCGTATGCAATATGCTGCGCTGCAGGCTGTACAAAACAGACATAACCTGATTTTTAAAGTACCCACAGCAAAGCGAAAGGCTTTTCTAAGCCCCACCTCACTTCTGCAACAATACTATCACAAAACCTCTAAAAAGTCAATGCTTATCACACATACACAAAAAAGCACAAGAATGATAAAAACATCTTTGCGATATTGCAAATTTTTTGCGACACAACAGGGGTAGACAAAATATAACTACTCTGATATAGTGGGCAAAGTTGAAATAAACGACCCTTGAATCGTAGCGATGACAAGTGTTAATTATTTCACAGATGTACGTTTCATAAGAGCCGGTCCATATGGATCGCTAAAGCGACCATATTGATCCCACAGAGAAACGGTCTCCTATGGACTCTTCGAGCCATATGAGCCCTACATTTCTCGGAAACGAGCAAAAATAAGCAAGCTGATTTTTGCCTCGGTTCGCTCGAAATGCGGTCTCATCGTCTAACGGTTAGGACACCAGGTTTTCATCCTGGCAATCCGGGTTCGATTCCCGGTGAGATCACCAAGAAAAATACCCATCTTCAGATGGGTATTTTTCTTGGTGCCCTACGGGACCAAACCCGGATGCATGGCGAAGCCATGCGAATCCGGCGTTCGACCATTGTCATAATCTATGATTTGACATGGGATAGCCGATGTTCGCCGCTAGAATAGCGAGAACATCGAAGCGTCGTCCCGGTGAGATCACATCTCATTTGTAATCTATCCCACTGCGCTTACGCCTTCGCGAAATTAAAATAAAGAAATCAATTAAACGAAAGGAGGCATTATGTCGTCAGAAGATACACAAAAAATGGCCGATCAGAAGAACCAAGAGGCCGATATGCATCAAGACAGGGCTAACCAAGTTCGCCAAGAGGCACAGCGCCTCCAGGCGAAGGCTGCCGAGGAGAGGCAGTATGAGCTACAGCAACAGATGAACGAGGCTGAGCGTCAGAAACGCGAAGCGGCCAACGCCTAAAATTAGCCTACTTTCAGATTGACACATGGGGTATACTTTCTAGTATTCCGACTACATGAAAGGTGGGCTACCATGATGCGAATCGGGAAGTCCTTTTTGGTGTTGCCAGCGGTACTTGCCGCGGCAGCCCTCACGCTGAGTGCATGCTTGACCGTCGACACCAGGTCCAAGGATCAGACGGAAGATCCGCCGCCGGTACAGCCGGTGCCTTCGACGGTCTACGTGCCCGCGCCACCGCCATCCACGGTGACCGAGACGGTGACAGTGACTGCACCGCCGCCTCCGATGGGTACCCTGAATCCGAAGCCGCCGTCCGGTTGCGTGGACCAGGGGATGAACGTCGAGGACTGGAACGCGGCGCCGGATACGCCAACACGCAGCGAGCTGAAACTCAAGCCCGAGGCGACGGTGAACCAACCGATGGTCGACGCACCGCTGGTCGAGGTCGCTGCATGGACAGGGCCGTGTTTCGACACGGTGATGTTTACCATCGACACCACCATGATCGATCCGTCGGTCCGTGACGGCGACAACTTCACCGATCGGCCGTGGTTCTTCGGTGCCTACGGCGAGATCTACACCGAGGGCAAGGGAGACCCCGTGGCACTGGAGGGCAACGGCGACTTGTCGCTGACCGTCTACGCCAGGTCGGCGTCGTTCGTCCACTCGAGCGGGCACGTTCCGCCCGGTCTGGTGAACGCGGCGGGCTTCTACCGTGACATGGGCGACAACTTCGGTGCGATCACGGAGGTCAAGGGCGCTGGCGAGCACGAGGGCCAGTTCACCTTCGGCATCGGCGTCGACGAGCGGCGGCCGTTCGCGGTGCACTTCGCTGACAACAGTGGCAAGACCGCTGTCGTGGTGCGAGTCGCTCACAAGTAGGCGTTCGCCGGCAACACCATCAACCCAGAGGCTCCGTCCGTACAGGTAACTGTGCGGGCGGGGCCTCGTTCTCATTTTTGGGCATTAACAGATATGAATATGGTATAATTACCCTATATGAGTATTCTTTTCAAGCGAACAAAAATCTTGGCGTCAGTAGGACCGCCTATCGATAGTCCTGAAATGATCGAACAAATGGCAAAAGCCGGAGTGAACGGATTTCGACTTAATTTTAGCCATGCCAAGTACGAAGATTGCGAACGACAAATTCCCTGGATTCGTGAAGTGAGCAACAAAATAGGCAAACCTGTCGCAATTTTGCAGGATTTACAGGGGCCAAAAATTCGCCTTGGTAATTTACAGCAGAACGTAGAAGTCAAGCAAGGTGACGAGCTAACTCTAGAATACGGTATCGAGCACGACGGTTCGCTGACATTGCCAGTACAGTACAACCTTGCTGAAAAGGTCAAGGCAGATGAACCACTCTATCTCTTTGATGGCAAAGTGCGTACGACTGTGACTGAGGTAAAAAGTGACACGGCTATCGTTGTCCGCGTCGAGAATGACGGCGTGCTTATGAGCCGCAAAGGTATCAACCTACCGGAGACAGATTTCGGTGGCGATATTTTGACTGACAAAGATGTTCGTGACATCGAATGGGGCGCTCAGAATGACATCGACTACGTAGCGCTCAGCTTCGTGCAGTCAGCCGAGGATATTCACAACCTCCGTCAGATGCTTGTAAGCCTCGGTTCAACCGCTCAAGTTATCGCGAAGATCGAGACCAAGGCAGCTATCAAGACTGAAGAACTTGAGAAAATCGTCAAAGCAAGTGACGGAGTGATGGTCGCTCGTGGCGACCTAGCTGTCGAGGCGGGCGCAGAAGTAGTGCCGATTGTTCAGCGCAGGATTATCGCCCTATGTCGCAAGTATGGCAAACTGTCTATCGTTGCAACACAGATGATGGCAAGCATGGTTGATGCTCCCGAACCAACACGTGCAGAAGTAAGCGACGTTGCGAGCGCAGTGATCCAAGGTGCTGATGCCGTGATGCTTAGTGACGAAACGGCAAATGGCCGATATCCAGTCGAGTCGGTTGCGGCAATGAAGAAGGTAATTCTCTATACCCAAGAACATACTGTAGTTGCACCTCTGACCGATATTCTCAAAGGCAAGAAATCGACGCGCGACGCTATCAGCGCAGCGGCGGTCAGTTTGGCAGACCAAATAGGCGCCACGGCGATTATCGCTGAAACGAAGTCTGGCGGTACCGCAGCGAATATCGCAGCGCATCGTCCGAACCTGCCTATCATTAGTGTGACTAGTGAGCACCGCGCTGCGCAGCAACTAGCTCTCAGCTATGCCAACAGGTCGTATGTCCGACCAGATGGCGAGAAGGCTGGTTTGGAACTCGCAAAAGAACTCAAGGCTCAGAACTTCTTCGGCGACGAAGAAAAAGTGACAGTCGTGATTGTCAGCGGTCTACAGCCAGGACTAGCGGGAGCTACTGACACTATTCGTGTTCGCGTCATAGAATAAATTTATGGCGGTGAATAAAAAAATAGTTTATTATCGTAAAAGATAAAACATAATAATTACGATTTGTTGAAATTGATAATTGAGATTTGAGATTACTAGGGTGGGATTTTTCAAACAAACTATTCGAGATTTGCCTTTACACCACGGCAAGCATTATCGAGTGCTAGTGCGCGTTGACTACAACGTGCCATTAAAAGATGGAGAAGTAAGCGATGATTTGCGTATTCGCGCGAATTTGCCAACGCTCGAATATTTGCTAGAGCGTGACTGTTCACTTGTGTTGATTAGCCATTTGGGTCGACCGGAGGGGCACGATTTGTCGTGTAGTCTCGAGCCTGCTGCTATCCGCTTGGGCGAGTTGCTTAGTAGGAGAGTGATTTTTGTTGATGATACGGCCGGAGATTTGGCGTACCAGACAGTCAAGAAAGCACCTCAAGGCAGTATCGTCGTGTTGCAGAATCTTCGTTTTGATTCTCGCGAAGAAGAGAACGATATGGACTATGCCAAGGCTATCGCGCGTGTGGCCCAGGCGGACTTTTTCGTACAAGACGGGTTCGGGGTAGTGCACCGAGCGCATGCTAGCACGGAGGCTATAACTCACCTATTGCCAAGTGTCTCAGGCTTACTCTTAGAGCGAGAGTATACAACTATCAGCGAAGCCATGGAGAACCCGAAGCATCCTTTTGTCGCGGTGCTTGGTGGCGCAAAGGTGAGCGACAAGATACAAGTCGTCGAGCGTTTCGTGAAGCTTGCAGACAAAGTGTTGATTGGTGGCGCTATGGCGAATACATTCCTGGCATATAACGGTCATCCTGTCGGCAAGAGCAAAGTAGAAACCGACCAGAAAGAGACTTTGGACGGTATCTACGCTGCGGCGCGCGAAAAAGCGGGCGATAAACTCGATGAATTTTTGGTACTACCAACTGATGTTGCAGTCGCGGAGAAAGTCGACCCTGCCGAGAAGCGAACAGTTAGGTCGGTCGAGCATGTTCATAACGACGAAATGTCTCTGGATATCGGCGACAAAAGTATCGAGCACTTCACGTCAGTACTGGCAGATGCAAAGACGGTTATATGGAACGGTCCGATGGGCGTTGACGAACTGACAGAGTTTTCGCACGGGTCAGCTCGTATCGCGCTGACACTAGCGACTCACCCGGAGATTACTTCGATAGTCGGTGGTGGCGATACGGCTGATTTCGTGCTCAAATGGGATGCCAAAAAGGGCGGCAGCTTCACTCATGTATCCACTGGAGGCGGCGCAAGCCTGGATTTGATGGCTGGCAAGAAATTACCAGGAGTAGAGTGTTTGCTCGACACAAAAAAATAGGATAAACTTATCGAGAGAAAGCATAAGCGAGATGTCAAAAAAACTAATTGTCGGTAACTGGAAAATGAACCTGGGCATTCATGAGTCCAGTGTTTTCGTGCACCACCTGGCAAAACAGATCGATGTTCATCGTGACGTCGAAGTCGTACTGGCTCCGACAATGCTTGCTTTGCAGACCATAGCCCTTCAGGTGGATCGACGACAATTCAAGCTGGCCGCACAAAATTTCTATTGGCGCGATCACGGTGCATTTACCGGTGAGGTTTCCGCTTCGCAGCTTCGTGGACTTGTGGATTACGCGCTTGTCGGTCATAGTGAGCGGCGACATATTTTCCGAGAGCATGACAAGGATGTGCGCAGCAAAGTGCAGTCGGCAGTTCGTAATGGCATAAAGCCGATTCTATGTATAGGAGAGACGGCGCATGAGCGCGCGATCGGCGAAACAAATGATGTTATCCACGATCAGCTGCTTGGTGGTTTGGCAAACGTGACGAGCCAAGAGTTCGAACGTATCACTATCGCGTATGAACCAGTTTGGGCGATCGGTACCGGCAAAAACGCAACGCCAGAGGATGTCAAAAAAGCGATCCGTGTTATCAGGCGACAAATCAATCATTTGTATGGCGAAAAGGCGGCCGAAAAAGTTCGCGTGCTTTACGGCGGCAGCGTGACTGTCGACAGCGCGCCGACATACCTCGCGACAGAGGGGGTAGACGGTTTATTGGTCGGCGGCGCCAGCCTGTCGGAGCGCAGTTTTAGCGGTATCGTGGCAGCGGCTCATGGGGGCGGAGACGAAAAATGACAGACATTGATTTTGATGAGCTCGACAAAGCCGTCAGCTCTTTGATGGGAAAAGCGAAGCCTGAAACCGATGAAAGATCGAGAGAAAATGATGCGGAGCTGGCCAGGACGCTCGATATTAACGAGACGCTCAAGCCGGGCGAGAGACCAGCATACAACAAGATTGGCGAAGTAGCCAAACGGATTGGCAGCGAAACGTTGCCGTACGAAGAAGAGCCTCAGACTATCGAAGAGCTCGATAAACCGCAGCGCCAGTCCGCCGAAACCCTAATGCCCCTGTCGGAGACAGTAGCGAGACCTCCTGTCGAATCCCAAACGCCACCAATCCCGACGGTGAAACGCCCTGATACCGGGCGGTTTATGGATGTCGTGCACCCATCGTCAGACATGAGATCGGCAGGTGTCGCACCGAGCTTGATCGTACCCGAACGCCCTTCGCAAAATGATACCAAGTCCACGCCCGAGCCAACGGTTGAGACCGTGGATCCAGCACCCGAAGTCGAGAGTCCCGCGCCCCCACCCGAACCAGATACCGTAGAGGAAGAAACGGCACAAACTCCACCACAAGAGACACTAGTTTCTATCGATAGTGATCAAGAGCAATCAGATGGCGGATCATTGCCATTATCGCCTTTTTTGCCAGATGCCAAGGTAGAGAAAAGACCGCTTGGCGACATGTCAGCCACCGGTGCGGTAGCATCTCCGTTTGAAAACAGCGACGAGCCAAGCGATGAATCTACTCTCGACTCCGTCGTAGAGAGCGGAGAAAGCAAAGAGTCGGAATCAGCCGTGACAATAACAAACGGCGAAATAGACAAGCGTGATGCCACGGAGGACGAGCAGCGTACCATCGATCCGGCTGATCTTGAAAAGGAACTTCCACCAGAAGAGGCCGAGCTTCAAGAGTTGAAGTCGCACGATGCTACCCCGCCTGGACCAACGCATGAAGATGTGCGTGCGGTCGAGTCAGGAGATACCGAAAAATTGACGAATGGACAATCATGGCAACCCGTGAAATCAAATGACTCCAAAGAAACGAATGCCATATATGACGTCAATGAATATCATCAGCCCTTGAACCACCCGGCGTCACAAAAATCGGGGTGGGGAGTCGTATTGCTGATAGTTTTGATCATCGCGGTATGTGCCGGACTCGGTATCGTCACATACCTCAGTCTTGCCATGGGTTCCTAGTGCAAACTCCTGTATACTATATATACAATGAAATCTGTTCTCGAGGGTTTGAATCCGGCGCAAGCGTCGGCTGTGAAGCAAACGTCCGGACCACTGTTGATTTTGGCAGGAGCTGGTAGTGGCAAGACGAAGACATTGGCGCACCGCATCGCTTATCTAATGTCTTCACGACACACATTGGATGCAGGGCAAGGCGCTAGTGAAGCACGGAGTGAGCCGTATAAACAATACGGTGAAGTGAGTACTGGAGCTAGTAACGCAGCGCTGCGCCAAGAGACGCCAGTACATCCGACTGTGTCGGATGACAGGGCGTCGGTGCGTGATGTCGTGTGGCCGAATGAAATTTTGGCGGTGACATTTACCAACAAAGCCGCTCGTGAACTACGCGAGCGCGTATGGCAACTTGCAGGTGAGACTCCCTCCCGGCGTCTCGATGTGAGTGTAGCGCAAGGAAAAGGTGAGAATCGGACTGAGTCGTACGAAAAGTACGGTGAAGGAGAATCGGAAACCTTGACACAGCGATCCATCACAAGCGATGCTGGCATGGTTGGCTTTGCCAACCAACAGAGCATCGCGATCGAGGTGCCGAGAGGGTTTATGTCGTGGATGGGGACGTTCCATGGCATATGCGTACGGTTACTTCGCATGGACGGACAAGCAATTGGCATCGCCCCAAACTATGTCATATATGACGAAGATGATCGTCAGGGTTTGATCAAAAGAGCCATGAAAGAGCTGTCAATCGATGGACAGCAGATCAAGCCGCGCGCGGTCAGCAGTATCATCAGCAATGCAAAAAATGAACTGAAGACCCCGGAGGATTTCGAGGCGAACGCAAGCTACCCGCACATGCGTACTATCGCCAAGATTTACGCGCGGTACGAGAAGTTACGCAAAGACGCAGGCGCGCTGGATTTTGACGACTTGCTTATAGAAACAGTGAGACTTCTCCGCGACCACAAAGATATACGTGATAAATGGCGTAATCATTTCAAGCATATATTTATAGATGAGTATCAGGACACCAATGCCGCGCAGTACGCTATCGTGAAGTATCTGGTCAATGAGTCGCAGAATATCTGTGTCGTCGGAGATGACTGGCAAAGTATATATTCGTGGAGAGGCGCGGACTTTACCAACATACTGAATTTTGAGCGCGATTATCCGAACGCGACTGTTATCAAACTGGAGCAAAACTACCGCTCGACCAACGCTATCCTCAATGCAGCTCAAACCGTAATCAGTAAAAACAAAGTTCGGACTGACAAAAAGCTCTGGACTGATTCAGGTGAAGGCTCACCAGTTGAGGTTCATGCGACATATGACGAAACGGAGGAGGCAAGTCTCGTGGCGGGTCGCATATCGTCGCAGGTTGCTATCAAGGCGCGCCGGTATCGTGATTTCGTCGTGCTCTATCGTATGAACGCGCAGTCCGCGGCGCTGGAACGCGCACTTCGCCTACAGAGAATCCCCTATCAACTGGTTGGTGGCGTGCGGTTCTATGATCGCAAGGAAATCAAAGACATCGTTGCGTATCTGCGATTGATTTACCAACCAAGCGATGTGTTGAGCTTCAGCCGAATCGTCAACGTGCCGACGCGAGGTATCGGCGCGACGAGCTTGGAGAAATTTCTGACATGGCAAGGCTCGACCGACATGCATATTATCGATGCGCTGAACAATGTCGAGATGGCAACAGGTCTCACGCCCAAAGCACGCAGAGCGCTCGGTGCACTCGGTAGTCATTTACGCGAGTTGCAGCAAATGCTCGCCGACTCCGCCGCGCCAGCTGACATTATCGAACGTCTATTGAAGCTCACTAACTATCGAGATTATTTACGTGATGGCACGCCGCAGGCAGAGGAGCGCGAGGAAAATATCGGTTCGCTGCTTTCAGATGTGCGCGTGTTTGCCGACTTGCCGGAGTTTTTGGAGGAAGCGGCGCTTATCGCCAGTAGCGATGAGCAAGCAGCGGGTGACAAGGTGACGCTCATGACGCTACATGCAGCCAAGGGACTGGAGTTCCCTGTCGTGTTTATGGTTGGCATGGAAGAGGGCATCTTTCCGCATAGTCGCGTGTACGAAGCTGGTCCTGCCGAGCTGGAGGAGGAGCGACGGTTGTGCTATGTCGGTATGACACGCGCTCGCGAGGAGTTGCACCTCACGTATGCTCGTTCACGATTACAGTTTGGCCAGCGGGCATACAACGAAGTGTCACGTTTCATCGCCGATATGGGAGATCAAATCGCGGAAGTCGACGCGCCAATGTACGCCGATGATCACCGGGAGTACGATTTCGTGAGTGATGAGCTGCCATTTGCTACGGGTGATCGTGTACGCACAGCGGCTTTTGGCGAGGGAGAGATCACCGAAATTGATGGTATGGCAGTGACGATCAAATTTGATCGCGGCGGAGTGAAGAAACTTAATGCCGAGTACGCGCGACTCGAGAAAATCTGATGTACAAAGCATATGTGCTCACAAGTCGCGTCTTGAGTCCGGTGTTCAAAGTCGGGCTGAGCGTCGTGTCAAAAATCACTAGTTGGCCACGAGTGCGCGTGCTCGTGGTCAATGAAGACCGGCAGGTACTTTTGATGCGAGGCGTGCTCCAGCAGAAATATTGGAGTTTGCCTGGCGGCGGCGTCAGGAGGAACGAAACGCTTGCCTCTGCAGCAGCACGAGAATTAAAAGAAGAAACAGGATTGGTAGTGTCTGAGTCTGCACTGAAATACCTCGGGATATATACCCGTCCGGAAGTCGATATACCTTTTGTAGCTCCGGTTTTCCTTGTGCGGGTCAAGCGGTCGGCGCTTCCGCGAAAACCTGTGAGTCCACACGAGGTTCTCGAGGTTGCGTGGTTTGATCTGCATGATCTGCCCAGCAACGTATCAATGCTAACTCAAGCAGTTATCAGCAAAGAGATGAAGCGGTAGCTGCTTTTGTTGCTCGTAGGCAGGAAGTTCGGTAAAATAGCACATAGCCTCATGCGTGGGAGGGGCGGATAATTTATGAGATTGACTACCAGTTTTCGCCAGTTCGTAAGCTACAGTGCCGTGATCATCCTGGCGATAGTAACTGCCTTTACGATATATATCAGCCAAGCAGGTGCCGCAAGTAATGACGAGGCACACAATGGGCGGCTTATAACGTTTCATGACCGCGGTGAAAAACGCGTGATTTTGACGCATGCCCAAAACGTGCGCGACGCGTTGAAGGACGCCGATATTGCCGTCGTCGAGGAAGATATCGTTGAACCTGGGTTGAGTGAGCCGCTTGTGGCCGCAGACTACACTGTCAATATCTATCGAGCTCGTCCAGTAATTGTCGTGGATGGTATGGTACGACAAAAAGTCATGACCGCTGCCCAAACCGTCGAGGGTATCAGCGAAGCGGCTGGCGTGAAGCTTCATGATCAGGATGCGGGAGAGCTCAGTCTAAGCACGGATATCGTCGCTGATGGCGCAGGCATCATCATGACGGTCGATAGGGCAACGAAGTTTACACTGAACCTCTACGGAATTAAAACGACTGCATATAGCCAAGCAGAAACCGTCGGCGAAATGGTAAAGGAGAAGAATATCCAGCTTGGTCCTAACGACGATATCTCGGTCGATACAGATGCGCCACTGACGACTGGCATGACCGTGTCGATATGGCGCGATGGCGTGCAAACGACGACGGTAGAGGAAAGGATCGACTTCCCTATCCGCCAAATCCAAGATGTCGATCAGCCAGCTGGCTATCGCAAAGTACAGACGCCTGGTACGAATGGCCGCAAGATGGTGACATACGAAGTGACTATGAAGGACGGCAAGGTCGTGAAAAAAGTCGTGATTCAAACAGTCGTGATCGCACAGCCGAAGGAGCAAGTCGAAAT
>CAZIOA010000030.1:0-10163 GCA_964540835.1 uncultured Candidatus Saccharibacteria bacterium
GGACGAGGCGATGAAAACGGAGCGGTTGGCTGCGGCAAGGCAGTTTCCGTGGGCTGTGGCGGTAGCGGACCAGCGTCATCATTGCCAGGTGCGGATGATTCGGTAGAGGAGGCAGCGTCGTCCGTAGACGAGGCGCTAGCATCGCTTGTGGTCGTCGACGCATCGCTACTATCGCTACCGGCTGGCTTTGTGTCACCCTGCGCAGTGTCAGCGGGCGCGGAAGTCCCGTTATCCGCAGGAGCTGTCGTGCTGTCCGCGGCTGGCGTGGTAGTGTTTGACGCTGATGGCGCTCCTGCTGGAGCTCCGGATCCATCATCCAATACTTCATGCACGGTACGGACGACATCTTCGATACCGACTTGTGATTTGACCAAGTAGCGATCGGCGCCGAGCTGTTCGCCTCGAGCGCGTTGATCATCGCTGCTGAGCGCGGTCATCATGATTACCTTGATGTCGCGAGTCTCGGTAGTACTGCGCAATATGTCCAGCATGTCAAAGCCACTTATTTTTGGCATCATGACATCGCTGATAATTAAAGTTGGTTTCTCTTTGATGGCCATGGCGAGCGCTTCTTCGCCATCTCCGGCGGAAACGATGTCATACCCCTCAGCGAGCAGGCGCACGCCATAAATCTCGCGCAAACTTTTGTCATCTTCTACTAGTAGTATCTTTGTCATATTACCCCTATTCTACTAAAGCATTTTAAAAAATGCTAGAGCTTATTTTAAAACCCTTTTGACTCCTTTTATTTTTCATTTCCGCTACTTCCTCTCCGGTACGGTGATCGTACGCTCTATCGGCGTTTCAGCGCTCTGGAGATTCGACTCCATATTTTGCACATCCGGAGGCAGGACCATGCCATTATGCGGTCGTAACGGTTCGTTTGGAGGGGTTGGCTGGGTGTCATTGCCTACGAGCGGATCAATGATCTTTTGTGCTGGCTCTGTCGTCGGAGTGGCTAGAGGTGATGGTTGAGATGATTGCTCGCCTATCGGCGTTGAACGATTGAGGATAATCGGTGTCGACAACGCTTCGGCGCGATGCTTTTCCGCTTCAGCGTCAACAGTCGCTTCAGCTCCGCTGCCAGATATCGGCTGTCTTGTCGCTATAGGTTGGATTTTCGCCGTGCTACTGCTCGCTTCTATGAGTCGCTGAGCCTCTTCGTGTGAAATTCGTGGCAACTCGATGGAGAACGTCGACCCTTTTTTGTACTCACTGTCTACCCATATACGACCGCCCATAGACTCGACTAGACGACGACATAGGTATAGACCTAGTCCGGTGCCGCCGATTTCACGCGTATCGGTGTTGTCGACACGATAGAATTTCTGGAACAGATGAGGTATATCCTCCGCAGGGATACCGATACCACTATCAGTGATATTGATGACTACATGAGTATCGTCGCCACGGACATCGACGACAACTTCGCCAGCTGGCGTATATTTGATAGCGTTTTCGACGAGGTTAGAGAGCACTTCACGCAGATGATCGGCGTCCAGGTCGACAAAATATACTGGCTCGACATTGTGTAATCCGCCGGTGTCATCACCGGTTCTTGGTTTGAAAAACAGCCGTAAGTCTTTTTTGTCGGCGTTAGCGCGCAGGCCTTCGACTATCTCGCTGGTAAACTCGACGACATCAATTACTTTTGGATTGTTGGACAAGCGGCCATCGTCTGCTTTGGTGACATCCAAGAGGTCTTGAAACAAACGACCCAGATGTTGCGCTGATTCGTGAGCTTTGGTGACATACTCGCGAGCCTTTTCGTCGATCGTGGCGGTTGCCGGGTTGAGAGCCAAACCGAGATAGCCCTCTATAGATGCGACTGGCGTGCGCATCTCATGACTGGCTGTACTGATAAACTCGGCCTGTGCTCTTTCTTCCTCTTGCTCCTTGGTGACGTCACGAAACACGATGATAGCTCCTGATCCGAGCCGACCGATCGGCGACACGACGATCTCCACCGATAGTTTTTTGCCAGAGTTTGTCTGCAGTTGCAAATTATTACGACGAACCGGCTGGTTAGTCGTCAATACTTCAAATACTGGATCCGTCGACTTGTCGAGTTCGCTGCCGTTTGCGTTGAGCAGCTGCAGCACTGATTTGTAGTCTAAGTTCAATGCGTCTTGGTGACCCCAGCCGACAATACGTTGCGCGGCCGGATTGATCAGTTCGATAATGCCTTGGTTGCTGACAGCCATAACTCCATCGCTTATGGCGCTAATCACGACGTCGGATTTGTTTGCGACCTGGTTGAGCTCGTTGGCGAGATCGAAGTATGTTTGCTCTTTGTTTTTTTCGCTATTGGCTTTGTTGTGCCATAGGATATAGCTAACGATGAGAGGTAGTTCTCCTGCCAACGCGACGCTCAGTATGCGCTCGTTCGTCATGCTGTCACTAAATATTGAATATGCGACGAGAGCGTTTATGCCGATGAATAGTATGGTCAGCGTGACGCGTCCGAAGATTCCGGCAAATATCGCGGCGATCATCCAAGTGGCTATAAATGGCGAGTCGCTACCGCCGGTAGTTATCGTCAGGGCGCCTATGGCAGCGAGCAGTACCCAGTAAGCAGCATAGACGGTGATGTTGCGGTGCTGTTTTCCGGCGATAAAGTATGACAGTGCCGCGAGCGTGATTGCTCCGACGCTGATACCGGCGGTTAGCGGACTGACATGAAACTCGCTCCCTGGTTTGCTCAGACCTGTTATAGATGTCCATACGAAAAGACCTATGATCAGCAAGCAAAACGCAGCAATCGCCTCGCATAGGCGGCGATGCCAAAACGGTGTTAATGTCGTTGGTTTGATAGTGCCTTCCCTTTTATTACTTCAGGCTCAGAGCTGATTTAACTCTAGCGCTATTATGAGCAATTTTAAGCGTAAGCGCAAGGGGTTCTGATAGGATGGCAAAGATTTTCACATGTCATGTATCTGGCGATATGATACAATCATTTTGATATAAATCCACCCTGCCACCCAGTAGCTGCTCACTACGCAAGCGGGCACGTGGTTTTCACTCGGTTGAGCACCGGGAATGGAATATAATTCCAGGTCGAATAACCGGTTTATTTTATAAATCTAAACGGGGTTACGTACATGAACCATAACGACAAGAAAAAGGCGCAGGAAGAGCTCGGCAAAGATTGGTACGAGCTAACGCACAAGAACTGGCGCGCATGGGGATCATGGTTCTCATGGGGCTCACCTATCGGGCTCGGCCTGTTCTATGCGATAGTTCTACTGTCGACAGGCGCGTTCATCTGGATCTTGAATAATTTATAAGATCTAGTCAAAAAGAAAACGCCCCCGGAAGTCCGAGGGCGTTTTCCTTCGCCGCTCGTCCGAGGGTGTGTGACGTCAATCTTCGACGCCTTCCGGTGCTGGCATTTGGAGCCATTTTTCTAGCAGCTCTGTGTCGTACATGCGAGCTGGGTACAGAATTGTTCTCTGCCTCATGAACAATCGAGGACGAAATATCAGGCATCCGTCAATGGCGAGCGACTTGGTGTAGAGCGGCAGAGCGATCGTGACCGTAAATCGCATACGTCCACCAATGCGTGGTGCGACCGATGGCCAAATCTCAAGATCAATCTTGCTGCACGGCCATTTATCGCGTACTGAAACGGAAGTAATTTCTCCACCGAGCGTAACGATGGAGTTCTCGCTTCTTTCGTACACGCCACCTACGTATCTCGCGAGTCGCGTGCTGGTCAACGTGTGGTCGGGCATGGGATCTCCTGATCACTAGCGAGTTTGAAAAAGTGACTAGGCTTTCGTTCCCAGGGTGCTTGTGGAGTCGGGGTGTGAAATTCGATGCTTTTTTGGCCGTCTTCGGTTTCGAACATGAGACGATCCTCCCACTGCACTCGTCTGAAGCCATCGAGCGGGATACTGAAGGAAATTAACGCCGACTGGTCGGTCGTGTCATTGCCTCTCGTGTCACGCTCATGCTTCGACCACGCTTTCACTGTAAGCAACTCAGGCGGGCGGTCACGTATGATTATCTGCTTGGTGACGCCGCGGATGGACGTGCCATTCTGGTGGTCGCGGTAGAAGTACCAACCGTTTCGAAATTTGTTGAGGTACGAGCCTCGATTGTATGTCATTTACTATCCCATCTGTTTTGATGACCGGATTGGTTATACGATACCATGTTTTGATGAAATATCAAAGTGTACGATGGATGAAGAATCTTGCATCAATCCGTCATGCCTGAATTAACATGCCTGGTGACCCTTGAGTTTTTGATTTATAGCCAAATGGTGGTAGAAATCGTGCGGTGGAATGACGTTATCCATAATGTTAGCACGCAGGCTAATTTGTCACAGACGAATTAGCCTGTGCAAGATTATTCCTCTGCATAGAATTGAATTCTAGTGTAGGCGCTGGTTTTTTAGATTCTAATATTCTTTGTGGAAGAAGGTTGTATTAACTCGTCGTGGTGCTTGTAATGTCACACCCATATGTGGACGGCTTGGATTGAATATGACCGTTTGTCCCATAGCGATGTTCAGTTTAGTAATTCGATTATCGAGTTTGTCGGTATCAACAATACCCTCGGTAAGTATACGTACACTTTCATCATGAAGACTATCCCATAGTTCGACAGGTGATTCATCTATGATTTCTGGTCCACGATTCAGGATATAGATTGCATACGATCCGAGAGAGCATGTGGAGACAGAGAGTATACTTTCTCCTTCTTCACCATCAGCGTGTAAGGGAGTAATGCCAAGCTGCTCCCAGTCATCTGGTTCGGGTATTCCCCCTGGCTCCAAGTCTGCAACAGTTGCATCGTAATTAAAAGTCATTGTCGTGCTATTTATGCCTCCAGATAGACCTAGTTCGGAAGCATAACGAATACTATCATTGAATATCTTTGAATTTTGATCGTCGATGACAAATCCATCCAGCTCACCGTTTAATACGGCGCTGACATGATTCTTGAAAGTACCAGAGTCCGCATTTGTTAAAACAGACGGCTGCACGATCTCGATACGATGGTTCATAATTATATTTTAACATAAGTATTATAAAAGTCAACTATAAAGCAGCACTTTACCTTTCAGTAAAGTGCTTGGTGACCCTTGAGTCTTCGATTTATAACCAAATAGTGGTCGAGATTGTTCGTTGGAACGATGTTATTCGTAAAGTTAGTATGGGGACTCATCTGTTACAAGCGAGCTCAGCTATTTAATTAACTCACCCGTATAGAATAAAACCCGATTAACTACGAATAGTGTGTGGCTTGCGCAATATAGTTCCCTTAATCTCGGTTGGACGATTTGGGTCATCCGTTGCCCAAATTTCCTCTTTGATTTCTCCAAAATGAGTAAACCCATTTGGTAATGCAATTTTCTGTACTGTCCATGTGGCTAACGCAGCTTCGCGTTTAGCGGCTTCGATTGAGACATTATTACGTAACCTATCTCTTGTTTCAATATAGGTTGTGTAATTGTTGCTAGGCTTACCGCTATGCCCCAGCTCCTTAAGCCACGAGAATTCCAATTCGTTTACTGGTCGAGTCATATCAAAGTGCCGAATCGCCCTAGATGCCAGCTCGTTTGCCCTATGTTTTACAAAATAAGGGTGACGCTCACCAGTTTCCCAATCAATTGTTCGGATGACAAAGTGTACGGCGGGGTTGTAAGTGTCACTGCCCCACACGCTTGCAAGAAATTGAATGCCTTTCGTATGACAACTGGTTTCAATACTTATATATACTTCACCCTCATCTATCGTAAGCTCTTCCACACAATCTTCTTGTAAGTCTTCGAACGTATCAAATTCATGCCTGGTCATAGTTATAGGAATTATACAGACCTTGAATCACAGTAGCAAGCATAAGCAAAGCAAAAACACTCTACCTCTGTGGTAAAGTGCTTGTGCTTGGTGACCTCACGGGGAATCGAACCCCGATTGCAAGGATGAGAACCTTGTGTCCTAACCGTTAGACGATGAGGCCAAAATCTGAGTGAAAAGCAGCGAAAATTAGCTAGCTCATTTTCGTGCTTTTCCGAGGATTTTGGGGCTCATATGGTCGCTTGCGATCCATATGAGGTTGTCTGTTATGTGACGTAATGTCCAGCCTACTCTACCAAAACTAACAGAGGTTGTCTAGTCTTGCTAGTATGGACAACGGTTTGTAAAGATGATATAGTTATAAGTTGTTAGGGTCTTCCGACCCTATAGTTCGTTTCAGTTCTCTGTCTATACAGAAAGGTACGGTGATTCCGTGCGAAACATCACGTTTGACACTCAAGACGCAGTCATGCTCGATGGCAACCTGTACTGCAGGACGCAAGAGGCGCTGGATGTGGCGTTCGCGAAGCTTCGTGAAATCGGATACGACATCAGAGATGTGCGCGTCGACGAGAAGTATCTCGAGCAAAACTCCACCACCCCGAGTGAGATGGAGCAGCAAGGCCATGCCTTGTGGTACGCCAGTCTGCCAGGCATCCGGTGGGGCAAGTGCGGCAGCTGTCAGCAACTCATCGACACGCGAGGTATCCAGTCTCATGGCCATGCCTGCGAGAAGTGCGGCGAGGTGACGCGCTATGAGCTACCCAAAGGATCGCAGATCCGCTTCAAGTTCCGTGGCTCGAGTCACCGAGCCTACTCTCCGGAGCTCAACATGGAGGTCGTGCATTGGGACGCCGATGGTGGCTGGCTGTATCTCGTACCAACACCGTTGGATCACGTCGGCCTGTGCGTCGTCACTGGCGAGAAAGCGCAGGAGTATCTGGACAAGCACGCCGACCAGTGGGAGCTGACCGAGTACGATGGTCAGCCAGCGCTCAAGGTGTGCTATATCAGACAAGGCGTCGGCCTCGATCGGAGTGCATCCGTCGATGCGCTTGGCGTCGTCGGTATGTACTCCAACCACGAGTTCGTCCGAGTCTGGAAGGGCGTGGAGTACCCGGCGTCCGGCCCCAGCTTCCCGCTACCGGAGTCAATCCATGTCTATGAGTTGTGGCACAGAGCAGTCGCCACGCTGTAGTCGTAGCAAGACAGAGAGCTTCCGGGAGGGTTTAACCCCTCCCGGCAGTTCCTAAGTCAATTTCGAGAAATTGGTTTAGGAATTGTTAGAGCCTATCCAAGATTCGCGATGACGTCGATGAGTTTCTTTGGCGTGATTTCGGCTTTGATGAGATACGCGTCTGCGCCGCGTTCCATGGCCATACGCGATTCTTCGTCTTGCTCGAAATTCGTGATGATGATGATCTTAGTGTCAGGTACTAGGTCTTCTTTGCCGCGCAGGGCTTCCATGATTTCATTGCCGCGTCGCTCAGGCAGCATGACATCGAGCAAGATGAGATCGTACTTTTTGTTTCGTGCCGCGATCAGCCCATCGTTGCCGCCGACCATCCAGTCGACTTCGTACCCGGCCTTTTTGAGGCTGCGGACGTACATCTCACCGATAAACCGGTCATCTTCGATGACGAGAATTGTTTTTATTGACATAGTTCTATGATAGCAGATTACTACCATAATCCTATGACATGCTTACCCTCTGTACATCGAGTGATTCCTGATCCAGCCGCTCCCATGCTCGATCAACGCTACGTTGCTGTGATCGTTCGTTTTTAGTTTGTCTGCGACGGTATCGTAGATTGGTAGCGTGAAGCTAAATGTCGAGCCCTCGTTTTCGACGCTACGAGCAGTGATCGCGCCACCATGCGAGCTTACGATAGCCTTGCATATATACAGACCTATACCCGTCCCGGCGACCGTCTCGCGACTGCGGTGCGAACGATAAAATTTATGAAAGAGGTTCGGCAGGACGCTCGTCGGCATGCCGATGCCACGATCGATGACTGATACTTCGACAAATCCTGGCACGGTCCGCGCTATCACGTGCACCAAGCCGCCCTCATTGCTGTACTTGATCGCGTTGTCGATCAGGTTGGACATCACTTCGCCGATACTGTTTGCATCGGCAGCGACAGTCGGTAACTTGTCGGGGATATCCACGATCAGCAGACGGTTCTGCGAGCTGGCGCGCAGCTGCATGTCGTCTGCGATCGTGTCATATATATGACGTACGGTTTCCTCGGACAAGCGTAGTTTCAGGTGACGGCGATCATACCGAGACGCGTTGAGGATGTTGTTGACGTAGCTCGACAAACGGTTGGAGCTGACAATTAAGCGACGCAACAGTTCCGTTTGGTCATCGGCAAGTTTTGGTTCGAGTTCCTCCTGGAGTACATCCAGATACCCGCGTATGACCGTAATAGGTCCGCGCAGTTCGTGCGCGGCAAATGAGATGAAGTCCAAATCGTCTTCCTCGGGCATGTAAGTACCCGTGCGGTCAAAAAGCGTTAGGACGGTTTCTGCTCCGCTGTTTTTGTGATAGCTAGCGGCAATGTCAAATATCTTGCGACCCCTCTCGCCCGGTAATTTACTGGCGACACGAGACCATTGACGCTCTGCTGATAGCTTGTTTTTCTCGACCTTGTCGAGCCAGGCATCAAGTTTGTCATCTTCGGGAAATACAAGATCAAGCACAGGATTGTCATCGGCATCTTTGTGTATCGGCACGCGGCCATTATGGTAGACGATCCTGCGATTTTTATCCATGATGACGAGTCCCGTGCTCATATTTTCGATACCGTTCATCGCGGCACCCTCTGTCGTCGACTGTTCATTTGCCACTGTCGTCGTTTCTCGCGCGGCCATCTCATAAACAGTTTGCAAGATCTCTTTGAATCCATCGTTGTCGTATTTGTATGTATTTGGGTTTGGTGGCTTGCCAGCGGACGGTTCGCCAGCTACAAGGACAATTGCTTGCACCAAGTCGCGAAACGGACGTCCGAGTATGTGTATAAGAGCGATTGTCGTGGCGTTTAGTACGGCCGCGCTGACAAAAGCAACGGCAAAATAAGCCACCCACCCTAAGTGAGTGATGTCCAAAAGCTCCAAGACTCCGTATGCTGCAAGGATGAAGACGCACTGTACCGTCGTGATGATGATATACGTGCGAAACCGGAACTTTGCCCAGTAGTCACGCATAAGTGGTTTGTTGGCAGGGGTATTGCTTATTTCGTCGCTCGCCATGTCACTTTCCCACCCTGATTTGCCGGTACCGCCGTGATCCATGTCTGTCCACGGAACAGCTCGACTTCCTCGCCTTTTTTGTCGACGAATTTTATCTGACTTTTCCTGTCTTTTTTGATCCATTTCGCTTGGATGACCGCCCCGCCCTGGAATATCCGCGCACGACCACTACCGGTTGTCTTGATACTTTCACGATAACCATCTTCAAAGACGCGATGCATGACAGTATCCAGCACGATGACGACAGTTGGTGTGATCTTGCCCGCTTCACGATCGAGGTGTGGCGCGCCAGCCTGGTAGCGGACGTAGGAGTTTGATTTGGCGTCGTACGTGTAGCTGCTATCAAAAAGCGGTCCGCTGATCGTGACGCTGATCGACGTCGCGGTTTTTTTCTTCGCGGGTTTGCCGTCGGTTCGCGGCCAAGCGGTGAATTTAGACGATGTATAACCTTTTTGCTTGTTGAGCGTGTCTAGTTTCTGGAAGTTGGTGTAGACATTGTGCGGAGCCCATCGATCGGTTGCTCGCCAGTATGATCCAGCGTTGAAAAATTGATCGATATCGCGGTACTTGCCATTGCGAACCGTTTGTAAAGCACGGTGGCTACCGCCGACGTGGGCTATCGATGGGTTGTATGGCGTCAGCCAGTCGACATAGTACATGCGTAGGCTGCGGACGGGTCCGATAAGCTTCGGCTTGTGCTGCTGGTAGAGTGCGAGAAATCGCGTTATCCCGCCCTCGGCGATTGCCTCGTAGACTACTTCCGCTGATTTCAGTCCTGATTGCGGTCGAGCGTCCGGACTGTTCTCGATCATGATCGCCGTGACAGGTTTCGTGAGGGATTTTTCGTCCTTTACCTTTATGCCAGTAAGTGGTGAATAGTATACGGGGAGAGGTGGCGCTTCTTTGACAGCCGCGACGGGCGCCGCGACTTGCTTGGGTGCTTGCAGAAGTACGATCGTCGTGACGAGGAGTGTCGTGATTGCTGTGAGCACCCCCACGATCGCGATCGTGGCTTTCGGATGAGCGCGGATCCAAATGTGGACGCGGTCAATGAATTTCTTGTGGATGGCATCCATGCTTGTGCTTATTGTACCACTAGGG
>CAZIOA010000031.1:0-9934 GCA_964540835.1 uncultured Candidatus Saccharibacteria bacterium
GCATGACTCTTATGGTATCATAGACACAAATGGCTCAAACACAAACACAAACGAGAAAGCCTCGTCATCGAACCTACGGTCGTAACCGTCCGCGTCGTCGCGTGAGAGAGCGTATCACCGAAGCTGACGGCGTGTACTTCTTCAAACTAGTAGTCGTCGTGATCCTCAGCACGTTTTGGCTCAAGTTCGTCACGCCACTATCATGGAATGGTATACCCTTTAGTGCTTTTCCGATTGGTGCGATGATCGCGCTTGTGGGTATCAGGGTATTCGAAAAGGATGCTATCGATCGCAAGATCTGGTTCGCCGTTATTGTTATCGTCACCATCCTCAGCTACTTTGTCCCTGCTGGCATAGTCATCTAGAAATAAAAAAACCCACCAGTAGATGGGGAGTACCGAGGGCGGCTACGTTATGTAGCTGCCCTCGGTACTGTGTGGCGCTAAGGTGCTACTAGGCGCTGCGACGGCTGGAGTGCACGAATGACGTGTAGATCATGCTGCTACGGTACCGCTCGCGGTGGCAGGGCTCCTTCGCCTCTGTATCGGGATCGGTGATGGCGTCGTGTAGAGCTTCGCGGTCACACTGGCCCGGATAGACAAAGTCGATCGCTGCGGCCAACTTCTCCTCGTGAGTCACGGGGTTCTGGCTTCGCGAGACCCATTCGATCAGCCGGTGTAGGTGCCAGCCGTGCGTATGAGGCTCAGTGGTGGCGATCAACATCGGGAAGCCGCTCCAGAGCTGATCAACGACGTTGTCAATCTCGTCGTCCCAGTTAGTACCGGTCAGCTCCGACAGGTTCTGGGCGATGAGCCACGCTGCGTCTTGTGCCCTGTGGATGGGCACGCAGACTCTGACCAGTGAAAAGTCACCAGTGGATCCGATCCACTCGTACTTCTTTGACATATGGTTCTGGAATGGCAGGCAAGAAGCGAAACCGTCACCCATGCCGAGAAGAGATGGCCAGATCTCCAGCGTCGCCCACTCGTTGCTCGCATGGTCGCCACGATACTCGACGTACGGTTCGGCCTTACGTACCTCAACCATGAACTTCATAGCGTAACCTCCTCCAAGGTTTTGAATACGCGGAATTTCCACGCAATACGCTAAGCACTATTTTAAAATAAACAAGCTATAATAGCAAGATTGAGGTAATGTATTGTCAGTAGCTGCCGCCCTCTACATTCCAGTATTGCTCGAGTGTCTTTACGCCTTTTGTTTTCATGTCCGTAGCGGCAGCAGGGCCGACATAACGCCAGTGCCATGCCTCGGGGCTGTAGCCCGTGATGGCTTCTTGGCCGACTTGGTAGCGTTCGATGAAGCCGTACTTGTGAGCGTTATCTTTCATCCAGGCATACTGTGCAGTTTTGGCAAAACATTCTAAACTGCAGCCGTCAGGCCTCATTAAATCAACTGCAAGTCCTGTCTGGTGCTCGCTATAGCCCGGGCGGGCGCTGACCGTGTCGGCCGCTGCGTAACTACCGTTGACGTGTACCCAGTGGTTGTATGTAGCGACTTGGTTGTCATATGATCGGTAACTACTTGTTAGACTAAGCGGTACGCCTGCGGTAGCAGCAGCGGTGAACATGGATGTGAGGCGGGGTAGAATCTTTGCGCTCACGATAAATCCCTGGTAGTTGACGAGGTCGGACGGTACGAAATTGATTGGACTAAAGCACCGCTTTTTATTAATTACCACGTCGATGCTGCTGGGATTCCCATGAGCTCCCCTGATAGCACAGTCTCTAGGTGTGACAACTTGTCCCTCCAGCTGCTTTGCAAGTGCTGCCTCGGACTCCGCCTTTTTCTTTGCCGCTTCACGTTTCTTGTGTTCAGCCTCTTCTTTGGCCTTCTTTTCGGCAAGCTTCTTAGCCTTGATTTCCGCTATCTTCTTGTCGATTTTATCGAGCTCGGATTTCGTTTCGGATTGCTGCTTAGCGATTGCCTGTGAACCAAAGTATTCAAGAGCGCCGTACGAACTGCCAAAAACAACGAAAACCGCAGCGAGCGTAATCAGGAACCACTTATGAGGTCGGACCTTTGGTATATGCATAATACCTAGTATACTGTTTTCGACCTTCAGTCTGTGATATCAAGATGTAATGTCTCAAAAAACAAATTGGACCCGCTTGAGCGGCCCGCCGACAGTCGGTTGACATATCGGCGGGCCGCCAAGCGAGCCCATGAGGAGGTGACTATAGCCCGTAGATGCTGCGGGCGCAGACACCGGCGGCGTTGAAGATCTCACCATCGCGGTCTCCGAACCTCCAGCGCAGACCCTCTCGCTGAGAGTCGACTGACTCCCAGACGGTCAGGTAGCGCTGACACCAGCCGTTCTCGATGACCTTCCGGTCACCCGCGAACTCAGTGGTGATCCGTACTCCTCGGATCAGGTTGCGGTTGTAATCCACGGTTGTGCTCGGCAATCGTTCGACGGTGACGGTGATGCCGTCGACCGTCCAGACTCGCACCTTGTTGTTCTCCCACAACATCGTCGCCAGGTCGAACGACGTCCCGTCCGGGATTTCCACGACAGACTCGCGATTTCGCCCGAAGGCGCGTCGCAGGGTTCCTCTGGTCATTAGTCGCTCCTTTTCAATCGTCCAACCAAGAGCTGGGCTCAATCGGCTGGGCGCACATCGCCCGGCAAGCCGAACGAACATGCACCAACTATAACATATTCGTAGGGTAAATTCAAGCAACTCACGACTATGATTCTATAGGTGTAAGGGTATTGACTCACCTCTATTTCTATGCTATCTTGGTAGGAGTAACTTTTTTAAAGTACGGAAAATATTAGACGTCTTGGTTAATCGAAAGGTCCCGTAACAGGGAAACCGTCGGCAACCAAGAATTTTAAATGGGAGCAAAGCGCTATGAAAGCACTTCTCGGTACCAAGATTGGTATGACCCAAATCATCAGTGATGATGGCCGCGCCGTTCCGGTGACGCTCATTCAAGCTGGTCCTGTGACTGTGACTCAGGTCAAGACCGTTGAAAAAGACGGTTACAACGCAGTCCAGGTGGCATTTGGTGAGGGTAAGAACCTGAGCAAGGCCGTTGCTGGACACACCAAGCCAGCCCAAGTGACCCCGAAGCATATTCGGGAATTTCGCGTGACTGAACTACCCGAAGACCTGAAGGTCGGTGACAAGATCGATGTCAACCAGTTCGCGCTGGGCGATATCGTTGACGCTACCGGTACTAGCAAGGGCAAGGGGTTCGCAGGCACCGTCAAGCGACACAACTTTAATACCAGCAAAAAGACACACGGTGGTAACGGCAACGTCCGTAAGCCGGGTTCCATAGGGTCTATGTATCCGCAAAAAGTCTTTAAGGGCAAGCGCATGGCAGGCCGCATGGGTCACGAGCAGGTGACAGTCAAAAATCTGGAAGTTGCGTATGTTGACGCGACCAACAACTTGATCGGCCTCAAAGGCGCAGTTCCCGGCCCCAACAAGGGTCTTATCGTGATTGGAGGTAAAGCATAATGGCTACGAACACTAATAAGCCAGCCGCAAAAGCCGCTGCTCCAGCACCAAAATCAACAACCCTACCAAAAGAAGTATTCAACGTCGAGGTAAACAACCACGAACTACTGAAGCTGGCATACGATAGCTACCTCGCAAACAGCCGCCAGGCAAGCGCTACCACGCTGCAGCGTGGCGAAGTCCGTGGTGGTGGTAAGAAACCGTGGCGGCAAAAGGGCACCGGCCGAGCACGTTTCGGTTCGACTCGTAACCCTATCTGGCGTGGCGGTGGCGTCGTCTTTGGTCCTCGTGGCAATGAGAACTACACCAAGACACTACCCAAGGCCAGCAAACGCGTCGCTGTACGCCAAGCGCTGACTTTGGCAAACAAAGCCAAGAAAGTTCAGGTACTAGACGTCAAGACAACTGGTAAGACCGCTGAAGTCGTGAAGTTCCTGGAGAAAAACAAACTGGACCGCAAGGTTCTGCTGGTGGTCGAGGAAAAGACCCCAGAATTGCTGCGTGCGACATCAAACCTGCAGAATGTTCTGCTCATCAGCGCGACATATCTCAGCGTCTATCACATCCTGAACGCAGATCACATCGTGCTGTCAACCAAATCAGTGCCGGTTATCAAAGATTGGCTTAGCCCGCACAAACTTTCTTCGAAAGTTTCGGCGGGTGAAGGGAGGGCTAAGTAATGAGTACTCTATTCGTACACCCACGCGCTACTGAAAAAGCCTACGCACAGAGCCAGGATGGCGTGTATGTATTTAACGTGCCGCTTGATGCAAACAAAAACGACATCGTATCGAGTATAGAGATACAGTACGGCGTCAAAGTGACTGGCGTGAGGACGGTTGTCCAGAGCGGCAAATCAGTACGCTACAGCCGTGGCAAGAATCGCTATCCAGGCAAAACTAACCGCAAAGATACCAAGAAGGCTTACGTCACTCTCGCTGAGGGTGACAAGATTCAGGTTTTCGCCGAACAAGAAGCTGCTAAGGAGGAGAATAAGTAATGGCTATCAAGCAATACAACCCAACCACTCCTGCTCGTCGCGGCATGACCTCTCAGGATCTCAGCGATATTACGACGCGTAAGCCGCTCAAAAGCCTGGTGAAGAGCAAAAAACAAAACGCTGGTCGCAACAACACTGGTCGTATCACTGTCCGCCACCGTGGCGGCGGCGTAAAGCGCCACTACCGCTTGCTGAACCACAACCTGGCAGCCGGTCTCAAGCTGACTGTGATGGAGATCGAGTACGATCCAAACCGCAGCGCGCGTATCGCACGCGTCAAGGATCAGCATGGTCTGTACCACTACGTGCTTGCTGATACCAGCATGACCAAAGGCAAGACATTCCAGAGTGGAGCCGATGCTCCTATCGAAGCATCGAACCGTCTGCCACTGAGCCAGATTCCTGTCGGCTCTCAGATCTACGCGATCGAGATGACCCCGGGTAAAGGTGCTCAAATGGTTCGTAGCGCAGGCACAAAGGCGCAGCTGATGGCGAAGGAGGGCGACTACGCCCAAGTCCGCCTGCCGTCAGGTGAAGTTCGCCGTTTCCGCTTAGAAGCAACTGCGGCACTCGGTGTCGTCGGCAATGTCCAGCATCAGAATATCAAGATCGGTTCTGCTGGCCGCAAACGCCGCAAGGGCATTCGTCCATCAGTTCGCGGTGTCGTCATGAACGCCGCAGACCACCCGCACGGTGGTGGTGACGGTGGTCGTCACGGTAGCGGTAAACCACCACGCACGCCATGGGGTCAGTTGACTCTTGGTTACCGCACGCGTCGCCGCAAAGATGTCGCCGATCTAATTGTAAGAAGTCGTCATGACGCAAAGAGGAAGAGGTAGATCATGAGTAGATCACTAAAGAAAGGTCCATTTGTCGATGCGAAGCTGGCCAAAAAAGTGGCTGCTCTGAGCCTCGAGGACCGCACAGTTATCAAAACATGGGCGCGTGCCAGCACGATTACGCCAGAGATGGTTGGTCGTACGATCGCCGTTCACAATGGCCGCGTACACGTACCTGTCCTGATTAGCGAAAATATGGTTGGTCACAAGCTCGGCGAGTTTGCCCCAACACGCAAGTTCCGCAAACACGGTGGAAAGGACAAGAAGTAATGGCCGATTTACTAAAAGTACGTGCTGTGGCGAGAGGTGTCGATCAGACTCCTCGCAAGGTCAGTTTGGTCGCGGCGCTAGTCCGCAACCGCACTGTCGCTGACGCGCTGGTTATCCTGGAGCATGTCCCAAAACGTGCTGCGTTGCCAGTCAAAAAAGTTATCGAAAGCGCCAAAGCAAACGCTATCAACAACCATGGCCTGGACGGCAAAAGCCTGACCATCACGACACTCACTGTCACGACTGGCCCTCGCCTGCGCCGTTACAAGCCAGCGAGCCGTGGTCGTGCCTTGCCGTTTGAGAAAAAAACCAGCCACATTTTGGTCGAAGTGTCTGGTAGCGAGAAGCCCAAGAAGAAGCCGGTAGCTGCTAAAACGGCCGACGAGAAGAAAGAGGAGAATAAATAATGTCTGGCGAGATATATATCCACAATGGTAGCGAAACCGGTGACGGCCTGTTCTACGATAGTACACAGGATACTCGTGCCGAAAACGATTATCAGACTATTCGTGATGGACAGAATCGCGTGATTGGCGCTCGTGGAATCGACTCATCCGTCGTACTTCCGGAGCTTCCTTCGCAAGAAGTAATCGAAGAAGGAAAGGAAATCTAGTATGGGACAAAAAGTTAACCCGCTCAGCTTCCGCCTGCAAGTCCACAAGAACTGGAATTCACGTTGGTTTGCTGGTAAAAAAGATTTTGCTAAGTGGCTGAAAGAAGACATAGAGATTCGGGAGCACATCGAAAAGAGGTTCTCGAGCCGTCCGACAATCAGTCGTATAGAGATTGAGCGTTCTGCCAACCTCATCACCGTAACTATCCATACAGCAAAGGCTGGTGTCGTGATTGGTCGTGGTGGCGCAGGAGTCGCTGAACTAAAGACTGAGATAGAGAAAATCGCTAGTTTGCCTGTGCGCATCAACATCGAAGAAGTCAAGAGACCCGAACTCGACGCCAAACTCGTTGCCGAAAACATCGCGCATCAGCTTGAGCGTCGTATGAATTTCCGCCGTGCGGTCAAGATGTCGGCACAGAATTCTATCCAGGCTGGCGCCAAAGGTATCCGCATCGAAGTCGCTGGTCGCTTGAACAACGCCGAAATGGCTCGCCGCGAAAAAGTCATCGAAGGCTCAGTGCCGCTGCATACGCTGCGCGCTGACGTCGACTTCCATGTCGCACGCGCACAAATGCCAAACGGCGGTGGTATCACCGGCATCAAAGTGTGGATCTACAAGGGAGAGAGGTCGTAATGAGATTACTCCAATTTCCAAGCATCAAATCTCAATTTTCAAACAGTAGCTACAGTAGCTCTTTGAAAATTGAAAATTGCAAACTGATAATTGCAACTGACCGAAGGGAGGTTGCCTAAATGTTGTTACCGAAAAAGACCAAATATCGAAAAGTCCGTAAGGGCAAAAATGACGGCGTCGCGACACGTGGCCATTACATCGCTTTTGGTGACTACGGTCTGCAGGCACAGTCAAACAACGACATCACGTCGCGTCAGATTGAGTCCGCGCGTCAGGCGATGACTCGCTACATCAAGCGTGGCGGCAAGATTTGGATCCGTATTTTCCCTCACACCCCACGTACTCGCAAGCCGCAGGACGTGAAGATGGGTAGCGGCAAAGGTAACCCGGAATTTTTCGTCGCCAAGGTCAAAGCAGGCACTGTGCTGTTTGAGATGAAGGGCGTCCAGGAAGACGTGGCTCGCGAAGCGATGCGTCTCGCCAGTCACAAATTGCCAGTAAAGACGAAGTTTATCAAGCGGGAGGAGGCATAATGACTGAAAAGACTACAAAACCTACCAAGACCGTCAAGAAGGCTGCAAAGCCAGCGAAGGAACTCAAACCACTGGCAGACCTGCAAAAAGACCTGGCTGCAAAGCAGCACGATCTGCTCGAAGCACGCAAGAGTCATCGTGCTGGCGAGCTAGTCAACCCACGAGCTATCACAAGCCTGCGCAAGGAAGTCGCGCGCCTGAAGACAGCAATCCGCGCAGATGAACTAAAGGAGAATAAGTAATGGCTAAAACACTTACCGGTTACGTCACGTCAGATCTACGCGACAAGACTATCACTGTCACGGTGACAAGCCGCGAGACGCATCCTTTGTACGGCAAGCAGTACTCTGTAAACCGCAAATATACGGCTCACGACGAAAACAACGAAGCAAAAAAGGGCGACAAGGTCACCATCCGCGAAGTTCGCCCCATCAGCAAGACCAAAAGCTTCATGCTTGATCGCATAGACGAAAGGTCAAAGGGCAGCGTCGAGCTGAAAGAAGATGTTGCTCCCGTAGAGGAACTGCCAAAATCAAAGAAGAAAAATGAGGAGGATGAAGAATGATTCAACAGCAGTCTCGCCTCAAAGTAACTGACAACAGCGGTGCCAAGGAAATCCTGTGCATCCGCGTACTCGGCGGCACTCGCCGACGTTACGCTCGTGTCGGTGACATCATCGTCGCCAGTGTCAAGGAAGCCAACCCGACTGGTCAGGTCAAAAAGAAGTCGGTCGTAAAAGCGGTCGTCGTCCGCACACGCGACCAGATACAGCGCAAAGACGGCAGCACCATCGCCTTTGACGACAACGCCGCAGTTATCATCGGTGACGACAAGAACCCACGCGCGACTCGTGTGTTCGGTCCTGTTCCACGCGAACTGCGCGACCTGGGCTACAGCAAGATCATCAGCCTTGCACCGGAGGTACTTTGATGAGAACGAAGAATGAAGAACGAGGAATGAAGAAGGTGACTCGTATTAAATCTGGTGATATCGTCAAGCTTATTTCTGGCTCAAACAAGGGTACGACTGGCAAAGTCGTTGCGGTTCTTCCGCAGAAAAACGCCGTTCTCATCGAGGGTGTTGGCGTGAAGCACCGCAAGATCAAACCATCACGTCTGCACCCGACCGGTGGCCACAAGGACATCCACGTCCCAACTCCACTGAGCAAGGTTGCTCTCGTGATCGACGAAAAGACCGGCAAAACCAGCCGTGTCGGGTATGTTAAGAACACTGACGGCAAAGTACGTATTGCCCGTCAGGCAAAGAATAAGGAGATTAAGTAATGGCAAAAGCATCTGCTACAGCTAGTACGGCTCCTCGCTTGAAAGCCTTGTACACTGAAAGGTACGTCAAGGAACTTCAGGCCGAATTGAACCTAGGTAACGTACATCAGGTACCAAAGCTAGAGAAAATCACGGTCAGCGTAGGAACCGGCAAAAGTAAAGAGAGCAAAGCTCACATCGAAGCCGTCAAAAACACTTTGACGAAAATCACTGGGCAAGCACCAGTAGAAAAGCTGGCAAAGAAATCAATCGCCGGTTTCAAGATTCGTGCTGGCATGGGTGCGCCTGTCGGCGTCATGGTGACACTTCGTGGCGCTCGTATGTACGAGTTTCTCGATCGTCTCATCAACGTTTCGCTGCCGCGTGTCCGTGACTTCCACGGTGTTGGATTGAAGTTCGACAAGGGCGGCAACTACAACCTCGGTATCACTGATCAATCTATCTTCACCGAACTGACGTTCGAAGAGACCCAGACTATCCATGGCCTACAGGTCACATTCGTTATCAAGAATGAAGATCCTGCACACAGCCGCGCACTACTGGAGAAATTTGGTCTACCATTTGAGAAAGAAGGAGGTCGAAAATGATAAATTTATCAGATAACAGGTATCAGGTAGCAGAAATTTACCAGGTATCGGGTAGCAGGCAGGCTGCGGCCGGTCTGATAAATGTTTCCTGTTTCCTGCTAAATGGAGCAGACCGAAGGGAGGCGACCCGTGGCTAAGAAATCAATGATCGCACGTGACGAAAAGCGCAAGAAAATGATCGTGAAGTATGCGGCCAAGCGAGCTGAGCTCAAAGAGCTGGGCGACCTCGACGGCCTGCAAAAACTTCCACGCAACTCGTCACCGACTCGCTGGAAGAACCGCGACGTCCTGAGTGGCCGTCCACGCGGCTACATGCGTAAGTTCGGCTTGAGCCGTATCAACTTCCGTGAAAAGGCAAGCAAGGGTGAAATCCCTGGTGTAACGAAGAGTAGCTGGTAGAAGGAAAGGAGAAACGATATATGTCACTACAATCTACAGACCCAATCGCCGACCTTCTCACCCGCATTCGTAACGCGGCTATGGTTGGCAAAACCGAAGTTCGCGTACCAACGAGCAAGCTAAAGAAGGTTGTCGCAGAACAACTAAAAGCAAACAACTACCTGGTAGACGTTAAGGAAGAAGCTGGCAAGCCACGTGGTACGCTAGTGATCACCATCAATAAGCCAGGTGAAAACTGCAATATCAACGAAATCGCGCGCTTGTCCAAGCCAGGTCGCCGCG
>CAZIOA010000032.1:0-9540 GCA_964540835.1 uncultured Candidatus Saccharibacteria bacterium
ATGTCGACGTGACGTTGTTTAACAACACGGCATCGATGAGATCAGCAAATATCCTCGAAGCGACTGCAGACGCTGGAAAGATTCAGGGTCATCCGGCCTACTACATGCGCGCTTTCACGTTCGGCAGCGATCGTGAGTATCGGCTACTTGTCGTAAATGGACTCAAGGCATACGTGTTTGCCATCTCCCAGCCAGTTCGCGACATCGAAATCCGCGAAGTTTCGGCGCTCGCTGTTTTGAAGCGGCTTGCAGCAAAAGCGGAACTATAGATAGTAGTTAGTAGATTGTATATGGTAGATGGTATGAAGATTAGATCGTTTGAAGATTTAACAGTACGGCAAGAATCACAGTCGTTGGCAGTATCTATATATCAAGAAACCAAACTATTTCCGAGGGAAGAACAGTTCGGCATTACCAACCAGTTACGACGTGCCGCAAGTTCCATCTCTGCTAATATAGCTGAAGGTTTTGGGAGAGAAACGACGAAGGATAAACTTTATTTTACACCATAGCATACGGCTCGCTTCTCGAGGTAAAAAGCTTCTTGTACTTAGCCAGAAAATTAAACTATCTTGAAGACGATGCTTTAAATAAACTTCTTGAACAGTGCACGAATTGTCAGAAACTCATAAACGCCTCAAAAAAATCCTTTTCGTGAGAAGATATACAATATACAAACTACAAACTACCAACTACCAACTCCCTACCCGCCGGTATAGAGGATGTTGTTGCTGGTATAGAATGCATTACTGGTAGATGCGACGTTTGAATGGTCGGGATACGTGCAGTCAGGCGTGCCTGCAAGTGATCCGTCGACTGAACACAGCATGGTGTAAGCACGGAAGTTCGTCAACATTTCACTCTGCTCGGTGCATTTTTTGCCAGTATACCAATCCTGATCGCTCGAAGCACCCTCCGTAATAGCCGGGAAACCGATGAGCGGTATCACTTCGTACGGATCACCACGATCAAGTGGGCTAACTGGTTCGACGCCATTCTTTTTGTCATCTCTTCGGTACTCGACGACATCGTCTGGTAACCGCTCATACTGGATGTGCATAGCACTGCGCCCCCAGGGATCTTGGCGGTTCACACAGTACTGGAGGAACTTATCATACTCACTGCCGGGTATCGCTCTGCCAGTGACTTCATCTATGAATGGTTGTTGAGAGACTGCTTGTACCATGCCTATCATACGAGCAATATTTTCCGCGTCGCCCTCTGGGTCTGCTTGCGCTTGTCGCTCGGTCAGTTCGTCGATTTTCTCTTGATAGACATCGCTGTGTGTTTTTGTCATATAATCTAATACGCTGTCGGGTTGCGCTGCGAGCTCCAGACGACTGAAACTATACCGTACATTGCACGCAACATCGGCCATGATGCCAATCGCCAGATATGCAGGGTCGGGACAGTTGAGACGAAGCGGGTTGAATGGATCAGGTTGTAGATAATATATGGCATTGGCAGACGGGTTGAGTCGCTTGAGTCCATCCCTGATGAGCGATATGCCGCTTGAAATCGCAGCGAAGAGCGGAGCCTTTTCGCTATAGGTTGGCGTTAGGTTGCGAACGATGGATCCAAGGAATGAAAAGCGGTTATATGGGTTGAACGGGTCCTTGCGGGCATTGTAGCGAGCGACCTCTTCGTAGTTTTTCATGACTTCATCTTTGTGTGCCAAATACTCTGTCATAAATGCAGCATTGCTTGGCATCATACCACGTGACATAGCCATGTCGCCCAGGATTTCGCCTGTACCGGCAAAGATCGCGTCGCTGGCTGCCACGCCAGTCGTTTGTGACGTAAAGAGTAGTGACATGACATTTGCCCACGCTATGACATTGACACCAAACACACCAGCGACATATGGGGAAAGCGTCGCGGCAGTTGCTTTGAGAGACGGCTGAGTGAGGAACTCGCCATGTGTTCGTTTTTGATCACGCTCATCCGGGTGTTGCTCCGAGCAGGTTTCCCATCCGACCTCGAGGGCATGCTCCAGCGCGGCTTGGAACCCTGGTGGAGCACTTGCTTCTATGGCAGCCTGACAATGCTCTTCCTTGATAGGCGTGTGGTTTTCCGTCGTTTCGCCAGCTAGACAATAGTCTCGTGCGCCACCTCCAAGATCGGCGGGCGGCATAGCGAGCGTACCGGGCAAATTCGACGCTCCTGCTTGGGCGCTTGCCGAAGCCATGATTTGTGCCCAGGAAGGAGCTAGAGCGGCGATCAAATCAAACGTATCAAGGTAGTATAGGAGTCCGAAGATTGACGGGATCGGCGGTGCTCCATACAAAATATGCTTATACATGGACGAATCAGTGGCGTTGGGACCGCTGTATCCTCCCCCGGTACTTTGTGCAAGTTTGCTTGCCAATATGTTCGTAGGTATTTCTTCGGCCGACCCTGCTTTGATAGCGTCTGCCGCTTTGAGGTATTGCATGGCGAAGCGCGCGATCGTGGCTGCTTTTGCTGTCTTTGCGTTGTTTGTCACCGCCTTGCCAAATGAATACCAGGCACACTGGATTCCAGCATACGAATAAGAATTGTTTGTCACCAAGGGTGTCATAAACGCAAGTAGCTGCGCTGCGGTTACGGGGTTGCTGAGCGAACCCAGACTAACACCGGTCTCCGGATCTGGGCGTCCATATATATCTATAGCGCCACCATTACGTACGGAGCTGTCAAACGATTTGTTGACCGCTTGCTCAGTCGACCCGCCGACAGTGACAGTTTTCGTCAGGTTATACTTACTCTTTATACGCTGCTTGAAGCGAGTGTCCATAAAGAAGCTGGCTTTGGGATTGAAGACGTTGTATACGAGTGACTTGTTGGCGCTGCTCAGTTGGGCATAGAGAAACAACATGTCGCCTGTGGCAATCAGACCGGGACTTTGGATTGGCGGTATGATCATCGCAACCTGGTAACGGCTTTCTGGCAAGTCGTTTTCAGGATCACCATCATCGAGATTATCCTCGGTCACCTTGTTTCCGATGACAATAAACCCATTCTTTTCAAATGCTTTTTTCTGCGCGCGACTCATGGTTGAAAGCTTGCATTTTATAGATTCTTTTTCACCGCAGTTTGATCGGCCGATTTTGTAGTTCATGATCTTTTTGTAGTAAGTATCAAGCGCGATTGTTGCGTCTGCCAAGTCGTTGGTGTACATTTCCTTGATATTTACGAGCAGGATGTTTGGCGCGAATACCGAGCTATACCAAACACCAATACCCAGCAAAGCGACGATAAAGGCGAAAGCCGAGCCGGTACGTAGCTTGCCTGCATGACGCCCGGCAAAGCGGAACGCGCCTTTTTTGGGATTCTTTTTTTGTGTTTGCTGAGCGGTTTTCCAGGTTTTATCGGGCTGAGCCTCTTGTGACTTCAGGTCTTCTTTTGCCTTTGCCGGATCGTGATCGCCACGTTGACGATTAAACTTTTTCTGATAGTCCGCCTCTGCGACAGATTTTTCGGAAGGATTGAAACGATCTGCCATTATCCATCTTTGTCCTTGTCTGTATGAACTGGTACGTGCGGCATCTCAGTAGGCTCGTCGACCTTGTGTCCGAGAATATCCTGCTTGTCGCGGGCTTCATCTAAATCACGTTCGGCATCAAACAGGTACTTCTGTGCTCGTGCCTTTGCTTTTTCTTCGGTGCCGCTGACTGGAGGTTTAGGTGCACTATTTTGTGATCCGGCAGCTGGCTGTTTGTTTTGTCCGAGGAGCGCAGAGGCATCGACTTGTACGGGAACCGCGACGATTTTTGTCGGTTGTTGCGAGCCACCAGTCGGCACGGATCCGCCACTGACGATATTGTTGTTTTGTGCCATGGACGGCGCTCTGTAGTTGACGGTTGGCGCGGAAGGCTGGTTGCTGCCTGATGCCTGGCTGCCACCACCGCTGCTTCCAGCAGCAGGCGCGCCAGCACTGAACTTGCGCTCTTTGTCTTTTGATTCATGATCGCGAGTTTTGTTCATGCTGTTAAATATATCCTTGGCCGTTTTTGATTTTTCTTGCTCCTGCTCTTTGTTGCCGGCGACAGCTGCCGCGACGGCATCGTCGACGTTCAGCTCACCAGGACTGCCGTTGAGCTGAGCATTTTGTAGCTCCTCGAATCTTTTTGCGGCTTCTTCTTCGCTTGTGCGCTTATCGCCCTGGACAGCGCCGCCCTCAAGTACACTCGATACCATAGGTGTCTGTGGTTGACGGTTAGCGAGTCCGGATCTGCCATCGCCCTCGCCAGTCAGACTACTCCCTCCTAGGGTCGCGCGGCGTCTGTTGCGAGTATATGCTTGTCGTCTGTTACCCATCGACTTGTTGATACCGGCGGCGTTTTTGACCCTGGCGGCTCCTACGGCCGCCTTGCCGGTGACCCTGGCGTCTTTGTCCTCGCTGCCCCCTCGTCTGCCTCGTATAGAAGCAGACAAGCGTGAGCCGGCAGTACTCATGATAGACGACATGTTTTTAAACAAGAACCAGACAGCCAAGAGCGGCAGAACAGCTGCTGCCGCGGCCGTCAAGTCGGTGATAGCGCTGCCCGATCCACCGCCTCTCGAGAAGTAGCTGTCACCACTGACGCGATAGTTGGCATCATTCGTACCGACGCTCACTATAGTCGCGCTGACTATTTGCCCAGCGCCGAGAAGCAGCGCGATGATTGGATAGAGTGCAAGTAGTTGGATAAACAACCGGGCGCCTTGAGTAAAGTACCGCTCGAGGTTTGGTAGCAGGTACGCGACGAAGAGAATTGGCGCCGCGAGAATCAACATGGCTATGACAGTCTTGCGCAGGATAAGGAGCACGAGTCCTGCTGCACATATGGTTGCTATCGAGACTACAACAGCAGCAACTGGTGTCAGCAGTACCCATGCGATACCAGGTTTTGCCATGACGGATGATGCTATTACGGTGAGCGTACCGTCCTGAAAAGCATTTGCCTGCTCACCTATCGGCATCACAGAGGTGCCTATACGTTCAGATACCCCTACGAGAATAGCTAGTATAGAATCTCCAAGAATGTTTGATATATCTATGAGCAAGATACACAAGTAATACGATACGTTTACTGCGATTGCCGCGATGATGAGTCGCGGCAGTAGACGTTTGATATTGTACCCGCCGCTTGCATGCCCAGTTAACTGGGAATACACGAGCACCATAAATGCCACGACAAACAGCGCATTTGCGACATTGCGCATGATTTCCCATGCCGTGTAGGTGCCGCTGTCGTTTGCCGCTAGAGCATAGTCTATCCTGAGGAAATTCTGGTTTATATAGGTGAAGCCATAGTCAGCAAGCTTGGCGATGGAAATCATCGTCGGGCACACGACCCACCCTACTGTTTCGATGGCACAGCTAGACAGGCTGTTCGTGAACGACCCTCCGAGAGACTGAAAACCCGCCAACTGAGCGTTTGCAGGTTTGGTCATCATGGGCGTGAGCACCATCGCGACAGCTATAGCGCTGCCCAACAAAAATAGTACCCCACGCCGAAAGTTTGCGCGCAGGACGTCGAGTATACGTTTCGACCAGCGCTGCTGCATTACCTCTCAAGTATCTGTTATCACGCTTACGCTGTCAATGATATAATCAGTTTAGTCATGCAACCAGAACAGCAAAACTACCCACCGTCCAATGGGTCGCAGCAAAACCCGAACGTGCCGGATTTTTTTCAGTTGGATCCTATCGAAGAGTCGAAGTCGAAAAAAAAGACATGGTTGATCATTTTAGCAGCGGTGCTTTTTCTTGTCATTACTGTAGCAGCCGTGGTCACATATATATGGATCCAGGATTCACCGAAGCGGCAATTCTATAAAGCTTTGGAAAATATGATGCAAACTTCCTACGTGAATCAAGAGATTAATATGACAATAAAAAAGCCGGAAACACTCGTGACAGCACTTTTGACATCTGATTTTTCTCGTCCGGCAGATCCAAAAAGCCGCATAGATTACACGTATAGCAAACCGGAGAGAACCATTGGCGACCCACCCCTAACACTCGATTTAAGCGGAAAGCTCATCATAGTTAGCAAAGACAGCTTTAGCTCGAAGTTCACAAAAGCCGAATCAGGGCTCTTGGCTCAGGCCAACATAAAGCGGAATCAATGGTATAAATCTACGAGTGGCTCGGGGTTGACTCCCTTTGATATAGCTTCCCTTCGTCGTCTGAATGAGCCATTCGGTCTCGTTATTTCCGGACAGTTTGATGCGACCACGGTAAAAACACTGATGAATTTTATAAAAGACCAAAACGTTTACACGTTGCAGCTGGTCGACGAAGAGATTTTAGACGGCGTGTCGGCGACAGTGTATGAGGTTGGTGTAGATATCGAGCGACTAAACGAGTTGAATAACCGTGCAGCTGAAGCTTTGGGCGTGGAGCCTTGGTTTAATGCCAAGACGAGCATCGGTAAGGTTAAATCACTCAAGTTTTGGGTAGAAGATGAAACTAACAAATTGATAAAAATACATCTTGAGCATGTGCGTGGTGATACCCAACAGGTCTTTGTAAGAGAAACTAACCTCGGCTATCCAACACAATCATCTATTACTGAACCTGAAACAGCTATTGTTGTCGAGAGCCTCTCGGAGCTGTAATGAAAGGGTTCCCCGCTTGTGCTAATACAGCGACTGAGGTATTTTTAAAATGACGATGAAACTAACAAAAATAAAACTAACAAAAAATATCCTTCTGTCATTCGCGGTATTTATTGCTCTTCAAGTAGGCATTGGTTTTTTGGGATTCAACGTGCAAACAGCTCAGGCATACAAGTGTCAAGGTGGAGACTATTTTGACTCAGAAACACAGCGGTGTCGCGCTTATAAAAAGCTTACCCCCACCCGTAGAGGCGACGGTTCAGTAGTATGTCCTGATGGAACTCACCACAGAGACGGTGATGATTGCTGGGGAGCTGGGGGGGAAATAAAAAATTATCCACCTGTCATGGATAACGGACAGCCAATACCAGTTGGAGATATATATTGTCCTGAGTACAGTGACATTATAGGGGATACGTATACTACCTACTATGATCCGGTGAAACACCAATGTTGTAATCAAAAAGTTCTTTTTTGGGATCTTGGGTGTGTAGATCCTGTTATTCCTGAGCGCGATCCGTCGCTACCTCCCGAGCCAGGCCAAGACGATAAAGGTGGTGACAAAGACGGCGACGGCGTTGCTGACCCCATCACCGAGTCGATTGAACCCGTGGCAACGAAGTGCGGACAAGAAGCAAGAGTCAATATCTTGGCATGCGGCGAGTCGAAATCGGCCGCCGAGACGATGACTAGTCTGCTACGAATCGCCGTCATTGTCCTATCGTTTATCGTCGGCATAGCGGCTGTCGGTGGCCTGGCGTGGGCATCGGTTTTGTACGCCAAGGCACAGGACAACGAAGGAAACGTATCTGAGGCCAAGACGCTGATACGCAACGTCGTCATCGGTCTATTGCTCTACGTGTTCCTGGTGGCACTTACTAATTATTTGATACCGGGCGGCGTATTTGGCTCCGGAGGAGGATGGTGGTGATGAAAAAACTACGTTTTGCGATTTTGAGCTTTGTCACTCTGTTTGCGTTGAGTATGGTGCCAACGACGGCGCAGGCACAAGGTTTTTTTAATTTTTTTGGTGGCGGTGGCGGCTCAAGCAGCAACGGAGATTGCGGCGAGACCAAGACGCACTTGGTGTCGTGCGATGGCAAGACAGGCGTCGCGGCTATCGGCGATCTGATCAGGATAGCAACCGGTGTCATGTCGGTGCTCATAGGCGTCGTAGCGACAGGTGCTATCGCCTATGCTGCAGCTCTCTATGCCAGCGCCCGCGACGACCAAGAGAGGGTGGCTAGTGCTATACGGATTATCCGCATGGTAGTGATAGGACTGCTCATGTATGTCTTTACGCTCGCTATAATCAACTGGCTCATACCGGGGAGCGTGATCGAGGCACCGCCTCCGTCAGAAAGCACATCTCCGTCGCCGAGCGTGTCATCAACGCCGCCACCTACACAATAAATCTGGTATATGGTAGGATAAGCGTAATGAAACGGTTTCTCGCCTATGTATCCATCGTCACTCTCATGCTCACCGCAAGCGTGGCGCTGCTTCCGGCTTCGACCGCCAAAGCAGGAGACTGTGGTGGTGAGTCGTTTTTTCTCCCGAGGTGGTATGACGGACTTTGTAATGAGGATGGCTCAATCATGTCGCCAAACGGAGCAGACAACTCAACTGTCGGTGATTCTGACTCAGCTGGTGCAACTCAGGAGACAGCCGACAATATAGGCGGATGGCTGACCAAGATAGCGCTCAATCTCGTCACCATACTTCTCACTATCGTTGGCTACGTGTCGCTTGGCTTTATCATCTACGGTGGTTTCAAATATATGACATCTGGTGACAACAGTAGCGGGACGGTCGCGGCGCGCAAAACGATCACCAATGCCGTCATCGGTCTCATACTCTCTATCATGTCGGTCGCGATAGTGAAGCTGGTCGCGGGAGTGGTATAGGATGGACAGGTTCGCTCAAGGCAACAAACCCACTAGTACTGAGATAAAAATTGCTCCGAAAGATCTGGGGCTGGATGGCGCGCCGCAAGGCATAGGTGGCGGAGAGATTGGCGCGGTGTTCGCGCTGGTGTACGTCGTTGCCGGTATAGTCGCGGTCATCGCTATCATCATCGGTGGCATCCGCTATGTCACGAGCAATGGCGACAGTAGCGGCATACAGGCGGCAAAAAACACCATACTATATGCGGTTGTGGGACTCGTCGTGGTCATCGCGGCAGCGGCCATAACTGATTTTGTGATAAAGAATGTTGCGAAATAACGGAGGAACAAACATGAAAAAATACGCACAATCCATACTTGCCAACCTCATCGTCATAGCTGGTTTGGTGTTTGTGCCGCTCGCGGCGCCTACCGTCGGTGCTGTCAATGTATTTGACAAAGCTTGCCCAGGAGGCAGTGGCGGCAGCGGCACGGGTGGCGAAGGAGCTCCAGCTGAGGGTGAAGCTGGTGGCGACACGGGTAGTACAGGCGGATCTGGCGGATCCAGTTCTCTATGTGGCGCTGCCACGACTGATTCTGCTGAAAACATCGTCAAAAACATCATCAACATGATGCTTCTCATCCTCGGTATGATCGCCGTCATCATGATCATCATTGGCGGTATCCGCTATACGACCAGCAATGGTGATCAAAACGGCATAAAAGCGGCAAAAGACACTATCCTCTACTCTGTCGTCGGTCTCGTGGTAGCGATTTTGGCATTCGCGATTGTAAACTTCGTGCTGGAAGCATTTTTGTAGGATAAGGAGGAATATGAAAAAATTACGACTAATCATAGTAAGTGCCCTAGCAGTCACAGGACTTGCGCTCGCGCCGGTGCCAGCACTTGCTCAGGGAAACCCAGCGGACGTGATAAAGGGTGGCGTCGAAAGTATTGACGATGGAGGCGGCGATATAGAGTTGGAAGAAGGTATCAAGACCATCGTGAACATGATGCTGTTTATCCTTGGAGCAATCGCCGTCATCATGATCATCATCGGTGGTA
>CAZIOA010000033.1:0-9445 GCA_964540835.1 uncultured Candidatus Saccharibacteria bacterium
CCTTGTCGTACAACTCCTTAAATGCCCACCATACGGACTCCATATACTCTTTGTCCATGGTTTTGTATGCACCTTCGAAGTCTACCCAGCGGCCGATACGCTCAATCGTGTCTTGCCACAAGTTTCCCGTTTGCACCATGTTTTCGCGGCATGCCAGTATGTACTCTTCCAGACTTATCTTCGTACCGATTTCTTTCTTGTCCTTGATGCCCAGTTTTTTCTCGGTGTACACCTCTGCTGGCAATCCGTGACAATCCCAGCCCCATACGCGCTCGACACGCTTGCCCTTCATCGTCCAATAGCGAGGTACGGCATCTTTTACGATACTTGAGAGCAATGTGCCATGATGCGGCACGCCAGTAATGAACGGCGGCCCGTCATAAAAGACATACGCATCGTCGGCAGGTCGTTGCTCGACTGATTTTTCGAATGTCTTGTTCTCTTTCCAGTACTGTACGAGTGCCTTCTCGTACTCGATCGCTCGTCGTCTGGTTCCTGCTTTGAATTTCATGATTGCTCCTCATTTTCGTAACTTAATACATCGTCAGGATTAAATCCGAATCTCTCACTTGCCATACGGACGACTTCAACGATATCATCATCGGTAAAAACACATACGTCAGTTTCTACGATATCCATATCGGCAATTATTCGCATCTTAGCGACAGTACGGCTGCGATCGATTCGAGCCGTTGGCATTGAGTTTTCACTATTTATTCTTTCCGACATATGACTCCTTAAAATAAAAATCACTTCTTTTGTCTGTCAGAATCCACTGGGTGGCGGACGGTACCATCTGACTTCCAAAAGAAGTGATTCTTTTGACGCTTAGTTCGTGTGATCTGACGTGTCACGGACGCCCGGTTCTAGTCTCATTTCTGATTTCTTCCGGGGGCTCACGGTTGATAGCCGCTTCTCACCCGTCATATTCCCCGATCGTCGCAGTCTGTAACCAGATTGCGAAGCGTCGCGGGAATGTGCCGAGCAAATGCCTCTCTAGTAATTATATCAAATCAGCTTAAGCAAACAAGCTGTCGCCATACTTTATGATAATCGCCGCGATGATGCCGACGACAAGCACGGCCATAGTGAGCTTGTCGTAGTCCTTTTCTATCCATGCGTGCGCGATTTTACTGACTTTTTTGGGCAAATACAAATTGTTTTCGCGTATGTTGTATCGAGTGATAGCAAACCACACCAGTATCGTTGTCAGGGTTACCAGTAGGCACCATGGGCAAAGTGCCTGGATGACATACATGCTGATATAGAGCAACGTGAGCGCGAAGATAAAGCCAAGCGTATAAAAAATTTGTGCAGTAAACATGAACAGTCTCGGAAACCGTATACCTGCTAATCCTGCGATGGCAACCGTGATAACAACCGGTTCGGACATCAGTCCGATGAAGCTATTTGGAAACCCGAACAGCTCGTTCGTCGCGTGCTTGGCGACAGTGGCACAATTAACAACTATATTCAGACTACAGCTCAGGACGGCATCGGGATTACGTGCGAGATGCAGTACTTCCACAGACAGAACAAACGCGGCCACCAAGCTGCCTATGGCACCCACGAGCATTGAGATAAATATCCAGCGATTATCACGAAGTTTCTTATCTTCGTGTGTGAAGTAATTTTTTACTCTACTAAACATATGCGCTCACCTCATCTATCGTAGGTAACGGTAGTCCTCGCCACAGATTTCTCAACTGACCATCCTCGGTCGTTGCTACTATTGTCGGATATTCGACGATATCGTACAAGCGGCAAAGCTCTGCGCCGTGCTGTGTTTCTGGATCTATCTCTTCAAGCGTGCGAGCTGTTTGTCTCTCGAAATCAAAGAGAAATCCACGCACTGCGCGAGCATGTTCGCTGGCAGATTTGTAAAAAATCATGACGCTCATTTTTTGTTTTCTTTGTCCTTGCGCCGCGCAGCGAGTATCGCCTCGAACTCATCGAGTGTTTTAAACTCATGATAGACGCTTGCGAAGCGTACGTACGCGACTTCGTTTCGTTTCGCCAGCTCATCCAGGACAAGATCTCCGATTGTCTTCGAAGAAATTTCCGGTTCACCTAGTCCATAGAGGCTATCCTCGATATCGTTGATAATTTTTTCTATTTCGGCATCACCAGAAAAGAACTTACCTACTGATTGTCGTATAGCGGTTGTGAGCTTTTCTCGAGCGTACAGTTCACGCGAGCCGTCTTTTTTGATGACGGCTAGATTTGGTTTTTCTATGCGTTCATAGGTTGTAAATCGACTTCCATCCGGCGCCTCCCTGCGTCGGCGGATCGTCATGCCATCACCAACTTCTCGTGACTCTATGACACGACTATCTCCGATGTTTATATTAGAACTCACGGCTTCCTCCTAGGACTCGTCGCCCTGTTTCTTGTTCTTTTTGCGGCGACGGAGAAACGCTGGTGTATCCGATTCATCATCTTCTTCTGTCGGCGTGTCCCATATATTTTGAGTTGGCTCCTCGGCAAAGTTGGCCTCGGGATCAGTTTTATCGAGGTCGAGATTGACGCTCTCGACAGCCTCGTCACTCACGCCACGAGCTTCGACTTCGTGAACTTTTTCTGACTTTGGATCGAGAGATACCTCCTGTTGATGGAAAAATTCACTATCGAATCCTGTCGCGATGACAGTGATAATCAATTCATCTTCGAGCTCTGGCTTAAGCGTCGCGCCAAATATGATGTTTGCATCCGGAGAAACAGCACTGGTGATGATTTCTGCAGCTTCTTGGATTTCAGACATAGACATGTCGTATCCACCAGTCACATTGAATAGTACGCCTTTCGCGCCATCGATAGATACCTCGATGAGTGGTGATTCAATAGCTTGCTGTGCAGCTTGAGCAGCGCGATCATCGCCACTGGCACGCCCAATACCCATCAGTGCGCTGCCAGCATTGCTCATAATGGCTTTGACATCGGCAAAGTCGAGGTTGATCAAACCATGCTCAGTGATCAGCTCAGATATACCCTGGACACCCTGCCGCAACACGTCATCGGCTATCTTGAACGTTTCAAGAAGCGGCGTGCGACGATCAATCGTCTGTAGCAGGCGATCGTTAGGTATGGTAATCAGCGTATCAACTTCACGACCCAGCTTGTTGATAGCCCATTCTGCATTCACGCGCCGTTTTTCACCCTCGAAGCTAAACGGTTTGGTTGCCACGCCAACGACAAGGATACCAAGTTCGCGAGCGACTTCCGCCACGATATAGCCCGCACCGCTACCCGTACCGCCACCAGCACCAATCGTTACAAATACCATATCTGCACCCTCAAGTGCGTTACGTATCTCTTCACGAGATTCGTTAGCGGCCGCCTCGCCGACAGAAGGATCGGCGCCAGCACCCAATCCACCGGTGGTCGTCTTGCCTAGGTGAAGTTTGATATCTGCCTTGCTATTGTGAAGTGCCTGCGCATCCGTGTTCATCGCGATGAATTGCACTCCTGTAAGTCCGGCTTCTTTCATCCGGTTGACTGCGCTTCCGCCGGCACCACCGACGCCTACGACCTTAATACTTGCAAATGTCTGGATCTCGCTTGGTGTTACTTCCGGCATAGATACTCCCTCGTCATATTCCTATCTAGTATACCATCGATGCGCTGAAATCAAGTCAGCATCAAGTCTTTAAATGTCCAAAAATGCGCTTTAGCAAACCTCCGGCATGGTCAGCTGCGACTTTGACGCGCTTTCCGCCGCGCTCATCACCGTGATTGCCAGCCGTGTCTACGAGCATCAATCCCACGGCAGCGGCAAACTGAGGTTCATCTACATGCTCAGCGACACCTCCAAACCCCTTGGCCGTACCGACCTTCACCGCGAGACCTAGCGCTTCTTTCGTGTAATCAGCAATGTGTTTTAGTTTAGCGCCACCGCCAGTCAACACGACACCGCTTGGCAGTTTTGCGTAACGACCTGCTTTTTTGAGCTCTTTTGCAATCGACTCAAATAACTCATCAAGGCGCGCTCCGACTATTTCATCGACATCGTCGCGCTTGAACTCCAGCGTCTCTTTGTCGTGCTTGACACTCACTGTGTCACTGCCTGTTTGTGGCACGGCTGAGCCATGGGTAGTCTTTACCTGTTCAGCAATTTCCGGATCAGTCTTCAATCCGATTGCCAGATCATTGGTAATACTATTGCCGCCCACTGGTATGACTGCGACGTGCTGCAAATCACCCTCTTCGAAAATCGCCAAGCTGGTGGTCGCGCCGCCTATATCGATAACCGCGACGCCATTTTCCATTTGCTGCTCGTTTAATACTGCCCGTGCTGCCGCAACGACGCTCGGCGTCGTCGTGCTTGGTGATACTTTCGCCATCTCCAACACGCTTTCAAGCGCCGCCATGTTTGGTGCAAGAGCTGATATAACGTTCGCGTTGACTTCAAGCCGCGTACCCGTCATACCTATGGGATCTTTGATGTTATCTTGACCATCAAGTCGGTAGCTGTGGGGCACGACTTCCAGGATTTCTCTATTTGCAGGCACCTTGCCTATAGTCGCGACCTCTTCGAGACGCGCGACGTCCTCTCCAGAAACTATATGATCAGCGGCGCCAACCGCAACCATGCCATCGGTTGTCGTACTTAAAATGTGCGACCCGTTGATACTCACCGCAGCCGCATCCACCTGGTAGCCGCTCATGCGCTCCGCCTCGCCCAACGCGTCATCAATCGCCTGGGCAGGACCATTCAAATTCACGATTGTCCCCTTGCGCATGCCTGAATTAGGCACCTCGCCGACTCCAACTATCGTCGGTTTTCCGCTCGTCGCATCAAGGTGTCCGACAACGCAACGGACGGTGGTAGTACCGATGTCTATACCGACGGCATATCGAGAGCTATCTTGCATGAAACGTATTATAACGTTTTATAAGCATTTTGAACAGCCGTAAGCATCTTGCAGCCTGGATTTTAAGGCCTATATACGAGTTAGTATCTCTGCGCCAGTCTCAGTGATTAAAACCGTATGCTCAAAATGTGCGGCCAAACTACCGTCTCGGGTCAAAATCGTCCATTTATCTCTGGGGTCAGTGTATACTCTTTCTCCGCCAAGCGTCGCCATCGGCTCGATGGCGATCGTTTCTCCAGGTCTCAATGCAACACCACTGCCCTTAGCCCCATAATTTGGCACGTCCGGACCCATATGCATTTCCAGACCAACTCCATGTCCGACCAATTCTCGTATGATGCCGAGTTTTCCGTCGCTCAACACCTTTTCGACCGCAGCGCCTATATCACCCGTTTGTGTCCCCCGTCCTTTTATCGCATCGATTCCGGCGTAAAGACTGCGTTCGGTCAAGCTCAGAAGGTGTTTCACCGCACCGCTCGGCTTTTCGCCGACTACCATCGTAAACGCGCTATCTGTTTTCATGCCCTCATAGGTGATGACGAGATCAAAGCCGACGACATCGCCTTTTTCAAACTCAATATCCGTAGGTACTCCATGGACTACAGCGTCATTTACACTTATACAGATCACGCCGGGAAAATTTGGTACTGGCTCTTTGTATGTCGGAGTGGCACCAAGCCGTTCAATCTCGTTCGCGACCCATATGTCCACGTCTTGCCCCGTCATGCCAGGTTGTACATATTTTTTCACCCCATCAAGAACTGTCGCCAATATTTTGCCGCCATCTCTCATGGCTTGTATCTGTTCTGGGGTCTTTATGGGCTGCATACTATGCCAACTTGTTGTGTTCAAGCTCGGCCATGATTTTGTCGTGCACCTCACCAACGGAACCTGTGCCATCAAGATGAACGATCTTGATTCCTTGATCGGCGAAATAGCCAAGAACTGGGTACATTTCCCTGCGGTAAATATTCATGCGACGAGCGATAATTTCTGGTTTATCTTGTACGCGCCCTCTCAGAGCAAGCCTTTCTTGAATCATACTTTCTGGAACCTCCAGCACGACAACCATCGCCAATTTGCGACCAGAGGAGTTCTTTTCGTCCATCAGCCAATCGGCTTGCGACATCGTACGAGGGAATCCGTCGATGATGAGCCTATCGGCATCTTTTGCCTTTTTCAACGCTTCGCGGACGACCTCGCATGTTTTTTCGTCACTGACAAGTTCACCGGTTTTTAGGATTTCCTGTATCTCCGGATCACTACTCTCCCTGAACATTTGTCCGGTCGAAAGCCATTTCCATCCCAATCGCGCAGCGAGCATTTGCCCCTGAACACTTTTACCTGCTCCGGCTGGTCCGAAAAATATGATCACGCTACTCTCTCCTCTAATTTAGGTTTTCTTTTACGATTCGTGCGACTACCGAACCATCGGCGCTATTGCCGACCTGTTGCTTTACCGCGCCTATCACCTGACCCATGGCCTGCGGACCGCTCGCGCCAAGCTCCTTTATTTTAGCATCCACTATTGTGCGAATTTCATCTTCTTCGAGTTGTTTTGGTAAATACCTGGCGATGATTTCAGCCTCTTGCTTCTCTGTCTCCGCCAAATCGGGTCGACCATTTGCTTTGTAAACCGCGATGCTTTCATTGCGTTTTTTCACTTCTCGGGCAATGATTTTTTCAATTTCGGCATCAGAAAGACCTTCCTCTCGCTTGCCTTGTGCTACTTCCTCGTTGAGAATAGCTGCCTTTAGGTTGCGTAGCGTATCACCCTCAAAACGATTGCCGCCCAAAAGAGCGGCTTTCGTATCCTCTTGGATACTATCCTTGAGGCTCATCGCTTAACGCAATCCTAGTCTTGCCTTGGCAAGTTTTTCGGCTTTGCGCTCTTTGCGAATAATCGCTTTTTGGCGACGCTCAGCTTTGCTAAGACCCTTGCTAAAACGCATGGATGCCTTTGCTTCAGCAAGCACGCCACTCTGCAAAACTTTGCGATTAAACCGACGAATAAGATTCTCGTTCGCCTCGTTGCTGTCTTTTCGTGTAACTTGTACCATATCGTCTGTATTGTAACAGAGATACGAGCAATCTGCAATAGAGAGGCTTTATACGCCCATCAAACCGATGATCGACCCCATCACCATCAGGACGACAAACTCATGACTGACCGTGAGAAGCGTGAGTCTTCGTGGACGAGACTCAAATGCATCATGGGTGACGAAGCGAGCTGCCGAAATACCGAGCCACAACCAGAATGCCGTCAATAAGGAATCCTGCAGGAAGCTATTGCCAAGGTGTTCGTTGCCGATGAATACAGCTCCTGCCAGCACGTACGCCGTGACTACGCTCGTCAGAATAGCAAAAACTATTGGAGTCCAGCCTGCTTTTTCAGCTTTTTTCTTGTCGACTTTTGCCAGCTTCATCCAGAGCGTGCCAAATACTGGTGACGCGTACCATACGCTTCCAACTACCATGGAGCCCAGCGTTGCAAGCGCAACGGCTAAATAGTTAATTTCTATGTCCATATGATCTCCTATTTACATGAGCATTATACACCATGCTTATGTAGACGATACGCCGCACTAAGCTCTCTCTAACCGTAGTAGCTGACCTTCAATGTTTCTACGCCCTTGCCACTCATTGATCATGGGTTTGTACCAAACAGTCACTCGCTCACCTGTCTCGACAAAGAAATGTTCCGGCGCGCTAAATGCTATCACGTACAAACGATGCCCGTCCAAATCTTGCAAGCCAAGTTTTATATGTTGCCCGTCCGCTCCCAGCGGCTTCCTGTATACCACACGCAGGTTTTGCGTACTGAGTATCGGCTCAGGATTTCCATTGCCAAACGGCTCCAACGCGGCAATTTTTTTCACGAGCTCTTCGGTTACGTGTTCTATGGACGAAACCGCGTCTTCTTTGGCCTGGAGATACACGTGTTGATCAGAGAACTTTTGACTCCTGTAGAAATCATTCACTCGTTTGCGAAACGCAGCGATATTTGCGGTTGGCAGTGTTACTCCTGCTGCCAACTTGTGCCCCCCGCCCTTAGTGATGATGTCATCTGATGCCCGTATGGCGTCGGCGGCGCTAAAATCTCCGTAACTCCGCGCCGATCCTTTTGCTTCATCACCCATTTCCTCCAAAACAAATGTCGGCTTGCCGTATTTTTCTAAAAGCTTCGCGGCGACGATACCGATGATTCCATGATTCCACCCCCTGCTGCTCACTACAAGCACGTGATCATTTTTGTATTGGCTGGCTTGTTGTATGGCTTCTTCGAATATTTTGTTCTGCTCGGCTCGTCTTGATGTATTGAGCACATCAAGTTGTTGTGCTAATTTCAATGATTCCATGTTGTCCGTAGAACAAAGCAAATCCAGTGCATGCCTGGCTGTTTCGAGTCGACCCGCGGCATTCAATCTCGGTCCAAGCGCAAACCCTAGCGATCGAGCCGAAACTGTTTGCGGATCGACTCCCGCGACAGCCATGAGAGCTCTCAATCCCGGTCGGCGTGTTTTCCCAAGTACCTTTAGTCCCCAAAAAACATTGGCACGATTTTCATCGACAAGAGATACGACATCACAAACCGTCCCAAGAGCCACTAGATCCAAAAGCCACTTTTCCTGCCCATCTTCGAGCCCTTCAAGTTTAGTTTGCAGCGCCTGAACCAACTTGAACGCGACACCGACGCCAGCCAGGTCCAAAAATGGATACAATGCGCCTACCTGGTCTGATGATTCTTTTAGTATGTAGTTTTCGTACTCATCCGGATGATCTGCTAGTATTCGCTTTGGATTGATGACAGCTACGGCCGGTGGTTGGACGGGAGCCACGTTGTGGTGATCAGTAACGATGACATCCATGCCAAGTTCATTAGCTCGTATGATCTCTTTTTCACTCAAACTGCCGCAGTCCACCGTAATAACTAATTGCGCGCCCGTACCGGCTATTCGTTCAATAGCATCGACAGTCAGTCCATACCCCTCAGTAAATCTGTTTGGTATGAACGCGTCTACTTTTTCAAATCCGAACTTCTTAAGCGCATCAAGAAGTAAAGTCGTAGCAGTTAGCCCATCGATGTCATAATCACCATAAATCGTTATATGTTGCTGCTCTTTTCGTGCTTGAATAATTCGTCTTACCGCTTTGTCCATATCCGGCAGTAGAAACGGATCATGTCTATCATCATAACTAGGATTCAAAAAAGCATCTCGCCTGCGGCCCGTAAGACCACGAGATGCCAATATTGTCTCGAATAGATCCATTACAAATCAGATGTCGTTGAACGCTTTGGACGACCGGACTGTTGTTGTGATTTGATCACGATGCTTTGGAGCTCTTTGAAGATGATGAACTGTTTATTCGTCGAGTAGATTTTCGTGTTGCCTTGTTTCTCGCTCGACAAAAAACCCACTTTTTCAAGCCGTTTCAGCTCGCGTTGAATATTGCCGGGGTCCTCTTTGATGAGTTTCGCGAGTCCACGGACGTGCGTGCGAAAATCAGGATACTTTGCATAAACCACAACAATCTTGCGTCGCACTCTTGAAGTAATAAAAACGTCTAGCATA
>CAZIOA010000034.1:0-9423 GCA_964540835.1 uncultured Candidatus Saccharibacteria bacterium
CGGCAATACTACTGACCGTGGGTACGATCGGCTATCTCATCGCGACCGCATACCACTTCGCTGTCATAGAGGCCGTGCTCGTGGGATTGGCGATGTTCTTCAGTAGTACGATCATCATCGCCAAGGTTCTAAGTGACAAAAAGGAAATCACGCGATTGAACGGACAAATCGCCATAGGCGTTATCATCCTCGACGATATCGTAGCGACATTTGCTTTGCTCATGGTTGCAGCCGGGTCAAAAGGCGACCTGGACGGATTTGACGTCGCGCTTCTGCTCCTGAAGGGCGTGCTCGTGATCGCGGTGCTGACATTCCTATCCATGAAAGTACTGCCGCGCGTCACCAAGATGATGGCGAAATCCCAGGAACTACTGTTTCTGTTTGCTCTTGCTTGGGGGTTCGGGATAGCGACGCTTATCAGCATCGTGGGATTCTCGATCGAGATCGGTGCACTTTTTGCCGGTGTCGCGCTTGCGCACCTGCCGTATGCTCACCAGATCCGCGCACGACTGAAGCCGCTTAGGGATTTCTTTGTCGTGTTGTTTTTCATCCATCTTGGAGAGTATCTGCATGTTACTGACTTTGGCGAAACGCTACTCCCAGCCATCGTACTCTCTATTGCCGTCATCGTCCTAAAGCCGATCGTCGTCATGCTGGCGCTTGGTGTGCTGGGGTATACACGGCGCACAAGTTTCAAAACAGGTATCAACCTGTCTCAGATCAGCGAGTTTTCAATCATCCTCATCGTTCTCGCGGCAACTTCCGGCATGGTGAGTCCCGAATTGACATCAATCATCACGTTTGTCGCGCTCATAACGATTACCGTATCGACATACTTGATGCAGTACGACAACATGATTTATAGCAAGATCGAGAAACACCTTTCGTTGTTTGAGCGCAAAAATGCCGAGGATGCCAAACGAGAGGCCAAGGAGTACCCGCTCGTGCTTATCGGCTACAGCAACGGCGGACATCAGTATCTGAAGACGTTTCGTCAGCTAAAAAAACGGTTTGTCGTCGTAGATTACGATCCAGAAGTTATCGAGGACTTGGAGCGAGCGGATATAAATTACCTCTATGGTGACGCGACAGACCCAGAGCTACTCTCTGAGCTCAACATGGACTCTGTCCGGCTGATTATCAACACTATCGATGATCACGAGGTAAACAAGTCGCTAGTGAGATATGTTCGACGTCGCACCGACAAGGCGGTGATCGTGTGCTACTCTTCGAACTATGGAGAAGCGGCAGAGCTATACAAACTCGGTGTCAGCTATGTCATGCTACCGCACTTCATAGGTTCAGAGCGACTAAACGCCTTTATCGCCACGCATGGCATAAGCCAGGAGAGTTTCGAAAATTACCGCGAAAAACACATGCTTAAGATAGGGCATACCGCACTCCGTCACCATACCTAGCGGTTGCATTTCGAAGCGATAGTCGGTATACCTGGGACAATATGAACGTAAGTTGAGGTGCGCGTGAGTCACGAGTTTCGCAGTACGAAAGAGCGGGTACATGATCAGGCAACGCTTATAGAGCGACCCGGCAAAGGTGATCTATCTGCCATTTTGGTTTTGGGGAACGGTGCGCTTGCCGCAGAGTACGCGCACAAGCTTGGACCCTGCTTCGAGGAGTTTGGTACCTCGTATTTCATCTCTTATCCCCAGAAGGGTTTCTCGATTGATTCGATAACTGAGAGGTTTCTTGAGGCATACGACAGTAGCAGCGACAACCGAAAGGCGCTGTTTAGCTGCTCCATGGGACTTATGGTGACGAATCATTTAATGACGATACCTGAGGTGGAGGATACTATCACCGATGCCGATGCAGGCAAGACTGATTACTGGATATGCGATTCGGGCGTGACGCGTATTTCGAACCTTCATCCATACGTGCGCGCTTTGCTGCACGAAGCCAGGAGCCTGCGATCATCACACGCGATTGCCAGGGCATGCGATTGGCTGCTCGGTGCTGATGGCGCATGGAGATACGCGAGTCTGTCTCAGCTGCACTGGATGGAGGATCAGAGCGGCGATGAGCTTATACCTGGCTCTCTCGCGCATGTCAGCGAGCATATACCTGCAAAGCATTATCTCTCCGCACACTATGACTGGAGGGTCAATCTCGAGAGTTCGTTCAAAGATCTCAACACTCTTCATGACGGCAAATGGAGATGGACCAAAAGTCGACGACGACCATGGATTAGCCACAGTCTAAAGAACCCGGACGAGTATCGCATGATACTCCGCAAACCCCCCGGAGAATTTCGTGAAACCACCATATCAAAGAGTTCGTTAAAAAGGATGGAACCATAGTGTCATCGCAGGACATAAAGTTGTATAAAAAAGAACGTTGTAAAATAGGTTGACATTTTCACCACATCGGATATACTACAAGTGGAGTACGCGTAAAGGGAAATAAAAAGCATCATACGTAGTTCTCACAAGAGAGTACAGGGAGTTATGCAAATGGCTCACAAAAACAACATGGAACACAAACCAGGCAACAGCTTGGCTGGCACCCTGCTCAAGGGTGTTTTTTTAGCAGCACTGACTGCCATAGGAATAGAGAAAATAGCTACGGATATAGACCGTCAGCAGTATAATAAAAAAGCTCGAGTGATAGACCGCATCCACGACGGCGAAAAGGCGATATATATCATGCCTGGCTGCAGGGCGGATGGCGAATATATCGGTGAGATGCTCGAGCCTCATATCCGGCATATCGGCACGACGCATCACGAAGCGTATTCCGATGATGACTTCGACCTGGAAGACATCAAGAAGAAGGAGCTGGAGGCGCGCGCACGTGATATGGGAAGAGCAGCCATAGTCTATTGTTCATCTATGGGCGGCATGAAATTCATAAAGTCTCTGACCGATCCAGAGTATCGGGAGGGCTTCGGCGAGATAGAGACCTTGATATTTGATTCGACCCCTTCGGCAAAGAGCACTCTGGACAAAGGAACGCGGTTTGCGATGCTCCTCTCAGAGGTTGTTCCTCCAAGCTGGACGTTTTCGCGGCTTTACCGGGGCTTCATGAGGCGCAAAGCACGCGAGCTCAATATAAACCATAGTCCCAAGGTCACGAAAGAGCAGATACGCGGACATAAGCTATCATCGGCAAATACGCCGCTACGCGCGGTTAAGCACCAAGCAGAATTCATCAAGGAAACGGATCTTTCGGTAATCCCTGACGGTGAATTGACGGGCGCGGCTCAAAGAGTGTTCTATATCTCTTCCAAACACGATCGCGTAGTTGACACCGACGCGTCATACGAGGAAATCAATCGAATATTTGGCGGCACGGTCATACGTCTGATCGATGAAGCGCGAGATGAGCGAGGTCACGCTGATGGACCAGAAAATCCTGAACTGATTGTGAAATTAATGGAAGGCGACCCTCCTCGCGGAGGCGGCGTCATTGAAGAGCCGCGTTACGAACAGCCGAAGCCTCTCTTGCAACCGTTACGGCAAGCAGCTTGATACTTGTAAAACCCTTTACTTAATCTATAAAACACGGTACAATTAACTCCATACGTCGCAGAGTCTCTGTTAGATTTGTGTCTGATGCAGAAGCTGCGCGAAAAATAATATTTAATTCAGGAGAATCACCTAAATGGCAGATTTCGATCGAAGCAAGCCGCACGTCAACGTTGGTACCATGGGTCACGTTGACCACGGTAAAACAACACTAACGGCAGCTATTACCCATGTTCTGGCTAAGAAACTGCCAAGCGATGTCAACAAGCCTCGTGCATATGACGAAATTGACAACGCACCAGAGGAAAAGGCACGTGGTATCACCATCGCCTCTTCTCACCAGGAATACGAATCAGAAGCACGTCACTACGCACACGTTGACATGCCTGGACACGCCGACTACGTCAAAAACATGATCACGGGTGCTGCCCAGATCGACGGCGCAATCCTCGTGGTCGCTGCCAACGACGGTCCGCTTCCACAGACTCGTGAGCACGTCTTGCTTGCTCACCAAGTGAACGTACCAAAGATCGTCGTCTTCCTCAACAAGATGGACCTTGCTGACGAAGAGCTCGTCGAACTGGTTGAAATGGACGTTCGTGAACTCCTAACCAAGAACGGTTATGACGGCGACAACGCTCCTATCATCAAGGGTTCCGCTACCAAGGCTCTCGAGGGTGATGCGGCATCTGAGGACGCTATCATGGAACTGGTCAAGGCACTCGACGAATACATCGAAGAGCCACAGCGCGATCTCGACAAGCCATTCCTGATGCCTATCGAGGACGTCTTCTCGATCAAGGGTCGTGGTACAGTTGCTACCGGTCGTATCGAGCAGGGTGTTATCAAGCTGAACGACGAAGTTGAAATCGTCGGTATCCGCGACACTCAGAAATCAGTTGTAACTGGTATCGAAGCCTTCAAGAAGAATCTCGACCAGGGTCAAGCTGGTGACAACGCTGGTCTGCTGCTCCGCGGTATCGAGCGCGAGCAAATCGAGCGCGGTCAGGTAGTCGTAAAGCCAGGCACACTAGAGCCACACACTGAGTTTGAAGCTGAAGTTTACGTCCTGAAAAAGGAAGAGGGCGGTCGCCACACTCCATTCAGCAAAGGCTACAAGCCACAGTTCTACTTCCGTACGACTGACGTCACTGGTGAAGTTGAACTTCCAGCTGACAAGGAAATGGTCATGCCTGGCGACACTGTAACCTTCAACGTGAAGCTTCTCGCTCCAATCGCTATGGATGATGGTCTTCGCTTCGCTATCCGTGAAGGTGGCCGCACCGTAGGTGCAGGCGTCGTAACCAAGATTACTAAGTAGTCACGGTACACCAAATCAAAAAAGAGCTGCCATCTGGCAGCTCTTTTTGGTGCTTAGTGATGAGAGTTTAGAATTCTGCTTGATAGGCTTCTTCTGCCTGGAGATGAGATACGACGCTTTCGATTATGTCGCGATCAAGCCAGTCGTCATTTTCCTTCAGGCTCTTTATGGCATTTGAGAGTGTCCGCAAGCAGTCGCTATCCTTAATCTGATAGTAGAGTAGCGCAAGCATGATATCTCGACCCTCTGCGAACCTCCTACGACCCGATTCGCTATCACCCGTCCAGATCTTTGTTCGACGATATGCCGATTCGATATAGGTTTTGCGCAGTACCGAAGCGCGCTTATACATATCATTTGCCGTATCTGAATTCGGTGGAAGTACCTCGAGTTCTTTATGGAGAGAGACGATTTTTCTGCGCATATCAAAAGTACCTGCGGTTTCGTCGAAACCGCGCCTTTTTGCCAGGACTGGAAGCGCCAGCTCAGTTAGTTTGGGGAAATAGCTATAGCCGACATCTGTGCTGCAGTGATTCGCGACGACGCTATCACTCGACCCTTGCTCCAGTAGCCTTTGGTGACACAGATCCACGAGTTGCTGCACATCTGATTGCTTGTCGTGCTTCGTGACTCTCATGAGATCTGTAAGCCGTTCGAGCTCCAAGAGGCAGCTGTCATAGTGGCCTGACTGAAAGTGTATATCGGCTATGCCGAAACTTGCCTTGTAGACTGTATGCAGGACGTCTGTATCTTCGAGAGTCACCCCATAGTAGCCATGAGAGTCATGAGCTAGTCTCGCATAATGCGTGACGCACTGTATATAGTGCTGGTCGTCATCACACTCTCCGCGAGCACAGGCGATATGCCATTCACGAGCTTCCTCGCCCTCGCTGCAGTTGAGGTCTTGAGCGAGCTGTCTAAAAGCCGGTTCAAACTGCTCGTAGTCAGCTGGTCTTGCCTCTACCTCTGTGATTTCCGCCGGAATCTCTCGGGGCATTTCGCTCATGTTATCGCTCAGTATACTAAATATTTAGCAAAAGCGAAAACCCCGCACCAATTCGCATAGCACCGCAATCTGATCGTAGATTACTTTGCGTGGAATTGATGCGGGGCTAGTCCGCCAGACCACGGAGGCCTGGGGGCCTTCGACGTGATGGGCGGGTTAGGTGATCGCCGGACTGAAATCGACGATCAGATGACATCTGTCCCGATCGATGTGACGGGCACTGGCATTCGCCACCTTCGGCTCGAAGGCCCGCAGCTCGTTCAGGAAGAATACCTGCCCCTCAGAGCCGGTAAGCCAGGTGGCGGGGACGAAGTCCTTGCCTCGCATCCTCAACCTGACGGAGACACATTTACCGTTTCGGCGAATGTCGTCGTTGACCTTCATCTCGATCCGATGAATGATGCTCGGCATCTGCGACCGGAAGTGCTCGACCGCACTCTGTATTTGCTTCTTCTGGTGCGCCGCTTCTGCGCTGACACGACTCTCGTACTCCCTGCGCGCCGTCTCACTGCCAAATCCCATGATATGTACTCCTTGGTAGGTGGTGGGGATTGAAAAAATTATACTATCAAAAACCATTGTTGTCTACACCATGACTTTATGCTATAAATAGTCTTGTATTAATTAATCATACCGAGAACTCAGCCAGACGTTAGTCCGCCATCCGCCAGTCGGCGGAGGCGGACAACGAATCGAGCGGCTCTAGTCGTTTGACCTCGTCATTCGACAGGGCGATCGCAAAAATGTGATCGAGGTTACGGTATAGCACAAAGGAGTCATTTTATGTCTGCAGCAGCAGCCGAAAAAGGCAAAGCAGAAGGCTTGCGTATTCGCATCCGTCTGAAAGCGTACGACCACAAGGTCATCGACCAGTCGGCAAAACAAATTATCGACACGGCTATCCGTACCGGTGCCAGTATCGCTGGTCCTGTGCCGCTTCCTACGCGTCGCAGCACATACACGGTAGTCAAGTCACCGCACGTCTACAAAACCGGCGGTGAATCGTTCGAAATGCGCGTCCACAAGCGTCTGATCGACATCACTAACGCGACGCCAAAAACTATCGACAGCCTGCAAAACCTCAGCCTGCCAGCTGGTGTGGATGCAGAAATCCGCATGTAATTTAATTACGGAGAAAACATGAAGAGCCCAAACGGGCTCTTTTGTTCCTGTGACTCCAAGAACCAAGAGTCTTCTTTTGTCGCCGCCCAAAAGAATCAAAAGACTCGTGACTACCTCGCCTCGCGGTAAAAAGCTCCTCATGCTCTCTTGGGAAGTTCGAGAACTCGCGCCGACAGGCGCTACTGTCGGGCTCAAACATCTCTCACTTCTCCAGGAGAGTCCTCGTCGCTTTATCCGGTGTCTGCGGATGTCACATGAGCTACACCGCAAGAAACTTGCGGATATTTATGAGCGACCGTGTCGCGCTTTGTTGCATCGCCTACGGGAGCCTACGACGGATGGTGCTGAAATAGCGGAATAGTTCACGCCAGCATGTTTGTTCGATTAACTAAAGTATAGAACAAACCGTCTCCGAGCAAAGCGAGTGGGCGTCCTGGCGTGACCGCTATTTCGGTACCGGAGGTCCTGGTGGTTCCGGAAATAGATGCGAGCTTTTTGATTCTTGGTCGTTCAAGAATAATGCCGCTTATGGTATCATATGAGAAATGGCTCAAACACAAACAAGAACGAGAAAACCTCGCCATCGAACCTACGGTCGTAACCGTCCGCGTCGCCGGGTGAGAGAGCGTATCGCGGAAGCAGACGGGGTGTATTTCCTCAAACTGGTTATCGTCGTGATCCTCAGCACGTTTTGGCTCAAGTTCGTAACGCCATTGTCGTGGAACGGCATACCTTTTAGCGCTTTTCCGATCGGCGCGATGATTGCACTTGTAGGTATCAGACTGCTCGAGAAAGACACGTATGATCGCAAGATCTGGTATGCGGTCTTGGTCATCGTAACGATTCTAAGCTATTTCGTCCCAGCAGGCATCGTCATCTAATATCCGCCGCCGAGGATATCCCAAAACTGCTCAAGTGTCTTGACGCCACTTGATTTCATGGCCTGCGCGACGGATGAGCCGACATAGCGCCAGTGCCAAGCCTCTGGACTGTAGCCAGTAATTACCTCGTGTCCAGCAGGATAACGCTCAACAAAGCCATATCTATGAGCGTTTTGTTTCATCCATGCATACTGTGCACTGTTGCCAAAACACTCAAGGGTACAGCCACCGGCTGCCAAGTCGACTGCAAAGCCGGTCTGGTGCTCGCTATAGCCGGGGCGAGCACTGACCTTGTCGGCAGCGGCGTAACTGCCGTTGACTTGCACCCAATGGTTGTATGTAGTGACTTGGTTGCTGTATGAACGGTAACTGCTTGTCAGACTAAGTGGCACGCCAGCGGCTGCGGCAGCATTGAACAGGGAGGAGAGGTGGGGTAAAATCTTTGCACTCACGATAAACCCTTGATAACTGACGAGATCAGGTGGCGTGAAATTGATTGGATCGAAGCAGCGCTTTTTATTGATAACCACGTCGATTTTATTCGGATCGCTATGCGGACCTTTCGCCGCGCATCCGGTTGGCGTGACGACCCGCCCCTGGAGCTGCTTACGGAGCGCAGCTTCTGCCTCTGCTTTCTTCTTGGCAGCTTCACGTTTTTTGCGATCAGCCTCCTCCTTGGCTTTGCGCTCTGCCTCTTTGCGCTCTTTGATTTCGGCAATCTTTTTGTTTAGTTTCGCGATCTGAGCCTTCGCCTCGGTTTGCTGTTTGGCGAGCGCTTCGTTGCTACGGTGATACAGCACACCTAAAACACAAGCAAACACTAGCAGAACGATAGCTACTAGAGCTATAAACCACCTGCGCTTTTTGATATGAAGCGTGAGCATCACTCACATTATACCTGTAAAAAGTAAGCCCTGCGATTTTGTCGCAGGGCTTCTGGACGGTGTAAGGTACTAGAGCAGTCCGAGTGCTCGCTTGTCTTCATCAGTGAGCTTGGCGAGTGCGCGTTGCCGGGCACTGACGGCAACATAGCCGTCGATTTCCTCGAGTGATTCGAAAACTACATGTTCCCGAAACTCATAGTCTCCGTAGCGGCCGCCGCTCCATTCGCGCTTGCGCCCATAGGCATCAGGCTGCTTCTCGATGAATTTTTTGGCGAGTTCATCATCTGAGACATTATGGACAAGCTTCATGGGACCTCGTCCCTCCGTCTCGTCTGCGTTCTTGTAGATTCCGTAGATCGTGAACACAATCTCACCCTTCTGTCTGTCTTTCGCTCAGGACCTCCGAACGAACGTGTGATTACCAATAACATCTGTGTGTATAAAAAGCAACTCAAGCAACTATCTGCACTCTCTACGTATTCCTCCAGCCTAAATGTTACAGATAAAATGTATTGACCGACCCCTATTTCTATGCTATATTTGCTTGGTAACTTATTACGTAATATAAATCTACGCTTCCGCGTGAATAGGTAAGTCCCGCACCAATTCCGGGTGTAGCAATCGGTAATCAGATTGTGTAGCGCCGTGAATTGGTGCGGGATACTGCCTGCCACCGGAGGTTTTAAATGGGAGCAAAGCGCTATGAAAGCACTTCTCGGTACCA
>CAZIOA010000035.1:0-5015 GCA_964540835.1 uncultured Candidatus Saccharibacteria bacterium
CCCTCCATATGGACGAGCGTGTCATAGAGGTCGACCATCGTCGGCGGAGGTGACGTGTGAGTCAACGGATCACTGGTGATACCGGCACGAGCATAGGTGTCGATCAGTGCTTGGTCGAGATCCGCCTCTTCGGCCGGTGTCATGGCGGTGACGTTTGTCTGACCGCTCGCTTGCAGCGTGGCGCCGCCAAGCATCAGGCGCAACAGACCATGCAGTGTCACGAGGTTGGCGCGGAGCGCGTCATCTGCCTCCGCCGTGTCGATGACGCGTGGAAGATCAAAAGGATTCACGCGGACATCTGAGTTGAGGCTCAGTCGGATATAGCTACCACCGACAGCATCGGATAGCTTCTGGTACTCGTTTTCCGGGTCGATGATCAGCACGTCGGCGCCCATCATCATGGATCGGACGGCTTCGAGCTTGACGGTAAATGATTTACCAGAACCGGACTTTGCAAACACCACCATGTTGGCGTTTTCCAGCGTGAAGCGGTCAAAGATGATCAGACCGTTGTTGTGCATGTTGATGCCGTACAGGATGCCCTTTTCCTGCGTGAGATCAGCGCTCGTGAATGGAAATGATGTCGAGATCGCGCCGGTGTTCATGTTGCGGCGGATCTGTAGCTGGTCGGTCATCTGCGGCACGGTGGAGTTGAGCCCCTGCTCCTGCTGGCTGGAGGCGACCTTGCTAAACACCAATTGCTGGCCAAAAATCGTCTCGATCTTGTGCTGGATAAATGCGAGCTCGTCCAGACTGTCGGCGTACATGGTGATATAGAGACCATAGCGGAAAAATCGCTCAGAACCGACCTGTATCTCATCTCGTAATTCCTCGGCATCGTTGAGTGCTGCCTCGAGTCCAGGATCGCGCGTGCGCCCCTTTTCCTCGTTGATAGCGATGGTGGCTTGCATCTGCGTCACCTTTTTGCGCAAGTTTTTCAGGACGATCTCGGACTCTACCGGGTAGAAAAACATGCTGACGTCGAGAACTTCGTCGATATTGATGATGCTACTTAGCCACCCGGTGTATATTTGGCGAGGATACGCATACACGTAAAGCGTCCGGCCATATTTGGTGCCGAGGCGGAAATGACTGGCGTGGATCTCAAGAGATGACGGCGCAATCAAGTCGCGTAGCGTGGTGATACCCTTTTGAAACGCTTGCTCGACCTCAGCTTGCTCGCGAGCACGCTGCTGAGCGGCGATGTCGACATTTTGCTTCTTGGCGCTCATTGGTTAAGGCTCCTCCCGTATGAGGTGTGGTCGTGGCGCCTCACCCTCGCCCTTGCGGACGTACATGGCGGTGATACTTTCGAAATTGCCCAACGGTTCACGGACTGCGGTATCGGGATTGTAAAAGTTGTAGTACAGATGGCCGAGCTCTTTTGTGTTTAATTGGACACATTTGACACCGAGCTGGAACAAACCGCTCATGACAGCGTCGACGTGGTTTTTGATCTCGTCTTTTGCCTTTTCGTACTGCTCGTGGTTGACGACGATGGCTCGTTGTTTCGGCGTGCCGCCAAATATCGTACCAAACAAGCTCTTGCTGCTTCGTTTGATAGTGTCGATATCGCCATGTGGCCAGTATGGCACGATGACGAAAAACTGCTTGTCCATGATGTTTGCTTCCTGCGAAAGCGTATCGATAAAGTCGATATAGTCATCGGTCAGGACGTTGAGCAGCATGTTTTCCTGATCACGACGGATATTTGTCAGGCGCTCGATATACGGACCGATATCGACGCGCTGCGAACGTATGAGGATTTGCACCGGGAAATACAGCGAGTTGAGGAAGTTCTGGTAGCTATACTCGATACCCTCGCGCTCCTTGCTACTCATCAGGTCGAAGTTGATAGACTTGCAGGCAATCACGGCTCGCATACTGCCGTCATTCATGATAACCATATTGTCGCGAAGCTCAGAAAACAACAAACTGTTTTGGGTCGTGTTTGGGTTGGTTGGCGGCGCGGGTTGATGCGCTTCGGCCTGCTGGTTTGGCAGATCAGGGATCGGCACGTCTGGCGCGGGTGGACCTTGTGTAGGCGCACCAGCAGCAGGGGCACCCTGTGCAGGCGCGGGTGTTTGTGGCTGCTGTTGCTGTTGGTTTGGAGGCATGCCCTTGTATCCCTTTTCCTCTTAGTGAAGTGAAATTACCACTTCGTCGCCGCTGCGTAGCGTCCTGTTTTTGTTGGCGACTCGATTTGCTTGATTTGCAATTGTTTGAACCGTCACGCCCTCTTGTTTTGACAACGCCTCGGCTTGCTGTTTTGTCAGCTCAATTGTATCAGTAGTGGGGGGTGAAACGCTAGTGGTTGCCGTCGGTTTCGCGGCGGTTTTGCTGGCAGCTTCGCTCGCCTCTTCGGCGAGGGCATTGGCGTAGGCAAGCGCGTCACGACCTGCTTTTTCTGCTTGCTTGCTGGCGTTTTGTTTCTCCTTGGCACGAATCTCATCGAGTGACGGGAGCGTAGATACGGGTTCGTTAGCTGTTTGGTCGACGGTCGCTGCTGTTTGCGATGAGTTCGTAGTAGCTTGACTGCTTTGCGGCGTGGAAGTAGCGACTTGTGCTCTCGGCTCGACCTTTGTGGCTACTGGAGCCTGAGAGACAGATGATTTCGCTACGGTTTTCATGCTGCTCGCAGCCTTTTCTTTCTGTGAGGCGGCTGCATCCTGCAACTGCTTTGTCAGGGCTTTTGCGTTGTCGGATCCCTCGTCCATGACATCTGTCGCTTGCTGTGACTCGTAGTAAAGATCGGTTTTGATAGATGTATCTGGAGTACCGCCAGCACCGCGAATCGCCCAGCCGTGTGAGTCGACCAGTTCTGACAAATAACTCAGTCGTTTCGTCGCTTCGTCTTCGTCGAGGTTTTTCGTCAGTATACGATCGGAGTTTTTGGGCGGGATGATCGTAACGAACGAATCGATACCGTCCGGTTGCCAAAACCGCTTGCGAGACTTGAGGAAATAAAACGACACGACCGCCGACAGATACGCCTCCATGGGCTGATCCTTGCGCAGCGGTAGCGCCAACGCGGCAAAAAAGACGATGATAGGCAGCGGTATGATCGCGAGGGGTATAAACAGCTGCGAGAGACCCCATGCGCCCGCACCAGCTATGGCGACGACGATCAGGTAGATAAACTGCCGGAAACTAAACGGACCGATGAGTTTGTCGTCCGCCTCGACGTCCTGAGGTACCTTGTATACAGCCACGACTATACTCCTACCCTTTGGTGTACTGTGTCGGCTCGGATTTCATATCTGTAAACGATGTCCACCATATCTGTGGATATTATACCGTACTCCTTATGCTTTTGCGAGATTATTATGTCTGTGAGTCGTGTATTATTTCAAGTCTAGACACCGTAACTTCATACCGGTAAGTAGTTGTACTAACCCGTAAGATTAAACCTTGTACGGAGTTGAGAGATTGTTTGACCACTAACCCTTTCGATTTGCGTGGTGGCTGCAGTTCGAGCACGACCTTCCATACCACCAAGCGCTGCAACAGCGGAGCGCAGGTTGTTTTCGCTAGCGCCAAGCCACTGCGCATAAGAGTCACGAGCGGCTCCAACCCTATGAGTAGAGGATGCCACAACATCGTCCCATCCCCTTACCTCAGACTGCATACGAGTCGCCGCAGAGGCGCGTTGAATTGCAGCAAGCGCAGCTTGCCCGTTGTCGTTACCAGCACCAGCACCAGCGGCAAACACACTTTCTCCTCTATCGTTAACGCCAATATTTGACATCTGACCATATATATCCCCACGACCCTTACTGCGATAGGTTGCTCGTACTGACTCCCAGGTAGCCGCCCTGTCAGTACGGGTTGCTCCCTGTTGCTCTGCTTTTATAAGTGCTCTAGCAATAGTTTCTGCGCTACCCTGTCCAGAGTCACCTAAGAATTGAGCGGCTGCAAGGAATGAATTGCTTTGTCTATGCAACCCTGCCCCACGCATTCGCTTGAATTGCTCTTGTTGAGCTTCGCTTAGGTTTCTAAACTGCTCAGAGTTTGTGCTACCCTCCGCGTCTACCCAAGCCATTGCGAGGTCGTAGTCACCATTAAACATATCGACCGTTTCCTGCGCCGCTTTGCGATTAGCCGCTTGAGCCATCAATTGTCTTTGTGCACCATATCCACCAGTTACCTTATTGATGCCACTATTAGCTCTAGCTCGTAAAGTTCTAGGGTTAAATGATCCGCCTCGTCCTCTATATGTGCCTGCTTGGATCTGTGATTTACGCTCTTCGGCGGTTTTATCACGATATTTTTTATATGTTGAGTTTTTGTATTTATCACCGATTTTGTTAACACCTTTATTAGTATACGTATCCACTGCGCCGGTGATTTTGCCGCCGATGGCTCCGGCGCCGTTGAGAGCGCCCTTGAGCACCGCCCAGACGGCGAGCAGCGGCGCGACGGCGATACCAGCAGCTACAAGTCCAAGCAAGAGCGGTACCGAGCGTGATTCACACGCACCGACGCTTGCACCACTAGTGCCTTGGTTTACAGGATTATTGGGGTCGTCGCTTCCAGTTGATTCTCTACTGGATGGTAGTTTGACACACTGTTTATCGGCATCTTCCTCAGTTTTGATACTATAGCTACTTTCGCGGTCGGTGGTATTGCTCGTGCCAGCCACGAGGATGATCGCGCTTGCTAGCTGTCCGCCACCAAACAGTAGTCCGACGACCGGAAACACCATGAGGAGCTTCCAAAACATACTGAGCCATTTGCGAAAATACGATTCGGTATTTGGGAGGAGGTACGCGACGAATGCGATTGGCGATGCGACGACCAACAGGACGATAAACGCCTTTCGGAGCAGCAATATAATGATGATGACGATACATGTGATGACGACCGTGCCGATTCCAAGCATCATGATAGGTAAAAGTATCCAAACGAGCGCGATACTAGACAGGCCAGCTGCGACAATAACCGCTAACGTGCCGCCACTTACTGAATTGACAGTTCCACCGGTATTTGGCGGCATGGCGGTTTGGTCGGATACC
>CAZIOA010000035.1:5115-8928 GCA_964540835.1 uncultured Candidatus Saccharibacteria bacterium
GGCTCAGTCTCGAGAAAGGTCGTGGCTAGGAATTGAAACGCCTGGTCGCCGACACTCGCAAAGGTTTCTATGAGCGGACAGAGTATCCACCCCATTCTGCTGATGGCGCAGGAAAGCTCGTCGTCCTCTTCGCCAGACTCATTTGGATTAGTCGGAGCTGTATCCTGATTAGTAGATGGTGGATTAGGATCATTACCGACATCAGGCGACTGAGCGTACGCGCTATTCGCACCAATAGTGATGATGAGCGCTGCAAAAATGCCTGCCAAAGCAAACAATAGGATACTCGATGCCCTTTTTATACGCGTAATCACGCTTATACTATAACATAAGCATTTACAGAGATAAATGAGCTAAATTATTATGAGTTTTGTGCAATCAACTGCGTGATGACTTGGTCTTCAAGCGTGTCAACGGTTTTTGCTTCTATCGAGAGTATATGACCATGCGAGTCACTTCTATTTACAAAGATTGTGTAATTTATATTGCCGTCAGTTAGTGACTCAAGCCCAACGAGCGCACCACCGTTTTCATCTATAACGACATTACCTATAGTGGCTGGTTTCAGTACTTTGCCGTCGAGGGGCGTAGAGACGGCTCGGTAGATGCTTTTCAAACCACGGCCGGCTGTATCATCGTTCTTTATCCATTCCCTAAGGTTGCCATACGTGTTTGTGCCAGGGCGGCTGACAACCGTGGCAGCACGCAGTGCAACATTTTCGTTATCTTGTTTGGTTGCGTAGAATATGCCCATGCTGTAGTAGTTTGCATAGTCCTGGCCTGTCCATTCGGAACGAGGCTTATGTAGGTCGGGCATGTAGAAAACAGCCTTTTCCTCTCCGGTAGGCGGAAAACTAGGATCGTTCAAGATATCCTCATAGGTATTCTCGAAACCTTCGTAGAGATAGTCTGCCTGATCTTCGACACGGAGGGATTCGTCGAAAGTCTGGTAATCTTTAGGATCGATATATAGACGCTCTTCTTTCGTATATTCGCTACCTTTTTTAAACTCCTCGACAGAGTTTACAGTGCCATCAAGGACATCATCAACGCTCTGCTCGTATATAACCTCACCCCTGTCATTTTTGAAACCTACAGTTGTCTCGGTGCTGCAGGCCGCTCCAAGAAACGCTGCCCCAGCGAGACCTAAAGCAGTTCCTCTTATAAGTTTATTGCGGTTAAGCCCGAAAATGGACTTGGTTTCAAATGATGCTTCTGAATGGTTTTTTACCATATTTTAATTATACACTAAAAGTCATTTAAACGCAAGTATTATGGCAAAAATCGGTCATACTATTCGATCTCACTTTCAAGAAGATCGTTGGTTTGTTGCGGCGTAAGGTCTTGCCCTACTTTATAGTCATCTGCCTTGTCGGCAGGCACGACGATTGTTACCTCTGTAGTGTCGCCAGTCCCGGGTATTTCCGCAGGGCCAGGAAGATCCTCTTGGATAGTCACATAGTGTCGGGTCTCAGATGAGATCGGTGTATATTGGCCGATATTCGTGATGGTGCTCGGCATGTCTTTGAGGGGGTTGCCTTCGATCTTGCTTGTCTGTTCACCTTGAGAAGACTTTTCGGCAGGAGAAGGCTCTCCACCTCCAAGGTTTAGTGCGGTCATGCCGATAAGCGCTGCTCCGCCGAGAACAGCTCCCGTGGCGACTAGATGGTCGCGCGGGTCGAAGTTGCGTCGGCTACGTGAGCGGTTTTCCATATGATAATATTATCACACTTATGCTAATAAGTCAATTATATGGTTTACGACAACGGGGGTAATGTTAGCGCACCAAGGAATTCTTGGAATCGTTTAGTGCAGTGGTCAATTTAGTGAACGTGTCAGCAGAAGGACCCGTAAATGTGTAGTCTACGGTGACTGATACGGCGTTTTTTATGCCCTTATTCGCAATGGTAAGAGCGGCTTGCGCAGCAGCGATTTCGTTCCTATTTCCTCTGTCCATGACAGTGAAGACTTGCCCCGCTGTCGACACTAGCTCCTTAGCCTTTTCTTGGTAGTTGTTGAAGAATTTTTCATTAAAAACCGCACTTGGGGACGTTTGACCGCTGGAAATCGCTTTGTCACAGTCAGCAGAGACTTTGTCGAACTCTGTTTTCGAACCTACCTCTTTTAGGTCGGCTATCATTTTGTCGCATGCGGTTTGGATGTCGCTGTATAGCTGCAATGATGATGCCAATGATGATAGGGATTGGCCATAAAGAGCCAGTTCAGACCTATAGGAGTTGAACGTATTACTTGCTGATCCGCGCTGTGTGGCTGGTGATTTTTCCAAGGATGACAAAGCTAGCTCATAACGGTTCACGCCTTCAATAAAATGAGAGACAAGCTCAGGGGTTATTGATGCAGGTTGTGACAAGTCGTTGAGTACTGCAGGCATATTATGTACGACGGTATCCAGCGTCGAAACGTTACCTAGGGCCTTTTGGAAATCTTCATCGGTCGGACGCCATGCAAAAAGATAAATAATGACCATAGTAATGAGTGCGATACCAATGAGCACTATGGTTAAGAGCAGTGGCTTGGAGATATTTTTTTCACCCATCAACCACACTCCGTTTTACCGCTTCTGCTTGCAGAGGCGTCTACACACGTTGTGCTGGTGTCGATAACAATACCTTCGTTAAAGTTGCCACAAACCCCGTTAATCTCTTTTGAGCAGTCTCGTCCAGATTTAGGAAGTGACGTACCTCCGTTACACTTAGAGTCCCAGGTGTCGCAAATTTGGCCACTTGACGCTGGTCGAGGTCCTTTGGGGCATACGCCAACCACGCCTGGAGTCTGGTAGCCTTCGCTATCACAAGCTGGCTTGGCTGAACCGTTGGAGCTTTCTCCTCCGCCACCTCCTCCAGAGCCACCGCCGCCACCGGAACCGCCGCCTCCAGCGGGTAGACCTCCGCCTCCGCCGACATTAGCTTCACCTGGGTTGTCGGCTATCCCTGTCTTGCAGTCGGTGTTGCCTCTTTCTGGCTGGACAATACTATCGATGAAATTGAGGGTCGGACAGACGAAGCGCTCATCGAAGTCGAGGTGGTTGCCCTGCCATGCGCCAAAGGGCGCGTTTGGCTGGCTCGTGTCACCAGGTATGATCATGGTGTCGGAGCGGATACCGAGGCTTTGGAGCTTCTCCTTCATGCCTTCAAGTTGCGATGGATCGATCAAGTCGTCGGTGGTAAATCCAGCCAAAAAGCTTGGCGGTGTTTCCGGGCTGGCAAAAAGCGCTGGCGAAAGCACGTTGAGGTTGTCGATGCACTCAATCAACTTTTTGCTCGAAAGGTTGAGGAGACTGCCTGACATGCTCATGATGCCACCGTTTTGAATCTGGTTGGAAATCGTTTCGATGTTTTGAGATGTCTGGTACGCATATTGCGCGGCTGTCAGTACCTGGGTGACGGTACCGAGCGCGCCCGCTCCACCCATACTGTCCTGGTCAAAGTGAAAGCCATTTTGATCCTGGACGATTCCCAGATTGGTAAAGTCGTTACTCGAAAGCCCCTGGCCATACTCTGCAACCTCTCCGCTACCACCGGTGAGCAGATCGGTAAAGTTGGTCATGCCTGCAAGGTCTGTTGGTATACATGTCGAGTGATCCAGACCGATGAGAAAGGTCTTGTATGATTTGAACAACGCGGTGTAGGCATTGGTCGGTGCGGACCACCCGACAGCCGCTTTGGCGCCTGATTTGCCGCTTGCTGCGGCACGCATAGACAGACTACCGCCTGCACTATCGCCCCATATGACGATTTTGCTTGGGTCGACGCCGTACATGTCGGCGTTGTTGATCACATGGCGTATGCCACG
>CAZIOA010000036.1:0-8655 GCA_964540835.1 uncultured Candidatus Saccharibacteria bacterium
GTCTCTCGGTCATACCCTCTCTCCTTTTCGCAGTATTGTAGCAGACTTATCTAAACTCAACGCCTACCACTTCCGCGACGACCTGCTGAAATTGGTTTACTAAATCCATACTGATTGATCTTGTTCAGCGCCAGATTTGCACCCTCGGTATCACCGGCGTCTTCCGCATCTTCCATTTCTGTCGTTGCGTGGAGAAGATCCATGATAGCAAGCGTGCCACGGTGCTCATCCAACTCTTTTTCGTCACCCTTTATAAAAGCTGCGACACGTTTGCCATCTTTATTTGTTCGCACATACTCACCTCGCAGTCCATATGGCACTTCGCCTTCACGCGGTGCAATCTCATCTCGGCCACAAACATGCTCTGTCATCCAGTCGGTTCTGCTGTAACGCTCTTCTCCACCGTAGTAGGCATCACCGACCAAAGTATTCCATTTAAACCCTATTTTGTCCGGATCAGGATCTCCAGATCGTCGTACATATGTCTGGATTTCACCATGACTTACTTTAACCGATCCTTCGCAACCCTCCGCAAGTTCAGGCAAACCGCCTAGCTTTGCTAGTACTTTCTTGATACGACCCATATTTGGGCAATTATGACAATGGTCAAACGATTTCGCGGGCTGTCTCTCGCTCATACTCTCTCCTTTTCGCAATATTGTAGCACAGTAACAAGTCGAGTCTCGCAATATTCCTCCGTATCTGTTACAATATCGTTTGTTGCCAAGAGACGGCAGCGCCCCGTAGTGAGCTTTTTGAAAATCCTCTTTTTTAGGGCAGCGCCCCGTAGTAGACCTTTTGAGTTAGCTGCGGAGCAGCTAGTTTGCCAACTATTGTTGGCAAAGTCTCAAAAGACTCACTACGGGGCAGCGTAGCTCAGTTGGTTAGAGCGTAGGACTCATAAGCCTAAGGTCGCTGGTTCAATCCCAGCCGCTGCTACCAAAGCAAGACGGTCACATACGTGGCCGTTTTACTTTGGTAATCATTGTCCGGGTTCGGTTCTGCGACTCGCCCTTTTCTATGCGATAGTTCTGCTATCGACAGGCGGTTTCATCTGGATATTGAATAATCTTTGATTATCCAGCGAGCAAAAACATCCCGGTAACCAGGATGTTTTCTTTTGCACGATCGTATCCGTAGAAGTCAGCTTCGAAAAATACTAGCTAAGTCTGACGCTAACCATACCACGCGGCTTGATTTCGAACTGGCGCATGTCTTTGTCGCCCGGCACCAGCTCGCCGAGTCCGTTGCACTCGAGAGCTTTCTTGAATTTGCCGTCGAGGGTGACCATGGCGGGTTCATCATTCGGATTCGAGAAACGAACAAGTACCGCCTCTCCGTCATGCGTAGGTTGCAATGTCGACATTTCGACCTTGCGAGACATATCGACGCTGAACAAACCGTTTAAATTAGCTCCGGCAAAACCATGCTCGGCACGGTGAAAGTAATCCTGTGACTCGGCGATGACGTCGCCAGCACGTTGTTGACCGCCAAAGTTCACGGCGTATTCAAAGGTGTGCTCGCCAATCATCTGCGCGTCTGGCGTAGAGTAACCAGGACCTGCCCAGCCTGGTCGCGTCGCCAAATTGCCGCGGCTCAGATAACCAACGCTGCGGAACAACGTCAACGCCACTTGATTAATCGTGTCATTGTCATCAGTCAAAGCTTCGTACTCTGGCAAACCTTTGCCGTATAGTGCCAAATCGCCCGCGGTCACCAAGCCTTGATTATGACTCGTCGCGATCGGCTGCGATTCCATCCAACCTTCGCCGCCCTTTACCGGCACGGCTTCACGAGTAGTGAGCCCATAGGGTTCCCTGGCGCGAACCGTGTCGGCAGCGTTTGGCGCGTCAAACAGCACACGCAGACGATGATCACGCGCGGTATTGCGGACGGTCGTCGCAAATTCGATACGATCAACCGACGGATCTTTGTAGAGCCGGACCTTGGTACTGATCGGCACGGTCACCATGTCTTGTGAGCGCGTTTCGACCTCACGTTCCGCACCCGGTTCGCCATCGAGTCCCTTTGGCACTACCATATGTGTATCAATCTGGATTTCGGTAAAGACTGGTCCGTCATTGACAACAGTCACGTTCGCTTGGCCGTCGTGCGTCGTTCGCACTTCGTCGCCATCGATATAGCAGAAATTATATTCGTCGCCACGATCACCTTGGTCTTCAAACGCCAAGCCGTTCATGACAGTGCCAGTGCGCTTGTCGACGATGTTGAGCGTGCCGTTTGGCAGCACATCGAGCGTGTAGTGGTCGGTTTCAAACGTCGTCGTTTCGGGCGAGTATTTTTCGTATGGCCTGCCCTCAGTCGCCTCCAGTCGCACCTGTACCGAACTCATGCCATCTATACGAACCGTACAGATCGCATAGCGGCTGTCGACTCTTTGCACGATCTGCGTAGGATATTCAGTTTCATTGCCATGATTGTCTGTCACGATAGCTTTGAGCCCTCGGTCGTGCTCCAGATCACCTTGTAGTGGTAATTCCACAAGTACGGTTCGATCATGGGGTAGAAGGTTCGCGAATGTCTGACCGCGTTCCTTGTGCTGCCACGCACCGTAGGTATCAGTCCGATTAGCAAGTGCCGCGATAGAGTTACGTGCCGCTTGATTGGCGGAATTATACGCTCCTGTCATCAGTGATAGCGGCAACGGGTACGCATCGTCCGAACCGCAGCCAGAAATCGTGTCATGTGAACCGACAGGCAGTAGTTGTTTGATCGCTCGACGATACCCACCAGCCTGCACGGATGGTTCATGACCGGTTTTACTGTAATCAATCAAATTCTTTTTGTCTGCAAGAATAAACAACGACACAAGCACACCGGCTTCGTAAATACGCGTATCAACTTCGTGCATACGCTGCTTCAAGTACATTCGAGCCGAGTCAATGCCGCGCAATATATAATGTTCGCGACCGTGGCGCATTTCGCCCTTATATGTCTGTAACTTACTTAAATCGAGCGTATTTAATGCCAGGTCAACATAACGACCAAGCGAACTTGATCTAATATGAAAATTCTTGATCTTTAAATCTTTACGAATCTTCTCTTGCACTCCCTCGAGCACTTCCGGCAAATCTTGGTCGGGCTGCGTGAAGTCGTTGCCGTTCATGAGTAGCATATGCGGTAGATTAATATTCTTATAGCGATTACCGTAGCGATTCATGAGAGAGCGCACGGCAAGTGTTGCCGCGTCGACTTGCTTTTCATAATACTTTTCCGGTGACACGGAGCCGCGTTCGATTTCCGGGTTCGTCAAGTTGCCCGCATTGGCATAACCGCCCGGAATCATAAACGTTGGAATCCGGCTGCCGTCCGGACTCTCCCATATGAATACCGGCCAATCATGTTCGAATCCGCGCATCGAAAGCATCGCTCTTTTGCCTGCATGTACGGCAATCATCGGCGCGTTTTCATGCTGACCGAACGTATCTGGTAAATATTTATCGATAGACGGCACGCCGCCGAGCTCACGCGCTATTCTTTCACCGTATTCAAAATTCCAAAACTCCAGCTCTTGCGGACTCAAAAAGACATCTGGCTGTGTGTACATTCCGACAAGTTCCATCTTACCTGCGCCAATCATGCCAAAAATTTCAGCCTTTAACACTACAGCCCGCTCATTTCCATCAGCAATCATGCGGTTAAGGGCCTCAACATACTCCTCGATAGTAATCATCTGCTCCAACGTAAACTTGTCAACCTTGGTCGTTTTGATAAACGCCTCGATTTCACGTAGCTTCGATGATTCACGATCGCGATACCAGGCATAGTCCAGATGACTATGCGGCACGACGTCAAAAATAACTTCGTCTTGCCGTTGAAACCATTTAAGCAACTCCGGATTGACCGGCTCTAACTTATCTAAGGCACTGGAAGGAGCATGCTGATGCGCACGCGCATGCTCATCCTCATCGTTATGGTTAATAGGCACCGTTTCACTCATAGCAACCTTACCCTCACAACTGAATAGCTTGTATGCATAAGCATATCACTTTTTCTGTCATGTCAACCAACATTATAAAAATCACCCCCGCAGGAGTGATTTTTATTGGTTCGATGCTCGTTTAGAGCTCAACGTCGACGAGCGCGTCGTGGTGTCGGCGGACGAAATCACGCAGTTCGGTGTTTGTCCGTGGACGGTTCCACGATGCGAGCGCAATCCTGTCAAACGCTTCTTCGAACTCAGCTTCGTTGATAGAAACTTTTGTCACTGTGGTGGCTTCCTTTGCTTGTTTGTATTCGTGATTGGCTATTACTTACTTTAGCATAACCTTTACAAAAAAGCAATACCTTTTCACAGTATTATAAAATTTTTGTGGTGTATATACTACTTATGGTAAAATATTATCAAACAAGGATAAAACAAACATGAACAGTCCTGACATACTTACTGCTTTCGCCATCGTTCTGCTGGCTGCGGCTGTCCATGCCAGTTTCCAGCTGAGCGTCAGCGTACTCACGCTGCTCAGCGGTCATGCGCTTGGGCGCAAAACCGCCCGTCGCCGTCTGATGAACCTTGTCGGCGGGTTTATCCTCGGCTCCGCCGCCATGACTATTTTGATCGTGTCGTTCGCCGCATATGCTTTTGGCGCTCTCTTGCCTCCAGTTACTCCACTCATCCTCTGGGCGACAAGCACCGGATTGGCTGTTGGAGTCGGTCTATCGGTTTGGCTTTTTTACTATCGTAGGGGAGAGGGAACGTCCCTCTGGATCCCTCGTGGATTTGCACGCTATCTGGACAATCGTTCCAGAGCCACCAAAAACGTCGCCGAAAGCTTTGGTCTTGGTCTGACGAGTGTTGCTGCCGAGCTGTTGTTTATCATCGCGTCTATAGTGATAACCGCGCTTACACTGATACGCCTCACACCCGAATGGCAGCTTGTCGGCGTGCTCCTCTATGGTGGCGTATCCCTCCTGCCACTACTGATCGTTGGTCTGCTCATCGGTGCCGGACACAAGCTCAGCCGCATACAGAAGTGGCGCGAAACCAACAAGAGGTTTTTGCAGTTTATTGCTGGGGGCGGACTCATCGTGCTGGGAGCATACATATACGTCGAGCGGGTGATTACTTCTAGTGTCACGGCGGGAGGATTATCATGACGCTCTCTATAGATGTCGTCAAGCGAGCGGGAAGGCGCCCAAGTGAACCTTTCGATCCTGATAAGTTACGGCGTAGTGTCATCGCCGCGTGCCTCAGTGTCCGCAGTCCCGAGGGAGAAGCCGAGTCAACCGCCGCGAAAGTCACGAGCGCTGTTGTCGTATGGGTAGACACGAAACCCGGTATCACAAGTCATGACATCCGTCGTCTCACGACACGTCACTTGGAGCGCTATCATCCGGAAGCAGCGTATTTTTATCAACACCACAAGAGGATAATCTGAGGAAAAACCATGGCAAAGAAACAAAAGTATGACTTTGACCTGATTGTTATCGGAAGCGGAGCAGGCGGCAGCGCAGCCGCAGTCGTTGCTGCGCGCGAGGGCAAAAAAGTTGCCATCGTCGAAGCTGACACATTTGGCGGTACCAGTCCTAACTGGGGCGATGTCCCCATCAAATCACTTTTGCATGCCGTTCAGCTCCTCGACGAAGCACGGCAAGGAGCGCGCTTTGGCTTGCGCAGCAACGCGCTGAGTTACAACTACCCGTCGCTTCGCGCCTGGAAAGACCTGGCCGTCAAACGGACGGGTGCTGGCGGCAACCGAAACTATTACGAAAGCGAGGGTATCAAAACCCTGCACGGAACGGCGCACTTCCTGTCGCCGCATGAAATCAATGTCAATCGACGCCACTACTCAGCCGCCTCGTTTATCATCGCGACTGGCGCTGATTGGAAGCAGCTCGATATCCATGGTCAAGATACTGCGCCACTGGGTACGCCGCGCACCATGCTGGAAGCGACGCGCTTGCCAAAGTCGGTGTATATCGTCGGTGGCGGCACGACCGGCGTCGAGCTGGCACAACTCCTCTCTACTCTCGGCACAAAGGTATACATCGCTGAAACTGCTTCTCGGCTTCTTCCTGACTATGAAAGTGAAGCGGGAGAGTTGCTCGAAAAACTTTTTCATCAACAAAAGAGCGTGACAGTCCTCACTCAAACACGTACCGTCGCCGTCGAAAAGGAAAATGTCGCTCATCGAGTCACCTATAGCCGGGGTGGTCATGAGCGTTCTCTGCGTGTCGACGACGTTATCACTGCTGTCGGTCGTACTCCAAACGTAGATCTCGGACTAGAGAACGCAGGGGTACAGTATACGGCAAAAGGCATTGTCGTAAACGAGCATCTGCAGACGACCGCGAAGCACATCTATGCTACGGGTGACGTGCTCGGTAGTCGCTATCACACGCATGCGGCGCTACTCGAGAGCCGCGTTGCTGTCCACAACCTCTTTTCCAGAAATAAAATCACTCCTGACTATACCGCCTCGCCGCACGTCATCTTCACTATGCCTGCCATCGCTTCTGTCGGGCTGACCGAAGATGACTGTCTGCGTCGCGACATGCGTATACGAAAGGCGATCGCGCCCATCAACATCATCGCGCGTAGCAATGCCAGCGACTTCCGACACGGTTTCGTCAAACTGATTACCAACAAAAAAGGCGTGCTGGTAGGCGCGACCGTCATGGCACCACACGCCGGTGAGCTCATTCACGAACTGGCGCTTGCAGTCAAACACGGTCTCACTGCCTCTGATGTCGCATCGACCCCCCATGCCTTTCTCACCTGGAGCGAAGCAATCCGAGTCTGCGCGAGTAAATTATCCTAGTACGGTGCATGGTTGTGAAGCAGTTAATTGTTTCACAGACATATAGCACGAGCTTTTATTAAATAGCTGTGTACCCCGAAGCTATCGGGGTCGTACCAAACGGGGGAGAGCGATGCACGTTCACGTGGTTGTAGGAGTCCTGCCCCAAGGCTATATCCACACCATCAACGGCTATCATGGCGTCATCAAGTACGATTATCCGTTTTTTCGCACTATGATGACTAGCGACGCATGGCGGCAGGCCAAAGACAAAATCCATAGCCGCCATGGTGACGAAATAAAAATCACCGAGGCTGACAATGAAAGTCACCTACAGATCTTCGTGGCGTATTCACCCCACCATTTCAATACGCCAGAAGCCGTTTACAGCCTTGAGGAGTGGATAAGCAACTTGATGCACAAAGCAAGAGCACAAAGCAGGTTAGTGCCTCCCGACCAATGCTGAGCATGCCGTACGTCCGCGGAGAAGCAATGGCGCTTCTCCTGCGGAGTTGATCGCTCTCCCTCAATCCCCTTTTTATGTGTATTTGACGTATATCGTCATAATCAGTATAGTATTGCATACTGGATGTCCGTTCAGTTGTGATGTGTTGCGACATGCAACCAAGCGAGAGGAAGCACCTCATGTGGCAGGTACTGGAAACATTGGTGACCAAATCGCCAGGTGAAACCAAACTCGGCGACGGCTGGAGTCTCAGCCCTGCGGACGCCGACCGACAAGCAAAGGTCATGACTCGTAGAGTTGCTGATCGCAAGTTCGTCGGCGAGCAAATCAAAGAGGAGCTGGATGACTTTGGTCTGTCCGTCCATTGGCTTGCAGGAGACTGGTTTTTAAAGGTAGAGGTCTCCAAGGCCGCCGAGACCCAGTCCATCCGCAAACTGGTTCGTCGGATTGACAAGATCGTCGAAACTCACAAAAACTCGACTTTTCCAACTGACGTCCCTTTCGCCCGCGCCAGCATGTGACACGTCCGCTCGGCCCGCCCCTATGTATATATTACGTAGGGGTGGGCCATATTTAATTTCGAGGGTCAGGGTATCGCTCCGTTACACTTCGCTCCTCCGCTTGTTCATGCTGGTGAAAGTAAACTTTCCCAGCATTTCGCTACGCTGCGCCGGCGTAGCGTAGCGCAGAAAAAGGAGCTTGCTCATTTTTCAAGCAAGCGGAGGAGTGGAGGCTTTAGCCGAAGCGATACCTACGACTATTTTTGCCTACGGCAAAAAGCGCAGGTTCGAATCCTAACCGCCGATAACCAAGAAAATAAGCCATCTTGCGATGACTTATTTTCTTGGTTGCGGGGGCAGGATTCGAACCTGCGACCTTGTGGTTATGAGCCACACGAGCTGACCAGACTGCTCCACCCCGCGGCATGTATGTGATGTTTTTCTATAGTAGCATTGTATCTGTTATTTTGCAAATCTTACTCTTTTGCGCCAAACAGGAAATTCATCCACTGCTGAAACGGGGTTGGTGGCAACGAATTACTCTCAGCTGGTTCGGAGGTCGTCGATTGCATCTCTGCATCTACTGCTTTTGCTTCGGCGGTGTTGGGTGGCAATATAAGCACCTTTTCGCCTGGTTCAGCTAGACCCAAACGACGTTTCACTTCAAGCGTTTGATACTCACGGCTCTGGTAATATTTCTGTTCGTACTCCAGATTCTGGGTTTGCAATTCGACGAGCTGCAGCTGCCGACGCTTGCTATCAACTTCGCGCTGTAACTGATAGTTCCGTTGCACCGCCTGTACCGATGCCCATGCCCAACTGATGGCGATCAAACCAGCAACAGCCAGCACCATGTTGTTCATGGTTAGATAGTCATGTCGGATGCGATAAATAAGCCTTTTTATTTTTCTATTTTGCATTGCCTTCT
>CAZIOA010000037.1:0-8578 GCA_964540835.1 uncultured Candidatus Saccharibacteria bacterium
ACGAGCACCTGCTCGTACGCATCTGGCAAGCGTGTGTCAGATGGGTACATGTAGCTCAGTTTCTGATGCTCGACCCGACGCTCGTAGCCAGGCTTTTTTGTCACCAGGTCTATCGCGATACCTTCATTTGGCTGAATCTTGAATATCAAGAAATTACTCTGTGCCTCGTGCGTCCGCTTGAAGTGTACGCGCACCTCTGTCTTTTTGCGGTCAAGGGCTTTGCCGGTCGTCAGCGCGAGCGGCACGCCTTGCCACTGCGGATCGGTCGACTCCAACGCGACAGATACAAACGTCTCTACCTGACTATCAGGATTGCTCACTTCGTCGCGATAGCCCGCATACTGTGCACGAACGCTCCGTGTCGGGTCTGCAGGCTGTATCTTCTCAAGCGCAAAAAGCCTCAGTCCGGGTAGGCTATCCCAATCGAGCTCGTCTGGTATAGGCTGTAGCGTGAGAGCAAGCAGTTGCATCAGATGCCCTTGCACCACGTCACGCAACGCGCCCGTTTGCTCATAGAAAGCAGCTCTACCTTCGATACCGATAGACTCCAGCGCCAACACGTCTATGCGCTCGATAAATTTGTTGCTCCATAGGTGCTGAAATAGTGCGTTTTTGGCCCGAAATGTCACGAGATTTTGAGCCATTTCCTTTGCGAGATAGTGGTCGATTCGATAAATCTGTGACTCATCGAAATACTTGGCCGTATGCTCTATCATTGCCTGAGCGCTCGTGAGATCCGTGCCAAAAGGCTTCTCGAGAAGTAACTTATTGCGTGGCGCGTTGAGTCCGGCGTTTCCGAGATTTTCTATGATATTTCCTGCGGAATTAGGAGGAACAGACAGATAAAATATCACCTGTTCGCCCTCATCGGTGCCGATATAGTCCCTCAACTTTTCATAATCACCCGAATCATCTAGATCCATCTGAAACATCGATGTCGTGCCAGTCAACTGGTGGTGATGATCGCCCAGCACTTCGAACTGCTCTACCGGACGCCGTGACACGCCGACGATTGAGAGTTCTCCTGTCTGGCCCGACTCAATGACATTTGCCAGTGCGGGGAGCAACTTATGCTGCGCCAGGTTACCAGTAATGCCAAATATCACGAGGGTTGTTTTCACTGTACTAAGTATAGCACCGGTTGTCATGACGCCAAATCAAGACATGGGTCAAACAATCCTGCCATCAACAAGCTACGCTAAGCAACATATCAGAGCGAGAACTTCAATTTCTTCAGCACGAACAGCACGACGACCCAGTAGCTCATCAGCCATGCCCATGCAAGCGGCAGATATACCGGTTCAAGAAGAAAATAGCCGCTCACCCATATCGCCGCCAGCGGGATATAGACAACCACCCGGTCAAAAGCCCGCATGAGCGGGAAAAACTTGCGCACAAGCAGCCAGTACACGATTGCGCCGACAAGCGCGAGCGGTATAAAGAGCTGTGACAAAAACCACGCAATGACGCCGCCGACGAGCAGAAACATGACGAGCAGAGTGCCTCGATCCGTCATATTGAAACTGCGCTCCTTGTCATACTTGATCAACTGTCGCGTCAAATCAGCATGATCCTTGTACGTTATCACCGTGGCGGCTATGCCATCAAACAATGGCTTGTGGTCAATTCCGTGTCTTTTCGTCACGATAACCGGCTTTCTGAGCGCATACGCCATGCCTGCTTCGACGAGGCGTCCGCCCGCAGGACGATCGCTCACGTCTACCAGCAAAGCGTCACACGCGCCAATTTCATCAAAAGCTCGTGCCCATAAATCCTTGGGGTTATCAAACGTTTTTTTGTAATTTTCGACGTCTCGGACGAACGAAAAATCACGCATTTTTGCCGCACGTACAGCAGCGCATAAAGTCTCAATACCCTGCTTGTTGTCTGCACCCTTGAACCGAGTAGTCACGTATACTTTCATTGCTTATACTATATCAGAATACCATCACCTCTCCACCACCTCTGTGAGAGGTCGGACCTCTCATGAATTACTGTTGCAGCAGTGCCAGACTGAGCGCCATCACGGCCATACCTGCTATAGTTCCATAAACGGCTTGGTGCGTGCTTGTCGCGTATCGGCGAGCAGCAGGAAGCAACTCATCAAGACTGATAAATACCATCATGCCAGCGACAGCGGCAAAGAGCGTTCCGATCAAACTTTCTGGCAAAATCGACGCGAGCGCGACGTAACCCATCAGAGCGCCTATGGGCTCGGCAAAGCCGGAAGCTGCCGTATAGACAAACGCCTTCTTGCGACTTTTTGTCGCGGCGTATATTGGCGCGGCTACGGCGATGCCCTCTGGAACGTTGTGTATTGCTATGGCTACCGCGAGCGCGATACCCAACTGTGGGTCTTGTATCGCACCGATGAACGTCACGAGTCCTTCTGGCAAATTGTGCATGCCTATCGCCACGGCTACGAGCATGCCGCTCCGCATGAGACGCGTGGTCTCTGCCCGAGTAAGCCCGTCGTTCGGTTCGTTCTCCCTACCTTCGCGCTTACTCGGATTCACAGACCCGGGCAACAACCTGTCGATGATACCGACTGTGAGCATACCCACGAAAAACGCGGCAAAGGTGATAGACATTGCATAATTTTTGTACTCAGCGGCAATCGACACCTGGGCGGCCGGTATCATTTCGACAAATGACACGAGCAGCATCGCGCCAGCAGCGAAACCAAGCGCCATTGCCAACACGTCGCGTCGAATCACATTTCTGTGCATGGCCAGCAAGCCGCCTATGAGCGTCGAGAGTCCCGCCAGCAGTGTCAGTATCAACGCGAAAAGCATACATTACACCTCTATCTCTGAAGTCGTTCTTCCAACTCGACGACAGCACCGAAATGTTTGTCATGTAGTTTAAACGATACATGCTCGCCAACGTACTCAACATATGAGTTCAGCTCGTTCTCGAGACCTTTGGTATCAAAGGTAATGTCGGTGTGCTTTGCAAGAAAACGCGGAAGCGGTAGCGCGGTCACGAAAAACGCGCAGTCCAAACCCTCCTTGTACTCCCTTCCCGGCTTCGGCTGGAGTAGCTCGATATATGGTATGTTCCAGTTGTCTGTTTTCAGTGGTGGATCAACGGCAAGTATGCTTACTAAGCGACCATTCACCTCACGCTCGCTAAGCATGTCTGCAGATCGTGCAAGTTGCCGTTTCACTTCATCGTACCGCTCGTTGCTATTTACTTCATACGCTAACGTGTCGCACTGCGCCAGCTCATCCCTGTTGATAGAGAGTTCATCCAGCATACCCTCTACTTGTGACACGAAACCGCGATAATCTCCCAAAATCTCCATATTTGTCTCCTAAATTAGTGTTGCCTGTCGAAGGTGAAGAAGACTAGTAGTTCGGATGAAGTGCAAGGCGACAGCGAAGCCCGGACCGAGGTGTATCTAACATACACCTCGGGAGGACTGGAGCTGACAACACAGCAATTCGCCGAAATACTAGTCTTTCTTAGCGCCGTTTACTTCGTAAGAGGTGTTAGTCGCCTCAAAAAAGTTTACCAGCTCCAACGTGTCGTTCGCTGTTGCCATCCACTTCGCAGGGTTGGAAACCTTGTAGTGCGGGTCAAACCCGAGCTCTTCCAGACGACGATCCGCCAGGTATTTCACGTACTGGTTGATGTAGTCCGCGTTCAGACCCAGGATGCCGTTTGGCAGCAGATCGCGGTTGTATTCTTCTTCCATTTCGACGCCGTCGAGAATCATCTGCTTGATCTCAGCGGCAAATTCCTCTGTCTGCAGATCTTCGTTTTCCTCGAGCACGGTCAGGATGAGGTTGATGCCAAACTTCAGGTGAAGTGATTCATCACGAACCACCCAGTTGATAAGGTACGCGAAATTGCGCAGCAGGTTGCGCTGACGGAAACTCAGCGCCACCATGAAGCCGCTGTAGAACCAAATACCTTCCAAGATGATGTTGTAGGCGATCAAGTTGCGGATGAAGTCTTTTTTGCCCTCTGTCGTCGTGATGTCGAGCGTGTCCTCTGTCATGCGTTTGATAAACTTCGTCTCGAATTCTTCCTTGCGTACCATGCTGGGTACTTCCACGTGCGCTGCGTATGATGCTTCGCGATCAATCGGAAACGTTTCAAGCACGTACTCAAACGCCATGCAGTGGTTAGCCTCCTCCCACATCTGCTTTGCGAGGTATAGGTGACATTCCGCCGCATTGACGTACGGATAAACACCAAATGCCAGCGCTTTGTTCACAAGCAGCTCATTGGGGTTGAAGTAGCTCATCAGGAACGTCACGGCGTGGCGCTCCTCGTCGCTCATTTTTTTCCAGTCGGCAAGATCTTGACCGAGTTGAATTTCATTTGGAAACCACGTGTTCGCGACCGCTTGGTCGTAAAGATCCATCGCCCACTTGTAGTGAACCGGTTTAAGAAGTAGTCCGTCCTGGATACCAGTGCCGAGAATGCCTGCCATGATAATTCCGTAGTCCTTTCTCTAAAATGTTTAACAAACGTGTCATGTTGATAACTCCTATTCGCAGCCGTCGCAAATCGTTAGCATCGCCGGGTCGAGCGGTGCCGCGACCGAACCGCTCGTTGCCGCTTCTTCGTCAGCTTGTGACTGAGCCGCAGCCATCGCCGCGTCGATAGCAGCCAGTTTCTCCTCTAGTGTCATTTCGTCGCTGATAATTTTTGTTGCGTTCATTGCTGTTCTCCTGTGCTTTTATATTTTTTATTGAGTTTTGTTCTTCGTTTTTCGCTCTGTTTTCTATCTCTCATAGGCTATGTCCCCGCCCTGGTCGATCGTTTCGCGAAGCCGAATCCTGTCTTGCGCGGGCCGCTACCGACGATTGCCTCGGCCTTATTTACCTTGACGGTACTTTGTTCGTTCGTATGACGTGGTTTGACGTGCAAATAGTATGTCGTTTTGAGACCTTTTTTCCACGCTGCTTCGTAAATCTTTTCGTACTCGCTTATGTCACGGGTTTCAAGATACATATTGCGGCTGATCGCCTGGTCGACCCATTTCTGTGCCCGAGCGGCAACTTCGATAAAGGCATATGGGCTCAACTGGAAGCTTGTCTTGTAAACAGCCTTGATGTTGTCTGGAATCTCAGGGATTTGCTGGATATCACCTTGCAAGCGCAAGACGTCGTCTTTTACTCGCTCCCAGAGACCCAGCCTCTTAAGGTCGTTGATCAGGTTGACATTGACTTCCAGGAACTTGCCGTTGAGCGTCGCGCGACTGAAAATCTGTGCGAACTGCGGATCGATGCCCGGCGTCGTACCTGAAACATGCGCGTTGTTGGCTGTTGGCGCGATTGCCATCAGTGTCGCGTTGCGCATACCCTTTTTGACTTTGGTGCGTAGTTTTTTCCAATCCAAACGAGTCTTGCGATTGATATCCAGCTTGACGCCACGGTCGATTTCAAGCTGGTCAAGCGTGTCGATCGGCAATACGCCCTTGCTCCAACCGCTCCCCTTGAACATTGGGTAGCTACCGCGCTCTTTCGCAAGGTCGGCGCTCGCGTCTATGGCGTGATAGCTGATAAACTCAGTCACCTGATCGATCAAATCGTACGCCTCCTCTGACTCATAGCTATAACCCAGCTTTTCGATAACGTCAGAAAAGCCCATGATGCCCAGACCGACGGCGCGATTCTGCTGATTTGAGTGCATGGCCTGAGGGATTGGCGTGTTCGTGAGGTCGACGAGATTATCGAGCTGGCGTATGGAAACGCGCACGGCATCTCTCAGGCGATCCCAGTCCCATGTCTTATCCTCTTTCAAGTGAACAGACAGATTGATGCTCGAAAGGTTACATACGGCAGTGTTGTCTTTGTCCTGCGGCAAGGTGATTTCCGTACACAGATTTGAGTGGTGAATCGTACCGGTGTTGTTGTTGAGCGCGCGGACATTCATCGTGTCTTTCCATGTCAACCATGGATGACTGGTCGCCTGTAGGATAGTCAGAATTTGACGATATTGCTCGCGGGCGCTCACCTTTTCGAAGTCGCGCAGCTTGCCTGCTTCAGCCATCTCGACATATTCGTTGTAGCGCTTGGCAAATTCGTTTCCATAGAGCTCGATCAAATCAGCTGTCTCAGCGGGGTCAAACAGATACCATGACTCATCCTTTTGGACGCGCCTCATGAACTCGTCGCTCAGGATAACCGCCGTGTTCGCGATACGGGTACGTAGATACGGATCGCCTGAGTTTTGCTTCAAATCCAGGAACTGTGGGAAATTCAGGTGCCAGTTCTCCATGAAGACAGCTGCCGCGCCCTGCTTTTTGCCCTTGCGACTGACGGCGAAGAGCGCCGTGTCGATCATCTTGATAAATGGTATAGGACCGGTTGACTCGCTGTTGGTCGTCTTGACTGGTGAACCAGCCGCGCGCAGTTTGGTGATACCGATGCCTATGCCGCCGGTACCTTTGGCGATCCACATCGTATCACGGACACCGCGAGCGATTGCTTCCATGTCGTCTTCGATATCGAAAAGGAAACAGTTGCTCAACTGCGGGAACGAGCCGCCAGCATTGATACGGGTCGAGCCCGCAGGGTTGGCATCCAGTTTGCTGATGTACTCATAAAATTCCAGCGCGGTCGCGGTCGGGTCTTTCTCGAGCAAGCTCAGACCCATGGCGATACGCATGGCCGTGTATTGCGGGACTTCCATGGAGTCGCCGCTGTTTTTGCGCAGACTGTAGCGGTTGCGACTAGTGATGACACCCAGGTAGCGCATCAACCCATCGCGTGACGGATCCAGAGCTGCGGCGAGCTTCTTGAGATCAAACGTTTTGTTGTTCATGCGCTTGTCGAGCAATCCATCAGCTATACCCTGCTTCAGGTACTCTGGAAACTTCTTGACATGTAGTTCCTTGAGCTCCTCGGCATTTGAGTAGTTGCCGAGAACCTTCTTGTATATATTTTTCAGTAGCAAGTTAGCGGCGATTTTGTCAAAGTCCGGATCGTCTTTGACATTTTGAAGCGCCGTATAGATAAGCGCCTCGTCCAACTGCTCGGTCGAGATGCCATCAAACAGCGTGAGCTGCAGCTCCGTAGCTACTTGTACGACCTTGCTGATCTGATCAGGAAGCCCCTCACTGGCTTCAACCAGAGCAAGGTTGATCTTGTTGGCGTCAAATGGTTCGCGGGTGCCATCGCGTTTTACCACACTGATGCTCATATTCCCCCTTGGTATTTATATTTATTATCCCTACACTACTTCCCAACTCCAGCGCGTCTCTCTCACGCATTTTTGGGGTGCAAGAAGAAGCCCTATCTAAAAAAGATGTGGCGGCGGATGCTCTCCGTCTTGCATAATGTGTATTTTTGTTGAACTACTACATATGTAGTGTCTACATAGCACTATAGCCCCTAGATATGTGGTTTTCAAGCATTTTATGTGTGTATTTTTCACCACAAGCTTTATAACACCTTATAGTGTTGTAAATAAGAAACATTACGCTATATGTGGTGTACGAGTTTTGTTCGAATTTCCTAGAAATCGGCGATGATAAGTTTCTTCATCTTCATCATTTTTGCGTAGGCACCTGGTTTTTTCAGCAACTCTTCCCAGTTCTCAGGAGATACTTGCCAGCTCAGACCAAACTTATCCTTGCACCAGCCACACACTTCAGATTCCGGTACTGCCGACAGCTTCTCCCAGTAGTAATCGATTTCTTCCTGATCTTTGCAACGAATCTCAAATGACACTGCTTCGTTGAACGTGAACTCCGGTCCGGCGTTGATCGCCACGAATCGCTGACCGAGCAGCTCGAACTCTATTGTCAGGACCTCACCGGCCATGTCCATTTGAAAGTCTGCCAAGCCCTCCTCGGCCGTTTTTGGATAGTGCGTCGTGCTAATGATCTTTGCGTCCGGAAACACTGACACGTAGTAATCTACTGCTTCCTGGGCGCTGTGATCGAACCACAAATTTGGTCTAATTTTTTGCATGATATGTCTCCTGCTATGCGTTATTCTTCTCTACTTACTTATTATAAAACGCGACAAAGTAAAGCCCGCTGCGTGTCACAACGGAGCAGGCTCTACGTTGTTTTGCAGCGGGTCTAAGGACTGTAGCTCCAGCAGATTGGTTTTGCTGGCGTTGTCCACACGGTCGGTACATCGTGGCGCTCGCGAATCCTGGTCCGCTCTTCATCGTTTCGCTCTTTGTTGAACGTATCGTTACCGTTCGTAGCACGATCAACTCTGCTTTTCAAAACTTCAGAAGCATCCAGCTCGTTTGCCGCCTGTATGTATGCCTCGACGACCATGCTGTCGGGCGCATCGATGAGCACGTCACCCTCTTGGCAAACGATTCTACCGGTTGCTAGTTCAACCCATGTACGTGGCGGCCACGATGGATAAATACGGTGTAGCCCATGCGTGTACGGTATATGAGCGTTATCCAGCCAGCCACCGCGACCCTCTGCCTCAAGCGACCAGTACGGAACTTTTTGCCATGTTTCTATCTGTGTGACGACATACTCTCTGATCGACTCGGCCAGTTCGTGTAACCGTGTGTTTATCTTGTCCGTGTTCATTGTCTTCCAATCTATAAGGGGACAGCTGCGTCTATAGTAGATATAAACGCTCCA
>CAZIOA010000038.1:0-8172 GCA_964540835.1 uncultured Candidatus Saccharibacteria bacterium
GCAATTCGTCTGCGCCAGCACTTACCAGTATGCGATCAAACGGTGCTTTTTCGGGCATGCCATATGCCTCTCCTGCACGATGAAACGACACGTTTGACAAATCATACTTACTGCTATTTTCACGCCCATACGCGACAAGTTCAGAAATACGCTCAATAGCATACACGCGACCCGAGTCTCCGACAATGTGTCCAAGCAACGCGCTTGTCCAGCCCGACCCCGATCCAACATCCAACACCCTGTCTCCCGGCTGAGCATCAAGCCACTTCAACATCCGTCGAACCGTTGAAGGTTGGCTGTTGGTCTGTCCGTATCCTATAGGCAGGGGCACATCCTGACCTGCATCGGTACGAACTTCCGGTGGCAAAAAGTCCTCGCGCGCCACAAATTCAAAAGCTTTATCGATATCGTTCATTTTTGCTCAGGATTAAATTTCAGACTAAGCGAGTTGATACAGTAGCGCTTGTCGATCGGGGTTCCTAGCCCCTCTCCCTCGAATACATGTCCTAAGTGGCTGCCACACGTCGCGCATGTCACCTCTGTCCGGCTCATCCCCAGGCTATTATCCGGGTGGAGCGCAACAGTGCCAGGAATCACGTCATAAAAGCTCGGCCAGCCACACGTTGCGTCGAATTTCTTGTCGCTATCGAATAGTTTCATGCCGCACGCTCCACAGCTATATGTGCCGGGATCGAAAACACTGTCATACTCACCGCTAAATGGCGGTTCCGTGCCCTTTTCGCGTAGTATATGGTACTGCTCCGGTGTCAGTACATCGCGCCATTGATCGTCTGGTGTATCCTCCCTCATATATCTATTATAGCCTCTGTGGTTCACCTCGGTACATGAATAGCAACGGACGTATCTGCTGACACGATACAAAAAGTGAAGTACGCAATGATCCGTATTTCACATACGGTGAACGAGCGCTGGAACTTGTGACGTCGTAGCGCGATGTCGATAAACGCCGTTTGGGCTTATTTCTTGTCGAGACGATCAAGTTTTGCCAGATGAACGATCAGATAGATGACGTAAATAGTGGCAACAAGCGTGATGAGTGATGACAATGCCGCCCCCCACTGAAAATCAGCCGTACGACCCCATATGTCTACATGCCATACCTGCACTTCTAGATTTTTTTGGGTACCGATGATCAGCTGCACGACAGGGTTCACGAACCCTTCGACAATCGTCCTGATCGTACCGCTGGCAACAGTGCCAATCGCCAAACCAATCGCCAAACCGACGACGCCACGACTCCGTATAAACTCAGCAAAGCTGCTTGCTTGTTTGTTTACCGCTATAACCGCGGTGTTTTCCTTTGCGCGTCGAGCTCGGTCGGAAGCTCTTTTACGTGCTGCTGCTACTTTGGATCTCTTGGTCGTATTGCTATCTGCCATGGAACTCCTTTGTTACTACGCCTCATTGTACTGAAAATCATATCGATAGAAAAGGAGTGTTGCTGGGCGGAGCAGCAATGAATGATCATTCATTGCTGCTCCGCCCGATACCTCACTTCAGCTGCCTGGATCACAGACAGTGCCTTTGTACCTTTGCACGGTAGCGCCGGTACGGCGTGCGAAGTGAGAAGTTTTACCGGAGGAATCACGCTGCTCGAGACTTGCTGACAAGACGCGCCGCTTGGTGACGTCCGCGTCTCGTGAGCCGATACGTCCTGCCGTTTGCGGTCGGATCGTACCATACGAGATGGTTGCTTTGCATGCATCGCAACGCATCGACGTACTGTTTCTCTTCGAAGACCCGCAGGTCTTCGTGTGCCTGTTCGGATAGTACGGGGTGGCCGCTCTCCGTACAGACAACTACAGACCTGCCTCCGCCGCCGTACATGTAGCGCAGCAGTTCGGCTTTCGGGCCTGTTTTGTTTGACATGCGTCCTCCTGGTTGTTATCGAACGGCGAATGCCGCTTAGGTGCACCGTGTACAGAACAAGCGTTGAAACAAAAATCTCGCCGGGTTGTCGGCGAGTCGTTCTGCTTACGGATGATATACAGGACTACCTCGCCGGAGCACCAATAATCACGAGCACGAGAATGCTCTTGATTTCAGTGATGTGGCGAAGGATATTTCCCATACGTCATTATCCTACCACGACCCCCACACTCGGGTCAAATTTGGCAGTTCTTCGCGAGGAGCGCAAAGAAGGTGTACAAATAGTACTCCGACTGCGCACCGCAGAGAAAACTGTCAAATTTGTCCGAGAGCCAGTAGAGTGCCTAGCTCCGCTAGGCAGCAGACTGGCGATGTGGGGGTCGTGGTTACATTTTTTCTGGCGCAGCAATACCAAGAATCATCAATCCGGCACGGAGCGTATCGGCATACACAGACACCAGCCCCGCCCGGTGCTGCTCTCGCTCGCTACCGACTACCTGGTGCTTTTCGTAGTAGCGATTAAACTCCTGAGCTAGTTCGAACAGATAGTTACAGATGTGATGCGGTTCGAGTGACTGAGTCGCCAATTGAACTGCTTCGTGGTATGCACCGAGTTTGCGTACGAGCAGACGGTCTTCATCGTCTACATCGGTGGGCATATGAATATTCGTCGTGACCTTTTCAAGGATACGCCGTGCACGCGCATGGGCGTACTGCAGGTAGCTCCCCGTGTTGCCCGTCAGACTGACTGCTTCGTTCACGTCAAATATGACATCGCCGCCGATTTTTACCTTGAGGAACTGGTAGCGAAGTGCTCCGGCAACAATCTCATCAGTTGGCTCGCCGCCGCGATCACGGATAGCTTCCGCGAATTGATCAAACAACCAACCTATCTCGAGTACGTCACCGGTACGTGAACTCATCTTGCCGGTGCTCAGCTTCACGAGACCGGTTGGGAAGTTCTTCAGCTTACCCTTCAGCTCAGGGATAGCCAGCTCGCTCGCCGCGATCACGCCCTTGAAGTACGCGCCTTGCTCGCCGCCCGTCACGACGATACTCTCACTGAGATCAGGATAATCCGCGTATTTCAGCTGGATCAGTCCCATATCGTGCGCCCCGTACAGACCGTTGCCGTTCGACGCGATATAGGCGTTATCAAACGAACCGTGTTTGCTGCCCTCAAACACATACGCGCCATCAGACTCGATGAACACGCCCGGCGTGTGCTCTTTGATCAGCTTCTTGCCCGGTTCCTCTGTCTCGCTCTCCACGTAGCGGCGCTCGGTAGGAACATTGCCGAGCCGAGCGACGATGCGGTCGATATCTTCATAGCTCCACTCGGCGCACAGTTCATACACCGCTTTATATGTCGGGTCGTCCAGTACAAAAGACTGCTTTGCCAGCTCATCGATTTCATTTTTCGCCCCTTCGGATTCTTTATACGCTTTCGATCCTTCGGCGTACATTTTGCTCATGAACCGATTGCGCTCCTCTGGCGTGATCGCTTCAAGCTTGGCAATATCGCCGCCGGTCTCGCGCAGAATAGCCCACATGCTCTTGCCGACATGCAGCCCTACGTCGCCATGGTAACTCACGCGATGAACGCGCGCGCCATCAACAGCAAGGAGGTTCGCGATCGTATCTGCCAGGATCGCATTGTATGCGTGTCCGATATGCATGGCTTTGAACGGATTGGGGTTGTTGGTCTCGATGACGACGCTCTGACCGGCACGCTGAGGTTGCGGCTCCTTGCGCGTCAGTGCGAGCAGCTCTTTACCGCTCAAATGAATGTTGATGAACCCCGGTCCAGCGACTTCTATCTTTTCGAATTCATCCGTTTCACGCATTTTCGCAGCTAGTTGCTCCGCTATTTCACGCGGTGATTTACCAGTGCGCCCTGCTAGCTGCAGCGCGACATTCGTCGCGTAATCACCGAACTGCGGCTCGGGTCGCGTTAATTTAACGTCAATCTCGACGCCAAACTCTTCATGAACTAGCTGAGCAATTTTTGTATCCATTGCTCACTAGTATAACAGATGTGGTTTCGTTTAACGGCTGGTGACCTCGAGCACAGTTTGCATTTTATTCTCGAAGAGCGGAGTAAACCGTATTTAACATACGGTGTCGAGTACCAGAGAGAAAGTGCCGAGGACACCAGCCGTGATTAGACGTCGCCCTCAAACTCAAGCTCTTCGCCTATACGAGCACCCTCTTCGGCTGTTTTGTACTCTTCCTCCAGAGCGTCTCCAAGCACGCCGCCCGACACGGGACTGATCCCTTTGACCGTGTGCAAAAGATATCTGAGCACGCGATTGTCGTCGTGGTAGTTTATTGGTTCGTCAGCTTGATTGTCTTGCATATGTTTATGTTGTGGTTTTATAGATTCATTATAGCACTTATGCTTATAGTTGTCAATTCAAACTATTGGTTAAGTGTTTGTGTACTGCGAATAAGCTCGGTAAACAGAGGATGAGGGCGGTTCGGTCGGGACTTCAACTCCGGATGCGCCTGAGTGGCGACAAAATACGGGTTGTCGGGCGCTTCGACAAATTCAACCAGTTTGCCATCAGGAGACGTGCCACTGATCACTAAACCACCTTTTTCGATATCGTCCTTGAACGCTTGATTTACCTCATAGCGATGACGGTGTCGCTCCACGACCTCAGTCGCGCCATATGCTTCGGCTACCTTGCTCCCGGGTGTTAGTTTGGCGTCGTAATTACCGAGTCGCAGCGTGCCGCCGGTCGATTCCTTGCCCTGCTGTCCCTCCATGATATACACCACGTTGCTCGGTGTATTTGGATCGAACTCGCTGCTATGTGCCTCAGCCAACCCGGCGCGGCGCGCAGCAGCGATGACAGCAACCTGCAGTCCTAGACAAAGACCAAGATATGGCTTCCCTGACTCCAGCGCATATGTCGCCGCGGCGATTTTGCCTGGCACGCCCCTCTCGCCAAAGCCACCCGGCACCAAAAGCGCGTCGACAGATTCAAAATCTCTTTCGTCACATGACTCGGCATTGATCCATCGTATATCAACACCGACGTCTTCCTGCCACCCCGCTGCCTTAAGTGCCTCCAACACCGATATATAGCTGTCTTCGTTTTCCATGTATTTGGCAACAAGCCCGATCTTAACAGTTTTTTCATGTTGCTTCCTTTGTGCCGAAACGATGTCTTCCCACTTACCCAGATCTGGCTTGTTGTCCTGACCGGTAAAAGCAGTCAGCACGCTATTGATGCCGCTCGCAGCGATCGACAGCGGTACTTCAAACACTGTCGAGGCATTTGGGAGCAACACCACCGCCTCTTCTGCCACGCCGCTAAACATGCTGATTTTTCGAGCCACGCTCCCCGGTGCCGGATCGTCAGTACGTACGATGACGCTATCTGGCACGATACCAAAGCCCCGCAGATCATTGAGGGCGTTTTGCGCCGGTTTCGTCTTGAACTCTTTGCTCGTGCCGATAAATGGCACGTACACCACGTGGACATACAAACAATTTTCACGACCGGCGCGTCCGGCAAATTCACGAATAGCCTCGATGAAACTCAGTCCCTCGTAGTCACCCACGGTGCCGCCGATTTCGACGATATGCACGTCACTATCACCAGCAGCGAGCTGTATCGCATCCTGGATCGCGTTTGTCAGGTGCGGCACCAGCTGCACTGTCTTGCCGCCGAACTTGCCCGCACGCTCGTCGAGAATAAGCTGTTGCAACAACCGACCGCTGAGCGTCGCGTTCTTCTGCGTTAGCTCCAGGTCTAAAAAGCGCTCATAGTGCCCCAGATCCAGATCCGTTTCGGCGCCGTCGACTGTCACGAAACACTCGCCGTGCTCCGCAGGATTTAAAAGCCCCGCATCCACGTTGAGATACGGGTCACACTTTTGAATCGAAACTTTCAGACCTTTGGCCTGTAGTACCGCGCCTATACTGGCCGCGCTGATACCTTTGCCGACGCCTGATAGTACGCCACCTGTTACAAATATAAATTTAGACATACACACCGCCCTCCTGCCGAACAGCGCAGCTGTCCGCGCTGATGGCTATTGGCGCATTACTTCGCTTTACCCCACGAAAAATCATTTTCGTGGGGACCCCTTGTTGCCTAGCTGTGGTACTCGCTTCACCGTACCTTTTGTACGGCTCGTTCCGTTCCTCGCTGGCGCCTCGTACTGCACGCAATTGTGTTATGTCTAAAAAAAAGCCCATAGGTTTTACTTCTCCCATGGGGTTTCATTGTACCACCAAAATACCCACTTCCGCTACATCTTAGTGTGATACGCTTCATCACACGTTACAACATCGCTCGTGGTCTATTTTGTGCCCAGTCTACCCAAGAATTCCATATATTATCCCAGTTGCGAGCTGCTGGCTCGCCTAAGGCATCAAGGTTCGATACGCCGATATTAGCAGAAACCATCGCAACACCGCCTAATGCAAGAGATAGAGCACGCTTTCGGTTTTCCCGGTCAAGATCATTATCAAAGTGACGCATCGCTTCACGTATACCGGCGTCAAATACCTCTTTGCCCGGGTTATTCGATGGACTGCCAGATTTTTTGTTCTGTATTTGTCGTTTGATTTCGACCAAGAGGTGTTGGCGCATTGCTTCGCTGTTTATAGCTTCGTGTGTTTTTTCGCGCAGACCTCGAGTTTTCGCATCATGCTTGGCAGCAGCAAGCATCCCTGCGCCCATACCGATAGCCAAGCCACCAACTGGTGTGAACATAGCCAGTGCGGCAGCACCGCCCATGACCCAGTAGTGCTTGCTTTTTATACTTCGCCAGTTGTACTCGCTCAGCTTCTGGCAAAACCTCGCGACAAGCTTGGTTCTCAGCCGTTTATTTGTAGCCTCTCGAAGCTTATCCTGCTCCCCGATAATCGACGAGGCGATCAGCGCTGCCTTGTCGCCCGTATTGGCAGTTTTCAGCTCATCGAGAGCAGCAAGTCCGAAACTACGGTGCGCGAGCACCGCATAACGTTCCTCCAGCTTTTCTATATTCTCTTCCTGCTTAGCCGCGTCGATACCAAATACCGCCAATGCGCGACGCCCAAGTCTGCTACTCCTCAGCAATCTTTGGAATGTACGTGATTTTTCATATGCCAGCTCTTCACGAACGCTTGCGAGCTGATTCTCCGTTCGCTCTCTTCGCTCTTTCAATACATCCTTACTTGGAGCAGATTGCGCGCTTGCAGGCTGCGTTTGTGTGGGCGGCACCGCAACATAATGAAGGCGCTCGTCGATTTGGCCTTCATCGAGCGGCGTTGGTGTTTGCAAATATTCTTTGCGACCATGCTCCAGGATTGCCTGAAAAGCCTTCATTTGTACAGCAAATGTATCCACGCTTTTATTAAGCTGTATGGCTGCCTTTTGTATAGCCTGTTGCTTTTCTTGTGACGAATCGTTTCGGACTTCGTGCAAAGCAGCCATAAATTCACGACCGGCAGAGAGAGATCCAGGTTCGATCATTTCACCATCTTGATAAAGCTTCCGATAGGCATAAAGGCTCTTGCGCTGCTCGTTAAGTCGGACCTTTTCATCATCGCTGGAACGATCGATTTTGCCCTTTAGTGAACGAATAACGTTCGATATACGGGTGGCTGCCGCGTCTTGATACGACAACTTTGTACCGTCTTTCGTAGTGTAATCTTCTTCGAGCGCCGTAAAGTTAATACCTGAGCTCAATACGACATTCTGCGCTTGTATATCGACATAGCGAGCAAGTAGCTGCTCGCCCTCGTCCAATTGACGCCCGCCGCTCTGACGCACGTCGTTGGCAACCTCTAACAAATCATATGCGCCGTCAAATCCATCCGGCTGAAACAACGCTTCGCGCTGTTGGTCGCTGTCCGCATAGCGATACAATGCCCGAAGTGGATCCACAAGGCGCACAGCCGGATCTTGATCACGATGCACATTAGGATTAGACGGATCTTGGTTATGATTCGTCTGTTTGGGTTCGTTATCGGGGTTGTTTCGACGTGGGGACATGCATGTACCTTATGGTTATACATGCTCATAGTACCAAAAAATTGACAAAAAGTCAAGTGCTTATGCTAGCCGTACTACTGTTCGATGATGTCGCGCGCTTTGCTGCCCTTGCCATACGTCTTGATCGTCGGCTCGGACTGCCATGCCTCTTGTAGCGGCGCGAGGATTTCCCATGCGCGAAGTACTTCTCCGCTCGTCGCGAATAAACTCTTTCTGCTATCGATCGCATCTACGAGCACCTGCTCGTACGCATCTGGCAAGCGTGTGTCAGATGGGTACATGTAGC